>NZ_JBJGEB010000002.1:0-302262 GCF_045062685.1 Neisseria oralis
TAATCCGTCATTCCCGCGCAGGCGGGAATCTAGGCCTGTCGGCATGGGAATCTGCTGGGGAACAGGCGGGAATCTAGGCCTGTCGGCATGGGAATCTGCTGGGGAAAAGTTTCCCAAGTTTCACATTCTGGATTCCCGCCTGCGTGCGAATGATGCGGCAGGTGTAGATTGGTTTAACCCCCCGACAAAACCGCCGAACCTCTCGAAACATTGAATTTACCAACCCAACCTATGCGTTGCCTATGATAGGGACGTTAAAGTCGGCATTGGTTTTTAAAATTCATATGTATATGTTTTATTTTATAAAATTTTACTTTTTGCGTGCATCGTTTAAAAAAAAGATGGAAATTTTAATATGCGGCGGGATTCTATCAGTATGAGTCCGTTTGGTTCGGATTCGTTTTTTAATGTGTAAAGGAGTTTATGATGAAAGTATTGGATAATGCGAAATTGTCTTCTGTTGCGGGCGGGGGGTTGTTTCAACTTGGTCCCGGTAATATTCTGATGCCAATCAGATTTTGGTTTAAAACCGAAGAGGATTGGCAACGTTTTTTGAATTTGGGCAATACTATAAAACGGTAGGCTGCGTTTTTGAAAAGAGCAAGCTGTGTAGCTTGCATCTTTGCTAACCGCGTGCGTGGTTCGCCATACATCTACCTGCGAGCGGCACAAACCTTAAAATCAACGTGTAGTGTATGCGGTACGCACGCGGTATTTGATTTAACCGAAACAATCTGCACAGCTTTTCCAAACAACAAAAGCCCATAGGTATGGTTCACTGCCTCAGGAAGCGTTTTATCAAGTACCTTTTTTAATTTATTGACGCTTTTATTTTGAAAACTGAGCAAGAAAAAACAGTAAACCTTTGTGATTTACTGTTTCAAAAATTGTTCTATTCAATTAGACAAACTGTTATTTTTCATCGTCTTTTCTTCTCATATATTCGTCATGCCACAATAATCTCATTAACAATCATGTAGGAAATGTCATTCCCAAATTCCAATTTGACGCACTGTAGATTATCCTCATTTTACATACTACATCTGAAAAGCCGTTATCCAAAAACATATTCCGGCTATAAGTGAAAGCGGAGTCATAACATATTTTTCTTTCCTACTTTTTGAAATCATGTTCATAACAGTATTCAAAGATAGGTAAGCGGCAAAGAAGAAACAAATATATTTAGTAACTTTAAAAGACAACCACAAGGAGATAAAACCTCCGGCTTGCAAAATAATTATCATTGCAAAAATTTGGATAGCCACCGAAATGACTGCCACAACTCTAAGTTTTTTAGGTAAGATTTTATGTTGTCCACCCATTGTAAATTCGCCCAAAGGCAAACCGCAAGCAACAAGCACTGTCATAGTTGCTATAACTCCAAATAATACTGCCCCTAATATTGAAAACATAAATCAATATTCTCCCCTCGCAAAATACAAAAAATTTCAGCAACTGTAGGTCGGATACTTGTATCCGACAAAACCTCTAACACTCCTGTTATTGTAATCCATTGCCGCAATACCCAAAATGTCGGATTCAAGAATCCGACCCACGCCCTAAAACCGATTTTCAGTTTGACTTAACCGGTAATCTATATATACATAAACAAATCTGTACAGCCCACCAAAACAACAAAATCCCATAGGTACGGCTCACCGCCTCAAGCGGCGTAATCGTAGTATGCGTGTTAAAGGCCGTCTGAAAGCATAGCTTCAACGAAGCTAAACCGCTTTTCAGACGGCCTTGTTTCTTTCATTTTCTCAAATCTCCTCAATCCGTCATTTGCGCGCAGGCGGAAATCCGGGCCTGTCGGCATGGGAATCTGCTGGGGAAAAGTTTCCCAAGTTTCACATTCTGGATTCCCGCCTGCGTGGGAATGATGCGGCAGGTGTAGATTGGTTTAAACCCCGACAAAACCGCCTAACCTTCTGAAACATTGAATTTACCAACCCAACCTATGCGTTGCCTATGATAGGGACGTTAAAGTCGGCGTTGGTTTTCAAAATTCATATGTATATGTTTTATTTTATAAAATTTTACTTTTTGCGTGCGTCGTTTAAAAAAAAGATGGAAATTTTAATATGCGGCGGGATTCTATCAGTATGAGTCCGTTTGGTTCGGATTCGTTTTTTAATGTGTAAAGGAGTTTATGATGAAAGTATTGGATACTGCGAAATTGTCTTCTGTTTCGGGCGGGAGGTTTCTGGTTATGCCTAGAGTTTTTTATAAACCCGAATGGCAGAAATGGCTGGATATTTTGATAGGGTAGGCTGCATTTTTGAAAAGAGGCCGTCTGAAAGTGGGTTTTAACTTCGTTGAAACTGTGCTTTCAGACGGCCTTTGTTTGATTTCGGACGGGAAGGGTGGCGACTGTTTATGGGCTAATGTTTTTCAGCTTTCTGCCTTTTGTTTCTTTGCTTGGAAACCAAAAGCATCTGCACAATCGGCATTATCATACCTGCGACATCATGAAGATGTTGCTTGTCGCCAACCCATTTCGGCAACTACTATAGGCTAGGCATTCTGCCGATGCGTCCGCACAGCCGAAGGGAAAGCCAGCGTAGCCTGCGTGAGTAGGGGGTGTGCCTTTGGCAAGCGCGCGTTGTTTGAAATTTTGTACCCGTGTGCGTGGCTACGCGACACACTCTGCCTATGACTATACGAACTTTGAAACCGATGCGGAGGGGACTGCGGTATGCACGCGGCAGCTTGTCTATTTTCCCAAAACTCAAAAAAGCAGCCTGCACTTTCCAATCCCCAAAGTGCAGGCTGCTTTTGTACCGTGCGGCGTGTTCAGGCGGCCAAAAATCCTATTTCGGCTGCTGAATATTAATCAAGCCTTTCAACACGCCGTCCAATCCGCCGTATACTGAAATCTTGTCGATTTTTTCGGTAACTTTTTCCAATGTTTCCAATTCTTTCAGACGCAGGGCGGTCGGGTTTTCCTCCATCACGCGCGCGGTGTTCAGCAGCGAGCGTGTGGCGGCAGTTTCCTCGCGGCGGCGGATGTTGTTGGCTTGGGCGGATTTTTCAGCTTCCACTACGCGCGTTAAGATGCTGCGGATTTCGCCCGGCAGGATAATGTCTTTCACGCCTGCGCTGTCGATTTCCGCGCCCTGCGGTACTTTGGCGCGGATGAGCGCGGTCAGCTCCGTATCCAAGCCCTGTTTGTCCGCCAACAGCGTGTCCATACTTTTACTGCCGATGAGCGCGCGGATGGCAAACTGCAATTCGCGGTAGAGATATTCTTCGGGCGATTGATGCTGGGCAAACCATTTGGGCGCGTCCGTAATCCGGTAGTTGCACACCACATTGGCGCGCACGGTAACCTTGTCTTCAGTCAGCAGCTCCTGTCCCGATACTTCGCAAGTCTGCAAACGCAAATCCGCCACTTGGCTGCCGACCGTCTGGTTTACCAGCCAATAGTGGTAACGCCCCTGCGTCAGAGGCGGTTGCTGCACGTTGTCGATATAGACCAAGCCCTGATGGTGTTCGGGTACGTTTACCGTGTGCACTGCATTTTTAAACACAGGATGGCCGCCGAAATTGATGTTCTGCAACTGCTTCACTGTATCCGCATCGATTGCCAAACCTTGGGATAAATCAATACGTTGGATTTCATACGGCTGAGCCGCTTCGCGCCAGAACCACGCTGCTTCTTTGGGGCGGATCAGGTTTTGCAGCTTGCCGTTTTGCGACCACAGCAGCAATTCGTTTTCGCCGGCTTCCACGCGCTGCCAATGCGCCGCTGCGAGTTCGGGATTTTGCGCCGCCCATTGCGCCAGTTGCGCCGTATTTTCATACACGGGTATGCCTGTATCGGCAAACAGGGCTTTATGTTCCTCGCCCAACAGCAGCACATAATCGCCTTCACCCAGCACGCGCATCAGGCGGTTGCGCTCGGTAATCAGCAGGCTTTCGTTGGCTTTAACGGTATATTTTTGCAGGGGTTTGTCCAACGTGGCGTGTGCCAGCAAAGCAGCCTGCACATTTTCGGGCAGCCAGTATTCGGTTTTCGGCTGCATGTGCGTTTCGATTTCGCCATTTTCAGGCAGCCAAAACGCTGCGTGTTCGCCGCTTGCCACGACCTTTGCGCCGAAATCCTGATGCCACGCCAACGTGTTTTGCCCCACAGGGGTTTCCAGCACCAGCCATTGCGGATTTTCAGGCTGCTCTTTCGCCCATTTCTGCGCGTCTTCCCATTGATGATACATTGCGTTGGCAGTGTGTTGCCGTTCGATTTCGATTTCGTTATTTTTCGCTCTCGCCTTGCTTTGCAGCAGATACCGCCCTTCGCCCAGCACGCGCTGCAAACGCCCGTTGATGCGGATAAGCAGGCGTTCGTGTTGCTCCACGACAAATTTCTCGCAGTTTGACGGCACTTGATTACGCAACAGCAGCGTTTCCTGCACGTTTTCAGGCAGCCAGTATTCGTTGTGCGCCAGCGTGAGCGTGTTCAATTCGCCCTTTTCAGGACGGAAAAACGCCCAATAGTCCGTATTGTCGGTCATGGTGAATACGGGCATTTCATCGTGCCATACCAGTGTATTGTGTCCGGCAGGGTTATGGACAATTTGCAGGAATTTTTCCGCCTTTTTGCGTTCCGAAGCGATTTTCAACAAACTGCCGATACCGTTCCACTGCACATGCAGCACGGTCGCGTCCTGTTTGTGTGTTTCAATTTCCTTGCCCCAATGCCAAATAGTGTGTTTCCCCGCATTGAGAACGGTGTACAGGCTGCCATCCAGCAGAACGATAAGGCGTTCGGTGGGTTTGACGACGAAATTTTTGAACATGACGTTTCCTTTTTAAAATGGATTGGGCTTGGGCATTTCCGTTGCCCCAAACCCCGTTTCAGGCCGCCTGAAAACGGCAACCCGAAGAAATAGGGGCAACCTGCCGCTGCCGCTTGTGCAACAGCCAGAGGCGGCGGGCCCGTGTGTGCATCGGGGAGCATGAAAGCAGCGCAGGGCTTAAGTTTCACATCTTGCCTAAACCGTTTTGCCGTGCGCCGGTAACATGCCCGCCTTTGCGTCAGCCGGGCCGCAAGCCTTGCCCGTTGTCCTTGCGGTGTGGCGGCGGATAGGTTTCAGACGACCCTAATGGTGCAGGCTGCCTGAAACGCCGTCCGACACCGCGCCGCTCAGAAAGCGGCAGCAGCAGGTTGCGGTACTGCGTTTTTGGTTTTTGAGACCAATAAATGTCGGTTTTACAAACCATTTTCTATCGTGACAGGATAGTGTCGGATAAAGCCCCGACAGGCTTGGTTTTGAATACAGGAATCGAACCTGTTACACAAAGATTATGAGTCCTTTGCTCTACCCAATGAGCTAATTCAAATGCTTGTGTTGCGGGAATCGAACCCGCGTTTGCAGAACATCGTTCTGCCGCTTTAACCGCTTAGCTAAACACAATTCCATCAGCTTTGTGTTATGGGATTCGAACCCATGTTTGCGGACCCTATGCCCGCCGTCTTTTCCAGCTAGACGAAACACGCTTTTGCCTTTGGTTTTCTGCTTTCCGCCACTTTCGTAGCGCAGGATACGGAATCGGCACGCCGCCCGCACAGTTCTGCCTGCCGTTAAACATGCAGAGCCGCCGCTAATCGCTTTGAAAAGCATGGACGGATTGTATTAAAAAGGCAGCCTGAAAACAAATATTGATTTTGCAGCAAGTCGTAGCCTGTATCTCCATCAGCCGCGTGCGTGGCTACGCCACATAAGCTACCTGCGGGAGGCATAAATTTAAAACCAACGTGTAGGGTGTGTGCGGTACGCACGCACGCGTATTTGCCGTTCAAACCATTGTTTCAAACTTTCAGACGACCTCAAACATCGTCTGAAAACCTCTTAGCGTAAAGGTCGTTTGAAAACCGTGAATCTGTTTTCAGACGACCTTGTGTTTGAATAGCAACCGTAGCAAACTGTAGCCGGCATCTCCACCTGTGTGGAGGGATAGGGTACGGGGATTAAGGTGGGCTGCTGTTTGGGGCGGAGTGATGATTTTAATATTTGAAATTTTAGAAGGGATTATGCAATGGAAAATCTAGAAAAACGGACTCAAGAAGTTGTCTTTCAAACTTGTTTGTTATTGATTAAACATTTCCGAAACTTAATTGAATTCCAAAACGAAACCAATCAAAGCCGTCTTGGGTACAACTCAAGAATTTTTGAACATATGTTGCACAAAGAGGATTCTTTTGTGTTTTTAGGAAAGTCAGAAAAAGCTGCTACTGCTACATCTCGATGTCGTCTCGAGCATGTAGTTCCCTGCTCTTATATGATTGATGAGTTGGATAAATTGATTAAACGAAATGAGTATTCTGATGAAGAATTAGCTACAGCACTTCAAAAAAATTGGAAAGTGGCTCGTATTACTTTGGAAGAGGCCAAATATTTAGATGCTAAATTGGGAGCAGGATTGAAAAATAAAATGCCAGATGGTTGGGATTTTATGGTAGGACGGCCGGAGGAAAGATTGGAAGTAGCTGGTATTAAGTTGCTACCTGAGCAAGCGTAGCCTGCATCCACCCCAACCGCGTGCGTGGCTACGCCACACACCCTACCTGCGGGCAGCACAGACTTTAAAACCGACGTGCAGGGTGTGTGCGGTACGCACGCGTTCTTTGCCGTTTAAACCGTTGTTTCAAAATTTCAGACGATCTTAAACGTCGTCTGAAAATCTTTAGCATAAAGGCCGTCTGAAGACCAATTTTGAGTTTTCAGACGGCCTTTTGCTGATTTTGGGTAGCGGATACGGTTGTTTAAGAGCTGATTTCCTCCAGCGTCCTGCCTTTTGTTTCTTCGCCCAATGCCAAAATCACCAATACAATCAGCATCATTACGCCGGCGAACATCATGAATATATTGCCGAATCCGCCGCTGCCGCCGACCATTTTGGCGACCACCATAGGCGCAAGAATGCCGCCCGCGCGTCCGATTGCGCCCGCCCAGCCGGAAGCGAAGGCACGGAAGCGGAGGGGGTAGAGTTCGGGCGTGTAGGTGTATAAAACGCCCCATGCGCCGAGGTTGAAGAAAGACATCAGGCTGCCCCATGCCATGACTTCGGCGGCGCTGTTGCTTTGCCCGAAAAACCACGCGCAGACGGCACAGGCGGCGAGAAAACCCGCCAAAGTCGCTTTGCGCCCGATTTTTTCCACCAATGCCGCCGCCGCGATGTAGCCGGGCAGTTGCGCGACAATCATCACCAGCACATATTCAAAGGTTTTGACCACCGTATTGCCTTGTTCGACCAAGAGTTTCGGCAGCCAAGTAAAAATGCCGTAATAGGAAAAGACAATGCCGAACCAAACCAGCCACAGCATCAGCGTGCGCCGTGCGAAAGGCTGTTGCCATAGTTGCATAAAACGGATGCGCTGTTTTTCCTGTTGCGGCGGTGCTACGGCTGTTGCGGCGGGCGTAATTCCCGCTTCCTCTTCCAAGCGGCTGACCAGCCGATGTGCTTCGTCCGTTTTGCCTTGCGAGAGCAGGTAGGGTACGGATTCGGGTATGAATTTCAACACCAGCGGGATATACAAAATCGGCAGCGCGCCGATTAAAAACGCGCTGTGCCAGCCGAATTTTGGGATAAAGAAATAGGAAGCGAGTGCGGCGGCAAGCCAGCCTAAGCCCCAAAAACTTTCCAGCAACACGATAAAGCGTCCGCGTACTTTCGGCGGGGCGTATTCGCTGACCAATGACACCGCGACGGGAAGCTGTCCGCCCAGTCCTACGCCGACAAAGAAGCGGCAGGTAAGCAGTGTTGCGATGTCGGGGGCGAAGGCGCATAGGCCCGTCGCCGTGCTGTACACCGCCATGGTCGCGGCAAATACGGTTTTCCTTCCGAAGCGGTCTGCCAGCCAGCCGCTCGATACTGCCCCCAGTGCCATGCCGATAAAGGCAATGCTGACTATCCAACCCAGTTGCGCCGGCTGCAAACCCCATTCTTTGCCTAATTCGGGCAATATAAACGACACGATGCCGGTATCCATTGCGTCAAACAACCAGCCTATACCGACCAATACCAGTAATTTGTAGTGAAACCTGCCCGGCGGTAATGCTTGCAGGCGGGAAAGAATGTCCATCTTGATTCTCCTTTGGGGTTTTGAGGAAACATATATAGCAGATTCGCTTGGTTTTTGATACGGTACCTGACGGCATGGATGCTTTTGATTTGGACTTACAGTAGAGTTTTTGCGAAATTGGGTGTTACCGGAAAGCAGACCCGGTGCTTGAGCGTGTACTGAAAACGTTTGAGGCCGTCTGAAAATTTTCAGACGGCCTTTTTCTAAACATCCATCCCGTTTTGTGCACAATGTTCCCTTACCCGCGCTTTGCCGTCCGCATCCAAACGCTGGTAAAGGTCGATAACTTCGTCGGCGGAGGCGGTGTTTTCCGGCTGCGCCGTGCCGAACAGGGAGCGTACATAATCATCCGCCGGATGGTTTTGAATATCCTGAGGCGTATCGACCTGCACCAGCCTGCCTTGGTGCATCACGCCGATACGGCAGGCGAGCTTGGCGGCTTCGTTCATGTCGTGGGTAACGAAAACGATGGTAGTGCCGAGTTTTTTATGAATCAGCGACACGGTTTCCTGAAGGGAAGCGCGGGCGAGCGGGTCGAGGGCGGAAAAGGGTTCGTCCATCAACAAGATGTCGGGTTTGGCGGCGATGGCGCGCAGGATGCCGATGCGCTGCTGTTCGCCGCCGGAGAGTTCGTGCGGATAGCGGTTTAGGTAGGTTTCGGGCGGCATACCGACCAGCTCGAGCAGTTCGTTCACACGCGATGTGCGCTTCGGTTTGTCCCAGCCCAAAATGTCGGGCATCAGTTCGATGTTCTGCCGCACGGTCATGGTGGGGAACAGGGCGATTTGTTGCAGCACATAACCGATGCGGTGGCGCAGCCCGCGGATGTCGTAATCTTTGATACGTCTGCCGTTGAAATAAACATCGCCGTCGGTCGGCTCGGTCAGCGCGTTAATCATGCGTAGCGTGGTGGATTTGCCGCTGCCTGAACCGCCCACTAACACGAAAAACTCACCTTGATAAATGGTGAGGTTCAGTTCGTTCACAGCGGTGTGGTTGTCGTAGTGTTTGTTGACGTTTTTGAATTCGATCAGCGGGGTGGATGCGGATGGCGGAATCATTGGCTAAACCTTATTGATAACACGATAAATGGCGGCAAAGGGGCGGTGTTGAAGCTGATTAATGGTGCCCGTAATGAAGATGTCTTTCGACGGGCAATAAAAGGCGAAGCTGCCGCTGCTGCCGCTATGACCGATAATTTCCGGAGCCGGAAAAAATGGCGACAATATGCGCGGAATTTTGAGTTGCATCATACCGCTGCCGTATTTCAGCGGTATGAATTGTATGCGGCGAAAGTCTGGATGGGTAAGGTGATTTTTAGAAAACAGCTGCCCCCTCATGAACGCCTGCAAAAATCGCATCAATTCATAATTGGTCGCCACAATACCGCCTTGCGCCATTTGTGCCGATAGATATTTGAGCCAAAAGGCAGCGTGGGAACCGTTATAAATGGGCGTAATATTATTTTCGTCAGCTGTGCAGTAATGCGTGTTTTTAAGTCCGAGCGGTTGGCAAATGGTTTCTGTCAATAAGGCAGGCAAGGTTTTGCCGGTGAGGGTTTCGCAGATTTCGCCTAGTAACAACGCATTGATGTCGGCATAGTAAGCACGGCTGCCCGGTTTGCCTTTGGGCGGCAATGCAGCCACCAGCCGCAGCGACTCCGCAACGTCTACCGCGCGGTCGTGGCGCAGGACTTCCTCAAACAATACGGTACCGTCGGGCAATTTATCCAATTCGTGATTGGCAAAACCGGAAGTTTGATCAATCAAGTGTTGCACGGTGACTTCTTTGGCATTGGGTAAACAGCCGACTTTATCCGCCGGCAGTAAATCAACAAGCCGTGATGTATAGGCGAGCAGCTGTTTATCTATTAGCGCAAAGGTCATCGCATGGGTATAGAGCTTCGAGATGCTGGCAATGGCAAAAGGGGAATCGCAGCTCATCCCGCCCTTTGATAGCTCCGCAACTTTTTGTTTGCCGCGATAGGCCAGCACCGTCGCTTGGTGAATTTTTTTGTTGCTGAGAATGGTGTTTTCCATAAAACCCCCTTTGCTGGAGTGGCTGCAGCCGAGCGGATGTACCGATAGTTTTGAAAGTCATGTAACAGCCTGACACGACTAAAAGCTAAACATGGCAAACAAGCTCGCTACGCTTTAGTCGTTTGCATTTCCTTTAGTAAATATACTTTCAACCACTTCGACAAAGCGGCGCGGCTCATGTTCCAATAATTTCGGCAGGTCGTCTGAAACGGCGGCAAGTTCGCCTTTGGCAATGGCGGTGTAGGTGGAAACCCACGCTTCAATCTGCCAATCGGGCGTGTCAGGGTACGCGGCTTTGCGGCTGGCAAAGGCTTCTTCCACGGTTTCATTATGGTAGCGGTGCGGTTTGCCGGTGATTTCGGTTAAAACGGCGGCTATTTCAGCAAAACTCAATGATTGAGAGCCGGTCAGCGTGTAGGTCTGATTATCGTGGCGGTGGTTGCCGCATGCGATGTCGGCGATGACGTTTGCCGCCGCTTGGGCGACATCGCGCTGCGAAACGCAGGCAACGCGCCCGTCGTCGGCAGGGCCTGCGATGATGCCGTCTGCGTTGGCAATCGTTGCCATCATCTCACTGTAAAAATTGTCGCGCAGAAAGGTGTAGCGCATATTCGTTTGCAGGATTGCATTTTCAGTAACCGCATGGGTACGCGCCAGCGTGAAGGTGCTGTCCAACGCCGCCTGTGCAAAAGAGAGATAGACAATGTGTTTTACGCCCGCTTCCGAAGCAGTCTGCACCAAAGTCAAATGCTCCTGTTCGCGCGTCGGGCTTTCGGCGGCGGACACCATAAACAGCACGTCCACCCCGTTTAACGCCTGCTTGGCAAGCTCCAAATCGCCATAGGCAAACCGCCGCGCTTCGCAGTTCGGCAGGTCGGGCGCTTTGGCGGGGTTGCGCAGCGGCAGGATAAGCGGCAAGCCGCGTGTGTTTAGATGACGGGCGACCATGCCGCCGATGTTGCCGCTGGAACCGGTGATGGCGATGTTCATGTTGTTTTCCTTATGCGTTTTCAAAAGGGATAGCTTTGCCGTTTGCAGGATTTCTGTCAAACCATGTGCAGGCTGCTTTTTGGGTTTCAGGTAGCCTTATTCGTTCACCACCACCACTTTCCCAAATCCGTCCGCGCTTTGTAAAAAGCGGTGGGCTTCGGGAACTTGTTCCAATGCAAACACGCGTTCAATTAAGATTTTCACATCAAACTGCCGGATATAGTCAAACATCGCATCCAGCTTGGCTTGCGACACATTGCCCGAATAAAAGGCGGTGAGATAGCTGTTGTTTTTGAGTTCGATAATCGGATCAAAATCGTTCACGTACCATATGTTACCAAGCTGCCCTGTGTTGCAGACGATGCCGTGTTCGTTGATGTGGGAGAAAGAATCACGCAAAGTTGCCGGCCCGACCAATTCCAGAATTTTGTCGTAGCTTTGGTCGGTTTGTATTTTGCCATCGGCTTCAGTAATCACTTCGTCAAATCCGACCGCCTGCAAACGGGCAGCTTTGGCAGGATTACGCGTTGAACCGTGCAGTACGATATGCGGAAACTGCGCTTTGAGCAACTGTGCAAAGGCTACGCCCACGCCGCTGCCTGCACCACGCACCAGCACACGATCTTGCGGCGCGATACGAAGCTGCTGCAATGAGCCGAATGCGGTGTAGTAGGTTTCGGGAATTGCGGCAAGGGTTGTCCAATCCAAATCGGTATGAACAGGGTAGATTTGCTCGTTGGGCAGCAACACATATTCGGCGTAGCTGCCGTCAAAGGCGCGCCCCATTTCGCCCATAATAGAGACGACCTTTTGTCCGACCGCCAGCGCGGGCGTGGAACTTTGCGCCACTTCGCCTACACATTCAATGCCCAAAATGCGCGGAAATTGGACAGACGGCGATTTGCCTTCACGCGTGAAAATCTCGGAATGGTTGATGCCGAAGCCTTTGATTTTTACCAGTGACCAATCCTCTTTGATATCAGGTGTTGGCACGTCTTGATAAATCAGTTGTTCCGGACCGCCGGCTTGGTAGATTTTTACGGCTTTCATCTTATCTCTTTCCTTTCTCCAAATAATCCTAGGCCACGTTTTCCGTGCTTTCGCCTCGCACTTTCACGCGGTAGTTTATTTCATTTCGCTCATTCGAAAAGCAGGGCGGTAGCGGCAAGCGCGGATAGTTTGGATTTCATGGACGTTTTTTAAAGTGAGGGAAAGGGGTATTTTAGGAATATCATGCGGTTGCGGCAAGCGGAGGGGTGTGGCAAGCGTAGGTTGAGTCGAGACCCAACAAACCGTTTAATCTATCTAAAACGTTGGATTTATCAACCTAATCTACCTACTTAGACAATAAAATTACCCAAGTCGTCAGGTTGATTGTAAGGGTCGTCTGAAAAATAAAAAGCAGTCCGCAACTTCATTTTGAAGATGCGGACTGCTTTTGTTTGGACTCGGCTAAGGCCGCCCCTTTAGGCGGCTGCCAAACTATTTTCTCTCCAATCTTTCCAATAAGTCCTGCGGGGCAACATATTCTAAAGCATTCCCTGATTTGAATGGTACTAGGAATCTATATTCTCCAAGTTTGCTTAAATCGCTGCGGGCAGTATTTAAAGAAATACCGTATTGGTTTGCAATTTCTTGTGCAGTAAAGATTTTTCCGCTTTCTTCCACCGCTTTTTGCAGGATGCCGATTTGCCGCTGGTTCAACTTTCCTATCTTTTCGGTATACTGGGCAATCGCTGCTTTGAATTCCTGCTGGTGTTTTTGTTTGTCGGAAATATAGTTTTCCAAATCGGTAACTGCCCGCTTGATAATGTCGCATTGGTAATAGATGAAATAGGTTAAATCCAAATCGTCGGTTTCTGCATGCAGATAGGATTTGGCGTATTGGGCAGGGGCGTTTTTCAGCAGACGGCTGATGGATATGTATTCAAACAGCCAGTAGCCGTTTTTGAGCATAAACCAATAGAACAAAGCCCGCGCCGTCCGCCCATTGCCGTCGCCGAACGGGTGGATATAGCCGATGAGGAAATGCAGAATAATTGCTTGGACAACCGGATGAATAAACGGATTTTCTGAGCCGTCATAAGTGTTGTTGGCAAACGTGCATACCGCTTCCATCAGCGTATGAACCTGCCCGTGCGGCGGCGGTTGGTACAGGCTATTGCCGTCGTTATCGGCGATAAAGATTTCGTTGTCCCGCCTGAATTGCCCGGGCTCGGCCTTGTTTTCAATGGCGTTACTGGTGGCAATGCGGTGTAAATCCAAAATCATTTCAACGCTCAACGACGTATTTTTCAATTCCACCGCTTTTTTCATCAGGTGATAGTTGTTCACTATCATGATTTCGTCTTTGGTTTTGGGCTTGCGCTGCGATTTGAGCATATCCTTGGCCACTTTGCGCGTGGTGGCCGCGCCTTCCAGTTGGGCGGATGTAATCGCTTCTTCCATAATCAGGGATTTGAGCAGAAACCTATTTTGCTCGCTTCTGCCGAAGCCGCCCAGACTGGACGTGCCGATAGTGCTGCCGCAGCTTTTGTCAATCAAATGAAGCCGTGCCTGCAAGGAGTCGGGAATGCAGAACCAAAACCGATGCCTGAACGGAAAATCAATCGGTTTTTGGATTTTCATGCGGCTCTCCTTGACGGCGCGCCATTTCATTCGTGTGTCCTCCGTATGAATTCGGCGGAATTTGTCCCAATGCAGGTAGGTTCCGTTTTCATCGGTTACGGAGAATTCAGAATAATCTTTGATTTCAGTAAGAAAATTTGAAATATCCATGTCGGGATTGTCAGTGGCGGAGTGAAACAGCTCGGCGGTTTGCACCATCTTTTCGGTAAGATGCTGTACATATTCCTGCTGCAACAGGGCAAATTCCGGAGGCCTGGAGATTTTCATGATAAATACCAAAATCGCGCAATTTTTTATAATTGAGTTATTTTAGTCAAATTTTAGAGAGGTGAAAAGTATTAAAATGAAAATTGGTAAGTAAGCATAGTCTTCATAAATAGAGGAGGGTGGTATCTACCATCTTGAAAAAAATAACTGGTTCAGGCAGTATTTATTGTTTTCAGACGGCCTTTTTTAGATTAGCTGTAAAGGTCGTCTGAAAAGCAAAAAAAGCAGTCCGCAACTTCATTTTGAAGGTGCGGACTGCTTTTGTTTGGACTCAGTTAAGGTTGTACTTTGAGGATACCTTGCACCACCTACAACCGTTTAGCGGAATTCAAAGAACTCTAAATGTTGCGACCGCGTTTTCAGGCTGCCTGAGATGCTGCGTGTGAAACTGCGGCTGCCGCAGAGCCATAGGCTGCGGTTTGTGCTGTCGCGGACGGTTTGGCCGATATGTTCGGCGGTGAGCCTTTGGGTTTCGGAGGGGATATAGTGGAAATTGACATTGGCTTGCTGCGCTAAATTTTGCCAGTGGGCGAGCGTTTCGGCAGGCAGGTTTCTATCGGCATGAAACCAGTCTATTGGCTGGGTGGCGGGCTGTTTGGCGAGTTCGTTGAGTCGTGCGAGAAAAGGGGTAAAGCCGATGCCGTTGCTGACCCAGATTTGCGCTTGCTTGTCGGAAAAGTCGAAACGTCCGTATGCGCCGTCGATTTGAACGGTGTCGCCGATGTTCAGGCGTTGCGGCAGGCGGTGGGTGTAGTCGCCCAAGTCTTTGATCACGAGCGTGAGTTGTTGGTTATCAGGCTGCCAGTCGGAGGCGATGGTGAAGGGGTGGCTTTCTCCGTGTGCGCGTAAAAAGAGGAATTGACCTGCGCGGTGTCCCTGCCATTTCGGGGCGTTCAGGGTCAGGGAGAGCAGATTGCCGTTTTGATTTAGGGAGGATACGGTGGCGTTTTGCGGTTTGCCGATGCGTTTGAATAGGGCAATCAGCGAGCAGGCGATGCCTGCAAGCAAGGCGGCGATGAGCAGCCAGCCCAGCGGTTGCGACCAGTAGGCAAAATTTGCCAGTACGATGGTGTGCCACACGAGCGCGAGATAAACGGGGACGATAAGTATGTGGAGTTTGGCAAACCAGCGGTAGGGTATGCGTTTGATGAGGGCGGCGACAAGCAGGACGAGGGCAACATAAAAAGCGATTTCGCCAACTTCTTCGGCAAAGTGGCGTTGGGTAGCCAGCCAATCTTTTAATGTCAATATTTCCTGCATCGGCGGACGCGGCGGCTTTTTGCCGTCAAACAGACCGAGCTTTACCAGCCATTTGGGGAATTGCTTACTGGTCCAGTGCAGGATGCTGCCTGAAAGGGCAATGATGCCGAACCATTTGTGCAGGCGGTACATTTTGTCCAGCCCGCCGAGCGGGGTCTCCAGTATTTTGGGGCGCACGGCAAGTATCAGGCAGGCACTCATGGCCAGTATGCTGATGGTGCCTGTGAGTTGCAGCAATAGGTTGCGTACGGGAAATACGCCCCACTGATCTGGAAATGATGTAGCAAGCAGCCATAAAGCGAAGATGCCGCCAAAGAATATGGCTAAGGTAAATTTAATGTTTTTCATGGTAGTGGTCCTTACGGATAGGAATATGAAGCGGTCTGCGCCGTTTGTGGGGATTGTATGTGGGGAAAATTAGGTGGAAATTATTGGTGTGGGTCAGGGTGGGAAGGGTTTACCTGTTGAGGTCGTCTGAAAAGTTTAAAACAACCTGACCTTTTCAGACGACCTGAAAAGCAGCAACCCGTTTCATCGGCCATGATTCCGTTGTCCAAACGCGTTCAAATTCTTCGGCGAAACCGTGTTGTGCGGCGTAGGTTTGCAATTGTTGCAGCCAGGTTTTCGGGGCGATGTCGGCGGCGGCGCGGGTGGTGTGCAGCAGGTAGGGGCGGGTATCGTAGGCGCGGATGATGTGTTGGCTGACGGCGTTTAGGGCTTGGGGATTGTGGTCGGTTTGTCGGGCGATTTTTTCGTATTGCGACAGGGCGGCGGTTTTTGCGGTTTCGTGTTCGGCGGCGGTTTGCGGGCTGTTTCGGGCGGTGGTGGCCTGGATGGTAATCAGGGGCGGCAGTTGCCCTTCGGTAAGCGCGGCGGCGAGGCGCAGGTGTCCGTCTAAAATCAGCCAGCGGTCAGACTGGGCGGAGAGTTCGTACACCAAGACGGGCGGCAGTTGGTTTTGCTGTGCGCGTTTGCGCCAATATTTCAGACGACCGTCTTCGGCGTAGTGGGTTTTCAGGGCGATGAAGCGTTCGGTCTGGGTATAAAAATTGTTGTCCAGCGCGTCGAAACGGCTGCCTGAAAACAGCCATTTATGGTAGTTTTCGTCGGTTTCAGGCTGCCCTACGGCGGTGTCGTGCCAGCATTCACCCCATTGCGGGGGCAGGGTTTGGGCGGGGCGGTAGTCGAAGTGCCATTCGCCGATGCCAAACAGTCCTGCGTTGTGGGTGGCGAGTTGTTCGATGAAATATTTGTTCCAAAACAGGCCTTGCTTTGCGGCGGGTTGGCGGGCGATATGTTCGTTTACGCGGCTGCCGATGTGCCCGACGGGTTGGTATGTCTGCCAGCT
Organism: Neisseria oralis; assembly: GCF_045062685.1. Lineage (NCBI taxonomy): Bacteria > Pseudomonadati > Pseudomonadota > Betaproteobacteria > Neisseriales > Neisseriaceae > Neisseria > Neisseria oralis. Next base: position 16,619 of record NZ_JBJGEB010000002.1, read on the forward strand.
TTCGGCGTAGCTGCGGACGAGGTAAACGTCGTATAAATCGTGGCTGTGGAACGACCAGAGCACGGGTTCATCTTGGCAAGTCAGGCTGAGGCTGATGCCGTCGGGTGTGTGGAGTTTCAGACGACCTTGCGTTTGACGGTCGATATGCAGGGCAAGGCTGTTTGGGGAGGCGGGATAGTGGGTAAGGCTGCCGCTGTATTGTTCCAGCGCGGCGGTTAGCGATTGGTAGTGCATGGGGTGTCCTTTGTAAGGCGTTCAGCGATAACTGATGACAATCATCGTACTGCCGTCTTTATTGTGGTAATACGCGCCCGCATTGCCCCAGGCGAATTGACGGCATTTGCCGGATGACGATGCTTTAATGGAACAAGGGGCATCACCCAGTTGTTTATCTAGCCATCGATCAAACTGTTTTCTACGTTGCAATTCGCGCTCCTCCGACCATGCTGCCCAGCTATTGTCTTCGCCTATCGGGCAGAAGAATATGGATAAGCGCTCTAGCCGCTGCTGCTCGAACTGGGCGGTAAGGGTGTATTGTTCGGACTGTTTGGTAAATGACAAACTGAAAAATGTTATTCCCGCTTGCAGATGATTCGGGCTGGATTTTGGGAAGGATGCAATCCAGTCATCAAGCGTGGTGTGTGCGCCAATAATGTTGCCGTCCGGCAGGATGATGCTGCCGTTTTCAGGGTTTATTTTCATCGGTTTGAATTTCCAAATGTAGTTTTCAGACGGCCTGAAACCATGTCCGTTTTATCACGCCTTTAAGCCGCACGATTTTTCATTTCACCAACAACCGTCCTTGTCTCGCCAAATTTAAAGTCGCCAGCAACAGCAGCATCACCAAGCCGGAGCCTGCGGTGGCGAGGAAATAGCCTAAAAACAGTAAACGCTGTTCGGCGATCAAATGGAAACCGCAGCCCGTCATTGCAGCCAAACCGAACGAGAAACCCCAAAAGCTGGGGCTGAATCCTTTCTCCAGCATCCAGGGCAGAAGGCGCAGCAGTAGCAGGAATTGCAGGCAGCCGTAGCCGATTAGAAGCAACGAGAAGGTATCGATGTGTCCGCCTGATGCAGCAAAATAGGCGCCGCAGCCGACAAAAGCGGGCGCAAGCTGAATGCCGACAATACCGCGCACAGGGGCATTGACGGGTGTGCCGGTGCGCAAACGGCTCAATATGGCGGCTTCCAAGCTAAGCCATGAAAACATCCCCGCGCCCAAAAACAGCCAGGCGTAATCGGACAAACCCAATGCTGCCATTGCGGTCGCGCTGACAAAATTGGTGGCAACGGTGGGCAGGTAAACAATCGGCGTGGTGGCGTCAAGGGTATGGACGCCGCGCCACAAGCCGCCTGCGCGGTACATGGCAAATGCCAACTGCCCCGCCGTTCCCAGCAAAATCAACCCTTTTGCCAGTAGCGTTTGGTAGGGCAGTGCCGCCAAACCTGCCAGCATAGCGGTAATCGGAATCGCGCTGATGAAACAGCATTGCACCAAATCCTGCAAATCCTGCAAAAATTCGGGGCGGAAAAAACGGATTTTGATGATGTAGGCAATGACCAGCATCAGCCAAAGCACAAAGGCGGCGGCTAACAGCGTTTCCGCAGCCCAAGTCAGCAAAAGCCCGATACGCGCGCCGTAACGCCAAGACAAACCGAGCGCGAAAAGCCCCAACGGCATGCTGAAATAGCTGAGGGGGATGGGAAATTTTTTGGTACTCATATTGTGATGTGTGTTTTAAGGAAAAATTTATAGTATAGCGGATTTGAATTGGTAAACGTAGATTCCGGCAGGTCCAACAAAACTGTTAAGTGATTAAGAATGTTGGGTTTGGTCAGTCTAGCTTGCCTATTGAGGCCGTCTGAAAAGTGTAAGGCTGCTTTGGGGCGTTCAAACGGCCTTTCGGCTTAAAGCACCTTGGCTAATTGCACCAGCCCTTGGGTCGTATCCGTAAGTTCCACAAAGTGATCGCATTGCCAAATTTTAGCTAGCTTGGCCTGTGCCGCCGACGGCATCACCCAAGGCGCGTAAACCCGAAACGCACGTTTTCCTCCTATTGATTTTTCAGAAAAAATATCTTTTTCGACCAGCAGCCGACATGGGAAAACGAACACTCCGAAACGCGGATGTTCCTCTGCCAAGATAATCACCTTATCAATGCCGTCGTCGTAGTCAAACGGCGCGATTTCGCCGGACATTGCCGGGCGTTTCCAAAGCGCGACAAATTGGCCGACTTTTTTTGGCGTATGTTTGGCCTGACGATACAAACAGGTTTGTCCGTCCATTTCAAAACGAACCGCGCCGTATTCGGCACTTTCTTTTTCCCGTTCGATGTTCACAGCGGTTTTGCCCAAAGGCTTTAAGAATTGTTCCTGAAAAAGGTTAAACGAATCGGGTATGCTGCCCTGCGATGGGTCCGCATACCAAGATGCACCCGTTTGGTTGTTCGGTGTCATCCCAATCTCCTTAAATTTAAAGACTTAGGCAGCTTTTCAGACGGCCTTCGGCGGCAGGTATTTACCTGCTTCGCGCAGGCTCAGTTTGGCCATTTCATGCCGGTGGTGGTCGATAAAGCCTTGTACCCATTCGGGGTTGGTTTTGCTGTAATCGCGCAATGCCCAGCCGATGGCTTTATTGATGAAAAATTCTTTTTGCCCCAGATTGTTGCAGATGATTTTTTCCAGCAGCGCGGTGTCGGTGTGTTGTTTGCGGAGCAGTTGGTGGTCGATGGCGACGCGGCGCAGCCAGATGTTGTCGTCCGTGCTCCATGCCAATAGGACGGTGTTGACTTCGGGGTGGCGCAGGGCAATGTCGCCGACAATGCGATCGAGGACGTCCGAACTGTCCCACCATGATTTTTCGGTAATCAGCGTTTGCAAACGCGGGATGTCCTGCGGGGTCAGGTGCAGCTGCATTTTTTTCAGGTATTCGAGCGCGGCGTATTGTAATTCGCGGTGCGGGTCGTCCCAGCAGCGGCGCACGAAATCCCAATCGACCGGCTGTTTGGCGGCCTCTTTGAAAAACGGGCGGCACAGGCGGGCAAGCTCCGGTTTGCCGATGCCCAAATAGGCAAAGCGGTGTTTCATGTATGCCTGCATTGGCATGGCGCGTTCAGGGTTGGCGTGTTGTTGCAGGACGGCGAGCAGGGCGGGGTAGTCCATATGGTTTTCCTTGTCTTGGGAACGGGCGGGGTTCAGGCCGTCTGAAAGGGTTTTGAATTAAGGTGCAGGCTGCTTTTTCAGGCAGCATTTAAGTGGCGCAAGGCAGCTGAAAATGTCGGGGCTAGGTATCCGGCCTACGACTGCTGAAATTCCTTGCGGAATTCCAACGGTGTTTTTTCCATTTCTTTGTCGTCTGAAAACTTGCTTTGATAGCGTGAAAACCACTTTTCAGACGACCTCAAACGTTATTTCCCCGCTCCGTTTATCAAACCGTTTTTCTGCAAATAATCCCGCGCCACGTCCGCTGGTTTTTCTCCGCCCACCTTCACGCGGTAGTTCATTTCGGTCATTTCGGCTTCGCTGATTTTACCTGCCAGTTTGTTCAATGCGTTCACGATGTCGGGATGCTGTTCGGCAAACTCGGTTTTCATCAGCGGCGCGCCTTGGTAGGAGGGGAAAAGGGCGATGTCGTCTGAAAGGACGGCGAGGCGGTATTGTTTGAGGTCGCTGTCGGTGGAATAGGCTTCGACAAGGTCGATTTTGCCGTTTAGGAGGGCGGTGTAGCGCAGGGCGGGTTCGAGCGTCGAGAGGTGTCTAAACTGTATGCCGTGTTGTTGCAGACCCTTGTAGCCGTCGGCGCGGTCGGTAAATTCGAGGGTAAAGCCGGCACGGATTTGGTTTTGCACGCGTTTGAGGTCGGATATTTTGTGCAGATTGTGCGAAGCGGCGTAGTCTTGGCTGACGGCGAGGGCGTAGGTGTTTTGGTATGCCATCGGCGGCAAAAAGGTCAGCCGGTGCTGTCGGGCGAGCAGGTCTTTGGCAGTTTGATAGGTTTGTTCGGGGGAAAGGCGGCGGTTTTGCTGTTCGGCAGGGACTTTGACCAGACTTTCGAGGACGGTACCGGTAAATTCGGGATAAATATCAATTTCGCCGCTGTTTAAGGCATTAAACAGAAATGAAGTTTTGCCGAAATTGGGTTTGAGCATCACTTGCGCGCGCGGATTATTTTCTTCAATCAACTGTTTGTACATATTGATGAGGATGTCGGGTTCGCTGCCGAGTTTGCCTGCGATGGTGATTTTGCTTTGGGAGACCGTACCGCGGGCAGGTTCCGTATTCTGAAAAACGTGTGAGAAGCTGATTGTGCTGAGTACGATAAGCAGAGCGGCGGTAATCGACAGTTTGTGTTTGGACTTTTGTAGTAGAACGATGCCGCCGCTGACCAATACGGCGAGCAGGGCGGACAGCAACGCGCCGGTAAACGTCATCGCCATGTTGTTGCGGTCGATGCCGAGCAAAATCAGGTTGCCCAAACCGCCCGCACCGATGAGCGCGGCGAGTGTCGCCGTGCCGATAATCAATACGGACGCGGTGCGGATGCCGGAAATCATGGCGGGCAGCGCCATCGGCAATTCGATGCGCCACAACGCCTGCCAACGGGACAAACCAAACGCGGTGTGCGCTTCTTTGATGGCGGGATCGATTTGGCTCAAACCGAGATAGGTATTCTGAAAAATCGGCAACAGGGCGTAGAGCGTCAGCGCAATCAAAACCGGCGGCGAACCGATGCCGACAAAGGGAATCAGCAAACCAAGCAACGCGAGGGACGGAATGGTTTGCAGGATATTGGTTACTTGCAAAACACCTTCCGCCCAACGCCGTTTGTCCGCCAGCCACACGGCCAGCGGTACGGCAAGTGCGACTGCGCAAAGTAGGGCAATCAGGGAGAGGCGGAGGTGTTCAAGCGTCGCCTGCCACAGTTCGGCTGGCGGGACGGGAAGGAAATCGGACATAAGGGATTGTCATAATTGAAAATATTGTCGACAGTATAACGTAAGCGGCCGAGTGTGGACAGTTTGCGGACTGGGGTTAGGACTATATGGCGTGATGAAGAAAGGCCGTCTGAAAATCCATTGCGACAGGATTTCAGACGGCCTTTCTGCCTTTCACTCATGCGTCCGAAACACCAGGCTTCCCCGTTCTTCCATAATTCTGCTGCTTTTTATCACGGTGTGCTGACAATGGATCCATAAGGTTTAGGATGTATTTAACGCTGTTTGAGGGAGAATTTGTGGAAAAAAAGAAATAAATATTTTATCCCAAAGTGGGACGCATGTTGGTGTAGTACATTGGGGTTGTCATGCTGACATGGTATTTGTTGCCTGTGATGCGTTGTCGAAACTGGGGGGGGATTGAACCGTAGCCAGCTGGCGGGTTCGAACGGAATCGGCTTTGCGGCTTCGGACAGACTGGAAGGCCGTCTGAAAAATCGTTTCAGACGGCCTTTGCGTATGATTGCCGGTTTGGCTTATGCGCCGTAAACGGGGTGTCTGTCGCACAAGGCGGTAACGGCTGCGCGAACTTTAGCCAGGTTGGCTTCGTCATCGGGATTGGCCAATACGTCGGCCACCAGGTTGGCCAGTTCGCGCGCGTCGGCTTCTGTAAAGCCGCGGGTGGTCATAGCAGCGGAACCGATGCGGATGCCGGAAGTAACGAACGGTTTTTCCGGATCGTTGGGAATGGCGTTTTTGTTGACGGTGATATGCGCTTTGCCCAATGCGGCCTCGGCGGCTTTGCCGGTGATTTTCATCGGTTGGAGGTCAACGAGGAAAACATGGCTTTCGGTGCGGCCGGAGACGATGCGCAGGCCGCGTTTGATGAGTTCTTCCGCCATTGCCGCGGCATTGGTTTTGACCTGTTTGGCGTATTCTTTAAACTCGGGTTGCAGAGCTTCTTTAAAGGCTACGGCTTTGGCGGCGATAACGTGCATCAGCGGGCCGCCTTGCAGGCTGGGGAAGATGGCGGAGTTGAGGGCTTTTTCATGAGTGGTGTCGCGGCACAGAATCACGCCGCCGCGCGGGCCGCGCAGGGTTTTGTGGGTGGTGGTGGTTACGAAATCGGCAAAGGGGACGGGGTTGGGATATTCTCCGGCGGCAATCAGGCCGGCATAGTGCGCCATATCGACAAAGAGATACGCGCCGACTTTGTCGGCAATCTCGCGCAGGCGCGCCCAGTTGATAACCAAAGCGTAGGCCGATGCGCCGGCGACAATCATTTTCGGTTTGTGTTCCAAGGCCAGGCGTTCGACTTCGGCGTAGTCCAATACTTCGTTTTCGTCCAAACCGTAAGTAACGGCATTGTAGAGTTTGCCGGAAATATTGACGCTGGCACCGTGGGTCAGGTGGCCGCCGTGGGCGAGGCTCATGCCCAAAATGGTGTCGCCGGGCTGCAATACGGAAGTGTAAACCGCTTGATTGGCCTGCGAGCCGGAATGCGGCTGAACATTGGCGTATTCGGCACCGAACAGTTTTTTCACGCGGTCGATGGCAAGCTGTTCTGCAATATCGACGTATTCGCAGCCGCCGTAGTAGCGTTTGCCGGGGTAGCCTTCAGCGTATTTGTTGGTCAGTTGCGATCCTTGTGCTTCCATAACGGCGCAACTGACATAGTTTTCAGAAGCAATCAGCTCGACGTGGTCTTGCTGGCGTTGGTTTTCGGCGGAGATCGCAGCCGCCAGTTCGGGATCGTATTGTTGGATGGTTACGCTTTTAGAAAACATTTTTTGAGTCCTTTGGGGATGGATAACTAACGGAATCGGCTTGCAGAATCAGGCTGTCAATGTATCAAAATAAGAAGAATTGTCAACAAAATTTATCGGCAAGGCCGTCTGAAAACCGCTGTTTCAGACGGCCTCGTTGTGTTTTAACGTATGCGGCGGTAAAAAGCGGCGGCGGATTTTATTGAAATATATCATCTTGTTTTAAATGGAAATCTATTTTTTCAATCAGTTTTTCCAAATCATATTCCGCCTGCGCCGCTTTCAGATTTTTTGCCAGCTCCATTAAAGCGAGCGCTTCCAGCCGCTTGCGGTCCAACGTGCGCGCTTCTTCGCTGAAGACCTTGATGTTGTCGGGCAATTCCAGCTGTGGCATTTGTGCATCGGGCGAGTAAACCGGTTCGGTGTTCAGGAAAAAATCTTCGTCCAATATCGGTGTATTGTCCCAGTCCGCATCGTTTACCGGCATCCAGTAGGAACTGTCCTCAAGCAGGACGAATTGTCCGTTCAGTCCGTAGACATGTTTAAATTTTTTCATCTCGATGCGGCACCAGCCAGCCTTGGCGGTAAATCAGCGGCTCGTTTTTGGGTTCGGCGCTGCTGTAATAACGGGCGAATTTTTCGCGGTACGGCAGTGTTTCGCGTGCTTCGCCGAATTCGGTCATGGTTTGCTCGTATTGCTTCAGGCCGTCTGAAAGTATGGCGTCGTCGGGATAACGGTTTTCCGCATAAACCGTGTTTTCAGGCAGACGCGGTTTGACGCGCATCTCTATGTCGGGTACGCCGATGCAGAGGCCGAACAGGGGAAAAGTATGTTCGGGCAGTTGCAACAAGCCGATAATGTCGTCGGCAATAAAACGGATGCCGCCGATAAAGCATGTACCGTATCCCAAACTTTCCGCCGCAACCACGGCATTTTGCGCGGCCAGCGAAGCATCGGTAACGGCGGTAATCAGGCTGTCGGAATGTCCTGCCGCGGCGAATGTTCCGTCGTATGCTTCCGAACACAGCTTCGCGCGGTGCAGGTCGGCGATAAAAATCAGAAATGTGCTGCAAGACGCAATCTGCGGATTGGCCGGTTGCAGCGCGGCAATTCTTGCGCGCAGTTCGGGCGATGTGATATTGATGATGGTGTAATGCTGCCCGTTCATCCAAGAAGGCGCCTGACGGGCGCAGTCTATAATGGTTTGTATTTCTTCGACGGCAAGCGGCCGGTCGGATTTGAAATGGCGGAATGCACGATGATTTTTGATGGTTTCGACGGCGGGTTTCATAGCGGCGGTGTCTAATGTTGCGTTCTTTGATTTTATGCCCGTCCGTCCGCTCCGTCCAGCCGGTGTGAGGCCGTCTGAAACTCCCTGTAATTATTCGTGTCAAACACTGGATAAAAACGCTGCCTTTGTTATAATGAAAAAAGGAAACAGAATGTTCTGTTTGACTGTTAATCCATCATAAAGAGAGGAAGCGAAATGTTCCCGGAATACCGCGATTTAATTGCCAAATTGAAACAAGAAGACGCTCACTTTGCACGCTTGTTCGACGAACACAACGAACTGGACGATAAAATCACAGGTTTGGTCAACAACCCTGTTACCGGCGGGTTGGACGAAATTGAAGAATTGAAAAAACAGAAATTGCAGTTGAAAGACCGTTTATACGAAATTCTGAGAAAGGCTGACGGTAAATAAACCGTCGGTCGGACAATGAGGCCGTCTGAAATTCAGACGGCCTTTTGTTATGGCTTACGGTAAAAGACAATCGCGGCATGGTTTCAAACATCTAACCATGCCGCGATTGAGCATTATACGGATTGTTTTATTTGTTCCTCATTTTTTCCGCCATCATTTCATGCAGCGTTTTCTTGGCAGGTTTCATCGGAACGCGGTTGTCCGTCCAGCCCAGTTGCTTGCTCGGTGTCAATGCACGGAATTTGGTGGCCGCCCAACCGAAGGCGCGGTAGGCTTTGCTGCCGCTGAAAATGCCGTTGAATGTGCGCCATGCCATTTGTTCGCCGAAGGTATGCGATGCGCCTTGTCCGCGGATAGGATGTGGCACAACTTCGGAAGGTGAACGTTGTGCTTCGACACGCAAACGCTGCATTTGCTCGGTAATCGGGATACGCACCGGACAAACTTCCACACACGCGCCGCACATGGTACAGGCGGTCGGCAGGTCGCGGGTAGCATCCAGACCCAACAGGTGTGGGGAAATAATCTCGCCGATAGGGCCGGGATAGGTTGTGCCGTATGCCGCGCCACCGATACGGGTATAAACCGGACAATGGTTCATACACGCGCCACAACGGATGCATTGCAAGGTGCGGCGCATTTGGTCTTCGGCATAGGCTTGGCTGCGGCCGTTGTCGAGCAGAACCAAGTGCATTTCCTGCGGACCATCTAATTCTTCACTACGGCGCGGGCCGGTAATCATGTTGAAATAGGTGGTAATGTTCTGACCAATGGCGGAACGCGGCAGCAGGCTGTACAAAGGCGGAACATCAGACAGCTTGGCGACAACTTTTTCAATACCGGTAATGGCGATATGCACGGGCGGAACGGTGGTGCTCAAGCGACCGTTGCCTTCGTTTTCAACCAGACACAACGTACCTGTTTCTGCAACAGCAAAGTTTACGCCGCTCAAGCCGACATCGGCAGTGCTGTAAATATCGCGCAAGGCTTTACGGGCGAAGCCGGTCAGTTGGTCTACGTCGTCCGTTAAGGGAGTTCCAAGATTTTGGTGGAAAAGTTCGCTAACCTGTTCTTTGGTTTTGTGAATGGCGGGCATCACGATATGGGTCGGTTTTTCGCCTGCCATTTGGACGATAAACTCACCCAAGTCGCTTTCCACCGCTTTAATGCCTTTTGCTTCAAGATAATGGTTCAGCTCGATTTCCTCGCTGACCATGGATTTGCCTTTGACCATCAGCTTGCCGTTTTTGGCAGTAATGATGTCATGGATGATTTGGCAGGCTTCGGCCGGAGTTTCCGCCCAGTGTACTTTTACGCCCAGCTTAGTCAGGTTTTCTTCCAACTGCTCCAGCAGGGCAGGCAATTTGGACAGAGAACGTTGACGGACGTGTTCGCACAAATCACGCAGGCTTTGCAACTCTTCTTCGTCGGTCAAAACGGCTTTGCGCTTAGTCATCAGCATATCCATAGCGGTACGCAGGCTTTTACGCAAAGGTTTGTCTTGAAGGGAAATTGCAGCGTTTTGTTTGAAAGTTTCCGGCTTCATGTGGAACTTGATGGTTTGCGTAGTCATGCGTTTTCCTCCAAATCGGCAGGGGAAATGTGTTCAGGCAAAATGGCGAGAATGACTAAATCACGCGGACCGTGCGCGCCGTAAGCAAGCGTCAGTTGGATGTCTGCGGTTTTGGACGGGCCGGAAATCAGGAAAACATTGGTCGGCATACCGTTTTCTACCAGTTTTTCGCCTTCGACGGCGTTGTGAAATTCGTTATACATTTTCGCCGTATCAAACAGGCAGAAATGCACGGGCGGAACAAGGCTTAAAGTACGCGGTTCTTCGGGGCTGGAAAACAGCATCAGTGTGCCGGTGCGGGCGATGCCGCATTGCGAGCCGCTAAAGCCTGCATCGATGTTTGTGAAGAACTTGGTTTTCCAAGTATCGATTTCGCGCTCGAAAGCAATCGGTTCGATATTGCTGTCCACCAGCGCGGCACGGGCGATTTGTCCGTGTTCAGTCGCCAACGGCAGCAGGATGTTTTTCAAACCTTTGCCTTCGGCAGCTTGACGGAATACTTGCGGCCAGCCGGTTTTGGTCACCCAATAAATTTCAGTTTTGACGGCGCGCATAGCGGCAGCCCAATGTTTCAGACGCTCAACTTCGCTGTCCCAAGAAACACCCATTTCACGGTAATAATCAAAAACCGCAGGCTCTTCCATCGGCAATGCGTCGGCTTTTTTCAGTTTTGCCAAAATATTTTCGCGCGCGCTCATGCTTTGCCTCCGGTACGTTCCAACAAGAAGGATGCGATGTGTTTCGGACGCGGCATATTCGGCTCGTCTTTAGCGATTTTGCCGCCGATGTTCATCATGCAGCCACAGTCCGCGCTGATGATTTCGGTCGCACCGGTTTCTTTCAGCGCGGCAACTTTGTCTGTTACCATCGCGCCGGAAATATCGGCCTGTTTGACAGAGAATGTACCGCCAAAGCCGCAGCATTCGCTTTCATGGTCGTGAACGATACGTTCAACGTTTTCCATGCCGTCAATCAACTGCCAGCCTGAAATATGGACGTTCATTTCGCGGCGGGCGGCGCAGGAAGTGTGGACGGCGACTTTGACCGGTTCGCCTTTGTCTTCAGGTTTGTAGCCGATGGCAAGCAAGAAATGAGTAAACTCAATGATGCGGTTGGCACAATCCACCGCTTTGGATTCGTATTCTGTATTTTTAAACAGGGTAGGCCAGTGATGTTTCATCATGCCGCCGCACGAGCCGGACGGTACGACGATTGGCCAGTTTTCAGGGAAAAGGTCGAGTTGCGCTTTGGCGACATCAAACGCTTCAGTCGGATGACCGGAAGAGTAGGCGGGTTGGCCGCAGCAGCTTTGCGCCATCGGGTAATGAACCCGTATGCCTTGCTGCTCGATTAAAGTAATGGCATCCATGCCCGCTTCAGGCATGAAAATATCGAGGACGCAGGTGCCGAAGAAATAAACATCGGTCGGCTTGTTGTCGAATGTGGTGATTTGGGGCGGGGTGATTGTGCTCATTTTTTGTATCAGGCCAATCGGCCGTTTTATTGGAAAAAAATTTCCCGACACTTTAAGTAATCGTTTGTAGTCGGTCAAGTTAAATTTAAGAAAACAATATTTCGTATGAGTAGATGTATACCGAAATACTTATTAAATAAAGAATTAGATAATAATGATAATAGGTATTATTAGTATTTATTACTTTTTAATAATAAATTAATAGTTTGCAGAACGTGAGGATAATGTATCCGGTTTTGAGTTTTAACCGTGGTACATTACATAGATGCAGATATGTTTATATCTGAACAGGCCGTCTGATAAAGGACACTGACATTATTATATACATCAATATTTTAAAGGCTAATGAAGATAGGGTGGTATTGACATGCCCAAGTTCAAAAAAAAAAAAAAAAAATCAACTTATTTTAAGGGCTGTGTTTGGATTCGGCGTTCATCTTCGCTGCCATTCCCGCCTACGTGAGAATAACACTTGTGTGAAGCATCAATCCGTTACCCAAACACAGCCCTTGAAAAAGATTAGAGTGGATTATCTTATTGAATGTCGCAGCAATCCTCCTTGATTATTGACTTGAAAAGGAGAAAGCATTTGATTTTTAATGAATAAAATTTAATAAAAACCTTTTTGCATAATAAATCTTTGGACGGACTCAATAACTTAATATCAAAATAATCAAATAGGCGCAGTCTGTTCCAACTCAAGCGCGGCGGCAAGCAGCGACAGGCGAGCCATTACGCCGTAAACGTAGAGGCGGTTGTGTTCGTTGTCCACGTCGCAGTCTTTTTCAGAACGCGGCATACCGAGCGAATCCCATTGTTCGAATACGCGTTTGCAGGCTTCGGGGGCTTCTTGGGAGTTGTCGCCGCTGCCGGTGGGAATGCTGTTGGACAGCGGGACGAACACCATGCCGCCGGCGTTGAGGTTTTCGTCCGCGCCGCGCCCTTCGTGTACACGGAAGAAGCCGCCGATAACGAAACGGTCCATCATATAAACGACGGGTTCGCTCACCGCGCCGTTCATGGTTTCATAGGTATAAATGCCTTCTTGGACAATCACTTCGCTGACTTCCAAGCCTTCTTTCACCTTCGCCATTTTGTTGCGGTTTTTGCGGTTCAACCCGCGCACTTCGTCGGCGGATTTGACGCTCATCACGCCCATGCCGTAAGTACCCGCGTCGGCTTTGACGATCACGAAAGGCTGGTCGGTAATGCCCAATTCGTCGTATTTGGCTTGAATTTTCGCCAGCACGCGTTCTACCGCTTCCGCCAACGCATCTTCGCCTTCGCGTTCTTGGAAGTCCAAACCGCCGATTTTTTCGAAATACGGGTTAATCTGCCATTCGTCGATGTCAATCAGCTTGGCAAATTCGGCGGCGACTTGGTTGTATGCGCTGAAATGTTCTGTTTTGCGGCGCGTCGTCCAACCGCCGTGCAGCGGAGGCAATACGGTTTGGCTGATGTCTTTGAGAATATCGGGAACGCCCGCGGACAAGTCGTTGTTCAACAAGACGACGCAAGGCGAGAAGCCGTCGGCAAGATGGACGCGCTCGCGGGTACGCAATAAAGGTTCCAGCAGGATTTTGTCGCCTAACGCGGTTTCAAACTCGGTCGGTTCGGTAACTTCCGGATTCAGGCTGCCCAAACGGACTTCATACCCTGCCGAGCGCAAAATCTCGCTGAGTGCGTAAACGTTTTGCAGGTAGAACGTGTTGCGGGTATGGTTTTCGGGAATAATCAATACGGATTTTGCCGTTTCGCAGGCGCGTTGCACTGCATCTTGCGCTGCGACTGCCGCCAGCGGGATGAAATTCGGATTCAGATTGTTGAAACCGCCGGGAAACAGGTTCATATCAATAGACGAAATTTTGTAACCGGCATTGCGGATGTCGACCGAACCGTAAAACGGCGGGCGGTGTGCATTCCATTGCGAACGGAACCATGCTTCGATTTTGGCGTGGTTGCACAGGATTTTCGCTTCAAACGCCTGAAGTTGCGACAGATGTTCGGCAGCCATAACCGGTAATTTCATTCTCTATACCTCTGATGTCGGATGTGGAATACGGATGGAAATGATAGTGCTTTTTTAGGCGGTACGACAAGCATTGTTTCAAATAAAATACCTCTTTTTGTCAACAATTCTACAATTTGTCTAATTTTTGAAAGTTATTTTTAGATTTTTATGTGAAAATGTAGAAATTAGACAAGTTTCTATTGCACTACCCCTGCAAAAAGCCTAAAATCCGCCCATCAAAACAAACCATCTACTCCTATTATTAATAAGCAAAGATAACCCATCATGAGCGCACAAACCCTCTACGACAAACTCTGGAACAGCCACGTCGTCCGCGAAGAAGAAGACGGCACTGTCTTGCTCTACATCGACCGCCATTTAGTGCACGAAGTCACCAGCCCGCAGGCATTTGAAGGCCTGAAAATGGCGGGACGCAAGCTGTGGCGTATCGACAGCGTCGTCTCCACCGCCGACCACAACACCCCGACCGGCGATTGGGACAAAGGTATCCAAGATCCGATTTCCAAGCTGCAAGTCGATACTTTGGACAAAAATATCAAAGAGTTCGGCGCACTTGCCTACTTCCCGTTCATGGATAAAGGTCAGGGCATCGTTCATGTTATGGGACCGGAACAAGGCGCGACCCTGCCCGGCATGACCGTCGTCTGCGGCGACTCGCACACCTCTACCCACGGCGCATTCGGCGCACTGGCACACGGTATCGGCACTTCCGAAGTCGAACACACCATGGCGACCCAGTGTATTACCGCGAAAAAATCCAAATCCATGCTAATTACCGTTGAAGGTCGTCTGAAACCGGGCGTTACCGCTAAAGACGTCGCCCTCTACATCATCGGACAAATCGGCACGGCAGGCGGTACGGGCTACGCCATCGAGTTCGGCGGCGAAGCTATCCGCAGCCTTTCGATGGAAGGCCGCATGACCCTGTGCAACATGGCGATTGAAGCAGGGGCACGTTCCGGCATGGTTGCCGTCGATCAAACCACCATCGACTATGTTAAGGGCAAACCCTTCGCACCCAAAGGCGAAGCGTGGGACAAAGCCGTCGAATACTGGCGCACGCTGGTTTCCGACGAAGGCGCGGTATTCGACAAAGAATACCGTTTCAAAGCCGAAGACATCGAACCGCAAGTAACATGGGGCACATCGCCCGAAATGGTTTTGGACATCAGCGGCAAAGTACCGAATCCTGCCGAAGAAACCGATCCCGTCAAACGCAGCGGCATGGAACGCGCCCTCGAATACATGGGTTTGGAAGCCGGTACGCCGCTGAACGAAATCCCCGTCGACATCGTATTCATCGGCTCCTGCACCAACAGCCGCATCGAAGATTTGCGCGAAGCCGCCGCCATCGCCAAAGGCCGTAAAAAAGCCAACAACGTACAGCGCGTGTTAATCGTTCCCGGTTCCGGCTTGGTCAAACGGCAGGCGGAACAAGAAGGCTTGGACAAAATCTTCATCGACGCCGGTTTCGAATGGCGCGAACCGGGCTGCTCGATGTGCCTCGCCATGAACGCTGACCGCCTCACTCCGGGCCAACGCTGCGCCTCCACTTCCAACCGCAACTTCGAAGGCCGCCAAGGCAACGGCGGGCGCACGCACCTTGTCAGCCCCGCTATGGCGGCGGCGGCGGCCGTAACCGGACACTTTACCGATATCCGCACCATGGCATAACAGTTTTCAGAGAAGCTTCGACAGCCAGACAGAAGGCCGTCTGAAATTTTCCCTCCGACCGAGGGAAACACTTTCAACCCGCAAACCAAAGGAGTTTAACTATGAACAAATTTTTGATTACCGCCCTCGCCACCCTCGTCCTGTCCGCCTGTTCCAGCACATGGCACGGCACGAAAGAAGATGCGGGACGCAACTGGGACAAAACAGAAAATGCCGCCGAACGGGGTTGGGACAACACCAAAGAAGCCGTGAAGAAGGGCGGTAACGCTGTCGGACGCGGTATCTCCCACGTCGGCGAAAAACTCGAAAACGCTACCGAATAATCGCAGAAAGGCCGTTTGAAAACGAATTTCGCCAACCCCGAACACTGTTTTCAGACGGCCTCAAAAAGACGAAGAAGACATGAAAGCATTTACCAAAATCACCGCCATCGTCGCTCCGCTCGACCGCAGCAACGTCGATACCGACGCCATCATCCCCAAACAATTTTTAAAATCCATCAAACGAAGCGGCTTCGGTCCCAATGCCTTTGACGAATGGCGTTATCTCGACCACGGCGAACCGGGCATGGACAACAGCAAACGTCCGCTGAACCCCGATTTCTCGCTGAACCAGCCGCGTTACCAAGGCGCGCAAATCCTGTTGACGCGCAAAAACTTCGGCTGCGGCTCCTCACGCGAACACGCCCCTTGGGCATTGGACGACTACGGCTTCCGCGCCGTTATCGCCCCCAGCTTCGCCGACATCTTCTTCAACAACTGCTACAAAAACGGCCTCCTGCCCATCGTGTTGACCGAAGAACAAGTCGACCAACTTTTCAAAGAAGTCGAAGTCAACGAAGGCTATCAGCTCTCCATCGACCTTGCCGAGCAAACCCTGACCACGCCTAGCGGAGAAACGTTCAAATTCGACATTACCGAGCACCGCAAACACTGCCTCTTAAACGGTTTGGACGAAATCGGCCTGACCCTGCAACATGCCGACGAAATCCGCGATTTCGAAGAAAAACGCCGCCGAAGCCAGCCTTGGCTGTTTAACAGCTAAAACAGCAGGCAGCCGCAATGATTGTACAGGCTGCCTGTTTTGTTATGCATCGGTCCGAATACAGGAGTCATATCAGACTGGTGAAAAAAAAATCACTTCACAAGACATTACCGCTACCGCGCTAGAGCAGCCACACCAGTTAAGCCAAACCCGTCTACACTGAAAATAATATCGTGTACGATGTTGCAATGCAGCAGCACGATTACCAACCCGACCAGGGAGGTACGGCAAAAGCTATCGTGACAATATTTACTCGCTTTCCGATTTGACCGAACAATCCATCGGCAGTACGGTCTATACTGAACACAATGATGGTTATCTCTCCAAATACTTAGAGAAGCTGCGCAGTAAAGCTATTGAAATACAAGGATGAACAATGAACAGCGACCAACTCAGTTCCCTCGTCTCCGCCGCTACCCGCGCGCCCTCCGGCCACAACACCCAGCCTTGGCATTTCACAGCAACAGGCAACGAAATCGTCATCTCCCCTGATTATTCCCGCGAACTACCCGCCGTGGACGGCAACCGGCGCGAACTCTTTATCAGCCTCGGCTGCGCCGCCGAAAACCTGTGTTTGCAGGCATCTGTTTTGGGTTATACCACCGAAACCCTCCTCGATGGGGACAATATCCGTCTCCGCCTGCAAGCGTCCGAACAAACTGCTGCTGACCCGCTTGCCGCCTATATTAACCAACGCCAAACCAACCGTTCGATGTATAACGGCAGTCTCATTCCCGAAAGCAGCCTGCAAACCATTCCACTCCAACCGTCTGCCGACGGCATCAAAATCCACCTGTTTAGCCGCCAAAGTGAGACTTTCAATCTGCTTACTGAAGCCGTAATACAGGGTAACGCTGCGCAAATGGCCGACCCTGCCTTCAAAACCGAACTGCTATCGTGGATACGTTTCAATAAAAAACACGCAGAACATAGCAACGATGGCGTCAGCTACGCTGCCCTCGGCGCCCCCAATCTGCCACGCTGGATCAGCGAGCCGATTGTCAAACTCATGCTCAATGCCGACACACAAAACAAAGCCGACCGCAAAAAAATCGCCGCATCGTCCCATCTGGCATTGATTACCAGCCCCGCAGACCATATTGACGACTGGGTGGCAACAGGTCGCAGCCTGCAACGTTTCCTGCTGCACCTCACGCAACAGGGCATTGCCCACGCCTATCTCAACCAGCCCTGCGAAGTTCCCACCTTGCGCCAGCAGTTGCAAAGCGAACTTTTCCCTAACGGAGGCGAACAGCCGCAACTGCTGCTGCGCCTCGGCTATGCCGCTCCACTGCCGTTTGCCCGCAGAAGGCCGCTGCACGAAGTGATACAACAGCCATGAACCCTACCACCCATTAATACCGCTGCCCCCGCATGGCCGCTGATTCAAGAGTGGCTTGCCGAAGCCGCAAACATTCTGTAAGGAACGCTTTTCAGACGACTTTTTTCATTTCTTCCTTCAAAACATGATTACCGACACCATCACCAACGCCGCCCGCTACGCCGCGCTGCACCCCGACTTCGCCGAAGCCATCCACCTGCTGCAAACGCTGGATTTCGCCGCCTTGCCCGACGGACAAGTACCGTGCAAAAACCCCAATATCCGCCTCTTCGTTGGCAGCGAACCAATGAGGAGCAAAGCGGAAGCCAAGCCGGAAGCACATCTGAAACACATCGACATTCAAGTCCCCATCAGCGGAGAGGAAACCTACGGCTGGATAGACAGAGGCCGTCTGAAAAACGGTTTGGGCTACAACGAAGAGCGCGACATCGAATTTTTCGATTGTACTCCCGAAACTTGGTTGACCCTGCAACCCGGCGAGTTCGCCTTGTTTTTCCCCAACGACGCACATGCACCGTTAATCGGCATGCAGGAAACCATCCGTAAGGCCGTATTTAAAATCCGCACGGTAGACACAAGAATCCCTTAACCGCAAACGACAGACAAAAAAAACTGCCGGATTTCCGGCAGTTTCCATTCGGCAGTACGAGTATCAACCCAATCTGCCACGTTTAATATCTTACATAGCAGTGGTAGAAGACGGAGCTACCGGAGCAACGGCGGTACCGCTGTTTTGTTCTACTTGTCCGGCATTAGCGGTATCTGCAGAAGGAGTATCGGTAGAAGAGTTAGAGCATGCAGCCAAACCCAAAGCGATTACAGAAGCCAGTACCAGTTGATTAACGATTTTCATAAATATCTCCAAAATGATAATAAAAAATACAGCAGTCAGGTGTAGCTTAGTGGACCTCTACGCAATTAAAGTTCACACAACAAAGCATTTTTAATATTCCATAACAAAATAGAGTTTTCGATAAGTTTTCGACTTAAAAAGAATTTTAAAGATTTTACCCATATATCTTTTACAATCCGTTTACATAAAACCGGCCATTCCGCCTTTAAAAACACAAGGTTTTCATGATGGATGCATTCAATCACTTGTTTCCCGCATCTGTCGAACGATTTGGAAAGGCAGTAAAATAGCCCGTATTTCCTTTTACCCAACTCCAGAGAAGGATTCTCTAAATTATGACCAAACATATCGCCATCCTCCGAGGCGACGGCATCGGCCCCGAAATCGTCGCCGAAACCGTCCGCGTACTCGACAAACTCATCGCCCAAGGCTTGGACGCCAGCTACGAATACGCCCCATTGGGCGGCGAAGCCTACGACGAATACGGCCATCCCTATCCCGAATTCACACAAAACCTCTGCCGCAAAGCCGATGCCGTCCTGCTCGGCGCAGTCGGCAGCCCGCAATACGACAACCTCGACCGCCCGCTGCGCCCCGAACGCGGCCTATTGGCCATCCGCAAAGACCTGAACCTGTTTGCCAACCTGCGCCCCGCCATCCTCTATCCCGAGCTTGCCAACGCCTCCACGCTCAAACCCGAAATCGTCGCAGGCCTCAACATCCTCATCGTGCGCGAACTCACCGGCGACATCTACTTCGGCGAACCGCGCGGCATCCGTGTTCTGGAAAACGGCGAACGCGAAGGCTACAACACCATGAAATACAGCGAAAGCGAAATCCGCCGCATCGCCCACGTCGCCTTCCAATCCGCCCAAAAACGCAGCAAAAAAGTCTGTTCCGTCGGCAAAGCCAACGTCTTGGAAACCACCGAACTGTGGCGCGAAATCTTTGAAGAAATCGGCAAACAATACCCCGACGTCGAACTCTCCCACATGTATGTGGACAACGCCGCCATGCAGCTTGTGCGCGCGCCCAAACAATTCGACGTCATCGCCACCGGCAACATCTTCGGCGACATCCTCTCCGACGAAGCCTCCATGCTGACCGGCTCCATCGGCATGCTGCCCTCCGCCTCGCTGGACGAAAACGGCAAAGGCCTGTACGAACCGTCACACGGCTCCGCACCCGACATCGCCGGACAAAACAAAGCCAACCCGCTGGCCACCATACTCTCGCTTGCCATGCTGCTGCGTTACAGCCTGAACGACGAAGCCCGCGCGCAACAAGTCGAAAACGCCGTCCAAAAAGTGCTACAACAGGGCTTGCGCACCGGCGATATTTACGAAGAAGGCACAAAACTCGTTTCCTGCTCCGAAATGGGCGACGCGGTACTTGCCGCCTTGTAAAAGGCTGTCTGAAAAAAAGTTTTGTCAAAACAAAATGCGTGGGATTAAATTCCACGCATTTACATTTATGTTAGAAACTGGCTTAGATTAACATACATGTTAAGTATGCAA
The DNA here is from genome assembly GCF_045062685.1 of Neisseria oralis. Lineage (NCBI taxonomy): Bacteria > Pseudomonadati > Pseudomonadota > Betaproteobacteria > Neisseriales > Neisseriaceae > Neisseria > Neisseria oralis. Next base: position 36,534 of record NZ_JBJGEB010000002.1, read on the forward strand.
AAATATAAATATTCCACTGAAAATTCATATTGTTTCGAGGGTAAAACGTACAAAACTCCCTTTTGCAGCATGCACGTAATTGGTGATAGGCTTTGAATCTGCTTTGTCGGTTTTGGTTTGGTCGAACCGACTTTTTGTATAATCTCTGATTTTCAGAGGATTGATAATGAAAACTGTATAAAGCATACTTACACTTAAGCATTTTGCTGCCTGTTCATAGTAAATTCCAGTTGTTTCCATGCCGATACTGATTTTCTGATACATTTGTATCTTATCCGGTCAATGAGTTTTTCAAAGCCTCTGTGATTGTTGCGATTTTAATGTAGTTAGTTTTTCTGTAGGAGTGGTTAGGCTGTTCGGCATCTCTTTTCTTTTAGCTTTGACATTTTATTGCGTCTGATTTTATTAATTTCATGGATTTTGAATTTTTAGTCTTTGCTAAAAGTCATAATATTGTTCATAAAATCTATTGGCTTAAATGCAAAAAAGGTGGGAGTTTTCGCACTCCTGTGCATGCTTATTTAATAAATAACTAATTATGCGACTCTGATGGAACGAAAATAAGGCCGTCTGAAAAGTTTTTCAGACGGCCCCAATCATTCAAGGAATCTTATTTCAACGCTTCCAGCAGCTTCCCGTGTATCCCGCCGAAACCGCCGTTGCTCATCACCAAAATATGGTCGCCTGCTTCGGCATTTTTCACGATTTCGGCGACGAAGGCATCGAAGTCTTGTCCGACGTGCAGCTTGCTGCCCAAAGGTTCGAGGGCTTCGGCGACGTTCCAGTCCACGCCGCCGGCGTAGCAGAACACTTGGTCGGCACCTTTGAGGCTTTCGGGCAGGGCGGCTTTCATGGTGCCGAGCTTCATGGTATTGGAACGCGGCTCAAGGACGGCGAGAATGCGTGCGTTTCCGACACGCTGGCGCAGACCTTCGATGGTGGTTTCGATGGCGGTCGGATGGTGGGCGAAGTCGTCGTAAACGGTGATGCCGTTTACCGTGCCTTTGATTTCCATGCGGCGTTTGACGTTTTTAAATGCGCTCAAGGCTTCGCAGGCGGTTTGAATATCGACGCCGGCATGACGTGCGGCAGCGATGACGGCGAGCGCGTTCATGCGGTTGTGTCCGCCCATCAAATCCCATGCGACGTGTCCGGCTTTTTTGCCGTCAAGCAACACGTCGAACGAGCCGTCGGTATTGACTTCGCCGACCTGCCAGCCGTGTTCGGTGCCGAATTTTTCCACCGGCGTCCAGCAGCCTTTGTCCAAAGTGTCTTGCAGACTTTGCTGCTGTCCGTTGCAGACGATGAGGCCTTCAGATGGCACGGTGCGCACGAGGTGGTGGAACTGGGTCTGTATCGCACCCAAGTCGGCAAAGATGTCGGCGTGGTCGAATTCCAGATTGTTCAACACGGCGGTACGCGGACGGTAATGCACGAATTTGGAGCGTTTGTCGAAAAAGGCGGTGTCGTATTCGTCGGCTTCGATGACGAAAAACGGCGATTTGCTGTTCGGGTCTTGGCGCGGCGTTTGCGGCAGGCGGGCGGAAACGCTGAAGTTTTCCGGTACGCCGCCGATGAGGAAGCCCGGCGCGAGTCCGGCATATTCCAAAACCCATGCGAGCATGGATGCTGTGGTGGTTTTGCCGTGCGTCCCCGCCACACCGAGTACCCAATGATGGTGCAGTACGTTTTCCGAGAGCCATTGCGGGCCGGAAATATAAGGCAGGCCGCGGTTCAAAATCGCTTCAACCACATCCATCCCGCGCTTGGCGACATTGCCGATAACGTAAACGTCGGCTTTAAATTCGTCCAACTGCGCGGCATCGAAGCCTTCGTGTACGTCTATGCCCAAGGCTTCGAGCTGGGTGCTCATCGGCGGATACATCTTCGCGTCGCAACCGCTGACTTTGAACCCCGCTTCTTTGGCAATGGCGGCCACCCCGCCCATAAACGTGCCGCCGATACCGATAATGTGGATGTGTTTCATGATAAGACCGTCTTTTGAATGAAATAATTGGAAAGCCGCCATTATAACGGAGTTTGGTTTTCCGGTTTGGAGGCTTTGTAAAATTTATTGAGGCCGTCTGAAAACAGCTTTCAGACGGCCTTTGTCAGCATTTGTCAGTCGTCGGATGATATTTCCTGATCGGCTTCCGTTCCCGTGTCTTGCAAACCTTCACTGCTTTCGTCTTCAGGCTCTTCGGCAACACGTTCCAACGATACCAAAGTTTCGCCTTCGTCCAGATTTATCAGGCGCACGCCTGCTGCGGCGCGGCCGGTTTCGCGGATTTGTTGGACTTTGGTGCGGATGAGGACGCCGCCGCTGGTAATCAGCATCAGGTCGTCGGTTTCTCCGACCAAGGTTGCGGCGACCAAATCGCCGTTGCGCTCGCCGGTGTTGATGGCGATATTGCCTTGTCCGCCTTTGTTTTTACGGCTGTAATCGGCAATCGGGGTACGTTTGCCGTAGCCATTGGCGGTGGCGGTCAGCACTTGCAAATCGCTTTGAGCGGCTTCAGGGGCAAAGGTTATCAGGCTGACGATTTTGCCGTCGGCAGGCAGGCGCATACCGCGTAAGCCGCCGCTGCCGCGACCGGACGGACGCACGCCGTGTTTGCCGCTTGGCAGGGCGTTTTCGTTGTCGGCGGTTTCGTCTTCGAGGTCGTCTGAAATTTCGGTTTCGATGTCGGCATCTTCCGCTTCGTCGTTGCCGGATTTTTCCCAGTATTCGTTGAAGCGGATGGCTTTGCCCAAGTTGGAGAACAGCATGATGTCGTCCGAGCCGCTGGTTTGCGCGGCGCCGACGAGGTAGTCGCCTTCTTTGAGCGCGATGGCTTTGATGCCTTGGCTGCGGACGTTTTTAAAGGCTGAAAGCTGGACTTTTTTCACCATACCTTGTGCAGTGGCGAAGAAAACATATTGGTCTTCGGGAAATTCGCGCACGGCGAGGATAGCGCTGACTTTTTCGCCTTCTTCCAACTGGATGACGTTGTTAATCGGACGGCCGCGGCTGTTGCGTCCGCCTTCGGGCAGTTTGTAAACCTTAATCCAGTGGCACTTGCCGAGATTGGTGAAACACATCAAATAGTCATGCGTGTTCGCGACGAACAGGGTTTCGATGAAGTCTTCGTCTTTGGTGGCCGCCGCCTGTTTGCCGCGTCCGCCGCGACGCTGCGCCTGATAGTCGGTGGTCGGCTGGGTTTTGATATAGCCGCCGTGGGTCAGGGTAACGACCATTTCGCGTTGCGGAATCAGGTCTTCATCGGCAATGTCGCCGCCGAACGGGTTGATTTCGCTGCGGCGTTCGTCGCCGAAATTGGTTTTGGTTTCTTCCAATTCTTCGCGGATGATTTGGGTGATGCGTTCCGGTTTCGCCAAAATGTCCAAATAGTCGATGATTTTTGCCATAATGTTTTTGTAATCGCCGACGATTTCTTCTTGGTCGAGGCCGGTCAGGTTGCGCAAGCTCATGCGCAGGATGGCGTCGGCTTGGATTTCGCTCAGATAATAGCCTTGTTCCTGCAAGCCTAGGTTGGCGGGCAGACCTTCGGGGCGCGCCATGCGCAGGTCGAGGTCGGTACGGCTCAACATATCTTCCACCAAACCGCTGCGCCATGCGCGGGACAACAGTTTTTCTTTGGCTTCGGGCGCGTCGGCGGATTCTTTAATCAATCGAATCATCTCGTCGATATTGGACAGGGCGACGGCTTTACCTTCGGCGATATGGCCTTCATGACGCGCTTTTTTCAGGCGGAACAGGGTGCGGCGGGTAACGACTTCGCGACGGTGGCGCAGGAATTCCGCCAAAATCTGCTTCAGATTCAACAGGCGCGGCTGACCGTCAACCAAAGCAACCATGTTGATACCGAAGCTGTCTTGAAGCTGGGTGAGTTTGTAGAGTTGGTTTAAAACGACTTCGGCGTTTTCGTTGCGTTTCAATTCGATAACGACGCGCATGCCGGATTTGTCGGATTCGTCGCGCAGGTCGGATACGCCTTCCAACGTTTTTTCGCGCACCAGTTCGCCGATTTTTTCCACCAGCTTGGCTTTGTTCACCTGATACGGAATTTCGTCGATGATGATGGCTTCGCGTTCGCCGTTTTTGCCTATGGGTTCGATATGGGTTTTACCGCGCATGACGACGCGGCCGCGGCCGGTTTTATAGCCTTCGCGCACGCCGCTCAAGCCGTAGATGGTTGCGCCGGTCGGGAAATCGGGCGCTTGGAGAATATTGATTAATTCGTCGATTTCGGTTTCGGGTTCGTCCAAAAGACGAAGACAGGCATTGATGGTGTCAGTGAGATTGTGCGGCGGGATGTTGGTCGCCATACCGACGGCGATACCGGACGAGCCGTTGACCAACAGCGCGGGGAAGCGGGTCGGCAACACCAGCGGCTCGTGTTCGCTGCCGTCGTAGTTCGGGCCGAAATTGACGGTTTCTTCTTCGATGTCTGCCAGCATTTCGTGGGCGATTTTCGCCATGCGGATTTCGGTATAACGCATGGCCGCGGCGCCGTCGCCGTCAACCGAGCCGAAGTTGCCCTGACCGTCGATTAAGACGTAGCGCATCGAAAAATCCTGCGCCATGCGCACGATGGTGTCGTAAACCGCGGAATCGCCGTGCGGATGGTATTTACCGATGACGTCGCCGACGATACGCGCCGATTTTTTGTAGGCGGCGTTCCAGTTGTTTTTCAGCTCGTGCATGGCGTAAAGCACGCGGCGGTGCACCGGCTTCAAACCGTCGCGCACATCGGGCAGAGCGCGGCCGACAATCACGCTCATGGCGTAATCGAGATAGCTTTTGCGCATTTCGTCTTCAAGGCTGACGGGCAGGGTTTCGAGTGCGAATTTATGGTCGTTGCGGATAGTTGCGTCGGTCATGGTTTTCTTTATTTCGTATGGCAAAAATAGATGGGAATTTTAGCATAAAACCGTGCTTTTCGGGCTTTGTGTAAGGTAGAGATTCGAAAACGGTTTCCTTCTCGTTTTTTGTGTATTGGTAAAGATAGATTATATTCGTGTGTAGGCTAATCTTTGAATTTAAACGTCTTCCAACCTATGACGGCACGCCTTGGGTTAGAATAGGGTCGTTTCGTTTGTAACCGGACAGGAGAAAACCATGAGAGTAACGAGTGCGGCCATTGTTAATGGCGAGTTTGAAGATAAATACGGCAAGCGGGGCGGGCAGTTTAGTCCGAACGGGATGCCGACTTATTCGGTGCCGTTTGAAATCAGCGGTGCGCCGGAGGGGACGAAATCGTTTGCGGTGGTGCTGGAGGACAAGGATGCGGTTACGGCGAGCGGTTTTGTGTGGATACATTGGCTGATAGCGGATTTGGAGCGTACTTCGGTGGCGGAAAACGAGAGTGTGTCGGCCAAGGATTATGTGCAGGGGGCAAACAGTTGGGCGAGTGTGTTGGGCAAATTTGAGATTGAAGAGGCCTCATGCTATGGCGGGATGGCGCCGCCGAACTGCCGCCATCGCTATGAGCTGATTGTGTATGCGTTGGATACGAAGCTGAACCTGCCGCGAGGTTTCCGTTTCAACGACCTGCATTTTGCGATGCAAGGGCATGTGTTGGCTTCGGCCTCGGTGATGGGGACTTATGATGTGTGAGGCCGTCTGAAAACAGGAAGCGCCTGTATCGGGGCATTCTTTGTAGTTCTTTAAGGGAATGCCGATGTTATGGCGGAGGCCGTCTGAAACTGAGTTTTCAGACGGCCTTTGTTGTTGATGGCGGTTTTCGATGCTACGAGAAATCAAACAATTCCCGCTGCGCCTGCTCTTTGGTCACGCGCACGTCGGTTTCGCCGTCGGCAAAAGTGATGTGCAGTTTCTGCCCTTGCTTTAAAACATCAGCGTTGCGGATGACTTGTCCGCGTGTGTTTTTGACGACGGAGAAGCCGCGCTCCAGAATCTGCTGCGGCGATACGGCTTCGAGCAGGGCGGTTTGGGCGGTCAGGCTTTGGCGGCGGTGGGCGAGCAGTTGGCGGAAGGCGTGCGACAAGGTAGTCTGAAAACGGCTGATGTCTTGCCGGTAAACGGAAATATCGGGGCGGCAATGTTTCAGGGCTTGGGTTTGGCGTTCGAAACGGGCGGTGTGGGCGCGGACGTTTTGCGTCATCGAGTAGGATAGGGTTTGCGCCAGTTTGTGGATGTAGGTGCGCTGTTCGTCGAGTTTTTGGCGCGGGTGGCGGATTTGCCGCGCGAGCCAGTCGAGTTTTTGGCTGGCATCGAAATAGCGTTGTTCCAAAACGGTTTTCAGACGACCTTGGGCTTGGGCGAGGCGGTGCAGCGATTCTTGGCGGTTGGGGCTGACCAGTTCCGCCGCGCCGGTCGGCGTGGGCGCACGCACATCGGCGACGAAATCGGCAAGCGTGAAATCGGTTTCGTGTCCTACGCCGCTGACGACCGGAATCGCGCAGGCTTCGATGGCGCGCACGACCGATTCTTCGTTAAACGCCCACAAGTCTTCAATGCCGCCGCCGCCGCGACAGACAATCAACACATCGCATTCGGCGCGTTGCGATGCGGTTTTAATCGCTTGGGCAATCTGAAACTCGCTGCTCGCGCCTTGAACGGCGGTCGGATAAACGATGACGGGAATTTCGGGCGCACGGCGTTTCAAGGTGGTAACGACATCGCGCAAAGCCGCCGCCGCTAGACTGGTTACGATGCCGATACATTGCGGTCGGGCGGGCAAAGGTTTCTTGCGTTCCGCCGCAAACGCGCCTTCCGCCTGCAACTGCGCCTTCAGCCGCTCGTAGGCTTCGTAAAGCTGCCCCAAGCCTTTGAGCCGCACCTCGTTCACCGTAATCTGAAATTCGCCCCGCGCTTCGTAAATACTGATTTTGCCCGCCACTTCGATATGGTCGCCTTCTTTCAAAGGTTTCGCCAAACGCGCCGCCGCACCCTTGAACATCGCGCAACGCACCTGCGCGCGGCTGTCTTTGAGCGAGAAATAATAATGCCCGCTGGCGGCACGGGTCAGATTGGACACTTCGCCCGCAATCCACAAGCCGGCAAGATGGTCTTCCAGCAAGGCTTTGGCGAGGGCGTTGAGTTCGGATACGGAAATGGAGGAGGGCGCGAAGAGTTCGGACATCGGGAGCGGGAATAAATGGGGAAAGGTTGGATTATAAGGGGTTTCGGGCGGCATTTGTGCGGAAAGGGCCGTCTGAAAGAAGTCTTTGCCTGATATTATTTTAATAGTATATTGTCAACCTCTAAACGAAAACATTACGGGATACTGTTATGAAACATATTTTGATTGATTTTGAAAACGTCCAACCGGAAGCATCGCAATTGAGCGGAGTGGATGACGAAAACTGCCATATCTGGCTTTTTCTGGGAAAGCTGCAACAAAAAACTTTGTCGGTAGAGCTTTGCGAAGCCTTATGCAGGTTTGGGAAAAATGTTCATTTCGTACGGGTTGCAAAGACAGGCAAAAATGCTCTGGATTTTTATCTTGCCTATTATTTAGGCAAGATTACGGAACAGGACAAGGAAGCATTGATATGCATTCTTTCGAGGGACGGGGGATTTGATGTTTTAGTCGAACATTTGGAAGATACGCATTTGTGTAAGGGTATTGTCAGATTGGGAAGTTTGGAGGATGCAGGGAAGAATGAGGAATTGTTGTTGGAAATGAAAAAACAACAGATAGGACAAGAACCTAATCTTTCATCAGAGGATAAGCACTCCGTCAAAGAAACGGAAATTGTGCATTCTGAACCTGTTGCTTTACATCAATCTCCTACATTTATTAATTCATGTGTACGAAAGGTAATTGCAGCATTAATTTCGCCCAGTGCTTTCAGACCGACTGTTTTTCACAATTTGGAATCGCGCTTGCATTCTGTTTTGTATCAAGAATTAATCCCCTTTAATCAAGAACAACAAAATGAAATAGTTGGGAAAATTATCCAAAGTATGCTTAATAAAAAACTGATTTCGTTCAATCCTGATACTAATTTTGTGAATTATCACATTAGCAGTAATGATATTTTAGAGAAGTTGACGTGCAAGCTGATTGAATCAAAAAGTAAAACGGTACAGGGCGCTAGAAATGTTCTGCGTTCGCAATCTAAAATATTTTGTTTGGAAGTGGAAGAAAATACATTAGATGATATTTTAAAATACTGCGAATCCCAGCAATTGATACGTATCAAAGGCGACAAGATAGAATATGCCCCTTTCCCTTTGGAGATTCAAATTCCGAAACGGATTGATATTATCAGCAAAGAAGAAGATATTAAGATACTGAATGCAGTACAGAAATTTTTTAATAAGTCAGCTAAAAATAAACCCAAAACCAAAAAAGCAATAATCAATTCTTTCAAATCCATTCTGAAATTATCGGATAACCATATTGAAAAATTAATTAATGTGCTTGTCAGTCAGAAAAAATTTTCTATTGATAATTTAGGGAAAGTGAACTATCCAAAAAAATAAGGTTTGCCTGTTTTGGATATTTCCCTTATCCCATACACAAAAAGATGCCCGAATGCCCAAACTCCATCAAATCATCGAACGCCATTGGCAACGCCCCAATCCGTTTTTATCTTTCCTGCTCAAACCTTTATCCCAGCTGTTTGCCAAAATTACGGCAAAACGGCGCGATGATTTCGTTTCAGGCCGTCTGAAAAGCGAAAAGCTGCCTGTGCCTGTGCCTGTGGTCGTGGTCGGCAATATCCACGCGGGCGGAACAGGGAAAACGCCGATTGTCGCCGCGCTGGTGTCGGGTTTGCAGGAAAAAGGCGTCAAGGTCGGCATCATCAGCCGGGGCTACGGGCGCAAGCGCAAGGCGGTTCATGTATTGAATGCCGAGAGCCGTGCGGAAGATGCGGGCGACGAGCCTTTGCTGCTGTTCCGTAAAACCGGCGCGCCGACGGCGGTGGGCAGCAGCCGTGCACAGGCAGGCAGGGCGTTGCTGGCGGCGCATCCCGACATCGGGCTGATTGTGGCGGACGACGGCTTGCAGCATTACGCCCTGCGGCGGGATGTGGAAATCGCGGTGTTTCCGGCGGCGGATACGGGGCGGTCAGATTTGGATTTGCTGCCCAACGGCAGTTTGCGCGAACCTTTGTCGCGTCTGGATTCGGTGGATGCGGTCGTCGTCAGCGGCGGTCAGGCGGATGCGTCGTTTGCGCCGTCTGAAAATATGTTTCACAGCCGTATCGAAACGGGACAAATTTACCGTTTGAACCAGCCGTCTGAAATACTGGACACAGGCCGTCTGAAAAAACAAACCGTCGCTGCTGTGGCGGGTATCGCCAAACCGGAGCGCTTTTTTGATTCGCTGCGGAATATGGGCATAACGTTGAACCAAACCGTCGCACTGCCCGATCATGCCGGCATCGCAGCGGCAGATTTGCCCAATGCGGACGCGGTCATTATTACGGAAAAGGATGCGGTCAAGTTTTCAGACGGCCTCAATCTGAATCATGTATGGGTGTTGCCCGTTTGTGCGATAATCGAACCTGATTTGGCGGAATTTGTGTCGGAGCAGTTAGGTCTTGCCGAAGAGGCCGTCTGAAAATATTCTGTAGGTCGGGCATTCATGCCCGACAAGCCGTCTTATTTGGGAAACATCGTCTGAACATTTGTATTTTTGTTTTTAGAAGGAAAGAAAGATGAAATTGAAAACCCTGTTGCTGCCCCTTACTGCCTTTGCATTGTGTGCCAACGTATTTGCCGCAACACCCAGCGATGCGTCGTTGGAGCGCCTGTTTGAAGTGCAGAAGATGGATGCCCTGTTGGACCAGTCTTTCCAAAGCATGGAAGGCATTGTGCTTTCCGATCCGAATGTACAGAAATTTTTGAAAGATGCGCCGGAAGACAAGCGTCCGCAGTTGGAGGCGGTATTGAAAAAGTATGCAAACCAATCGATTGCCGAAATCAACACGCCGCAAGTGCGCGCACAGTTGCGTAAAGCCGCTTTAGACGGCATGAAGACGGTTTATACGCAGGAAGAAGTCAACGCATTAATTGGCTTTTACAGCACGGCGGTAGGTCAATCGATAATGGACAAAACGCCGCGCTATCTTGAGGCAACGATGAAACCGATGATGAACATCCTTGCCGGTAAATACACCCAATCCAAGGAAAGCGCAAACTTGAGGCGCGAAATCCGCCAAATCATGTGCAGCGGCAAAAATCCTGCCCAAGCCTGCGCCAAACAGCCGAACAAACCGGCACGGAAAAAATAATGCCGCTTGAGGTCGTCTGAAAACGAGCGAAGCAAGTTTCGCCAAAACAAGCGAAGCGAGTTTCGCTCAAACCATCAAACCCGAAAGAAACCCATGGAAAAAAAATTCTTAGACATCCTCGTCTGCCCCGTTACCAAAGGCAGGTTGGAATATCATCAGGACAAACAGGAATTGTGGAGCCGTCAGGCGAAGCTGGCTTATCCGATTAAAGACGGCATTCCCTATATGCTGGAAAACGAAGCACGAGCGTTGAGCGAAGAGGAACTTAAAGCATGACCGAATTCGTCGTATTGATTCCAGCGCGGCTGGATTCATCGCGCCTGCCCGGAAAAGCCTTGGCGGACATTCACGGCAAACCGATGGTCGTGCGCGTTGCCGAACAGGCGGCAAAAAGCAAGGCGGCGCGCGTCGTCGTTGCCACCGACCATCCCGATATTCAGACGGCCTGTCAGGCGCACGGCGTCGAAGTTGTCATGACTTCAAACCGGCACGAAAGCGGCACGACCCGCCTTGCCGAAGCCGCCGCCGCGCTGAAGCTGCCGCAACATCTGGTGGTCGTCAACGTACAGGGCGACGAGCCGCTGATTGCCCCCGAACTCATCGACCGCACCGCCGAAGTCTTGGTGGAAAACAACGTACAGATGGCAACCGCGGCACACGAATTGCACGATTTCGACGAATTTATGAATCCCAACGTCGTCAAAGTCGTCCTCGACAAAAACCGCAACGCCATCTACTTCAGCCGCGCCCCGATTCCCTATCCGCGCGATGCCATGCGCGCCGAAAAACGCGAATTGCCCGCAGAAACCGCCGTCCTGCGCCATATCGGCATCTACGCCTACCGCGCCGGCTTCCTGCAACGCTACGCCGAAATGAGCGTCTCACCGCTGGAAACCATCGAATCACTGGAACAACTGCGCGTCCTGTGGCACGGCTACCCGATTGCCGTCGAAACCGCCAAAGAAGCGCCCGCAGCCGGTGTGGATACGCGGGAAGATTTGGACAGGGTCCGAGCCGTCTTTGAGGCCGTCTGAAAGGAAAAACATGACCGATTTACGCCATTTGAGCCGCGAGGAGCAAAAACTGCTTGCCGATGTTGCCCTGCTGGTTCAAAACGACGACCAAGAGTTTAACTATGAAATGTTGAAAGCCGCCGCGCCGGATGAAGCCAGCGGCGAGTTTTGGTTCCGTATGGCGGAAACGCTCAGTACGCTGCCGCCCAACCGTTCGCTGGATTTGCGCTTGAACGGCGGCAGGCTGACGGTTGCCGTGTCGATTTTGTCGGTATTGCTGCAAGACAGCCCTGAGATTCCGCAGCTTTGGGCGCAAAAGGTGATTGCGCTCAACTATCTGGCACACGGGCATCAGACCCGCGCGCGCGGTTTGGCGCAGCAGGCGGACAAAGCGGCGGAGGCCAACGAGGAAGAGTATTTGGCGAAGACTTTATCGCAAAACCTGCTTTCCACTTTGAAAGACGCATTGGAGCGGTTTCCCGAAGACACATGGTTTGCCGAAATGCGCGATGACGCATGGAAACATTTCGGCGCGGAACAGGCCGTCTGAAGTTTTGAACGATAAACGCAAGCCGTGTAAAATCATTTGAATTACGTTTCAAATCCATATCACTTAACAAGAAGGAACACCCATGAAAGTATTATTGTTAGGCGCGCCGGGCGCGGGTAAAGGCACTCAGGCACAATTCATCACCGCTGCGTTCGGCATTCCGCAAATTTCCACCGGCGATATGCTCCGCGCTGCGATTAAAGCAGGCACGCCGCTGGGTTTGGAAGCGAAAAAAATCATTGATGAAGGCGGCTTGGTGCGCGACGACATCATCATCGGCATGGTGAAAGAACGCATCGCGCAAGACGACTGCAAAAACGGTTTCCTGTTCGACGGCTTCCCGCGCACGCTGGCACAAGCCGAAGCGATGGTTGAAGCGGGCGTGGATTTGGACGCGGTCGTTGAAATCGACGTACCCGACAGCGTGATTGTCGACCGCATGAGCGGCCGCCGCGTCCACTTGGCTTCCGGCCGCACCTACCACGTTACCTACAATCCGCCCAAAGTCGAAGGCAAAGACGACGTAACCGGCGAAGATTTGATTCAGCGCGACGACGACAAAGAAGAAACCGTCAAAAAACGCCTTGCCGTGTACCACGAGCAAACCGAAGTGTTGGTTGATTTTTACAGCAAACTGGAAGGCGAACACGCGCCGAAATACATCAAGGTTGACGGCACTCAGCCGGTAGAAGCCGTAAAAGCCGAAGTATTGGGCGCATTGGGCAAATAAATCGAAAAGGTCGTCTGAAAACAGGAAATCAGGTTTTCAGACGACCTGTTTTTGATAAACAGCGTGTTGCAACCGAAAAATAATCATTCGGCGTCATTCCCGCGCAGGCGGGAATCCATTTCTGAATTTGGGCAATCGCTGTTTAAATCTAATGAACTGAGTTTTATCAATGGATTCCCGCCTGCGCGGGAATGACGGCTGATGTACCGGTTCAAATTTATCCGAAACAGTTTGTCGGGGGCTTGAGTCCGCGTAGGTCGGACATCAATGCCCGACCTACGGTTTGAATTTACGTTGTACTGCGAAAAAGACGATAAAGGTCGTCTGAAAACCCGAAACGAAAACACCATGAATCCTTTAATCACCGACTTCCAAACTCCGCAACAACGCACCCCTGTCATCGTTGCCCTTGATTTTGCCAACGAAAAAGACACGCTCGGATTCGTCCGCAACCTTGATCCGACCTTGTGCCAAATCAAAATCGGCAAAGAGCTGTTTACCGCTACGGGGCGCAGTTTGGCGGAAAGCCTGATTCATCAGGGTTTCAAACTCTTTCTCGATTTGAAATACCACGACATTCCCCACACCGTCGCGCAAGCCTGCAAAGTCGCCGCCGACATGGGCGTGTGGATGGTCGATATGCACGCATCGGGCGGCCGCCGCATGATGGAAGCCGCCGCCGAAGCCGTTGCCGGATACGGCACGAAGCCGCTCTTAATCGGCGTAACCGTACTGACCAGCATGGAACAAAGCGAATTGGCGGAAATCGGTTTGAACATCGCCCCTGAAGAACAAGTCATCCGCTTGGCGAAACTGGCGCAAAGTTCAGGCTTGGACGGCGTGGTCTGCTCCGCCCAAGAAGCCGCGCCGCTGCGCCGCGAATTGGGACAGGATTTTGTCTTGGTAACACCCGGCATCCGCTTGGACGTTGCCGGTAACAACGACGATCAACGCCGCATCATGACGCCCGTCGAGGCATTAGCGGCAGGCTCGACTTATTTGGTAATGGGCCGCCCCGTTACCCAAGCCGCCGATCCGGTCGCCGTATTGCGCGAAGTGAACCGCGTGGCGAACCTTGAAGCAAACTGATTTTCAGACGACCTTACAGGTTGAGGCCGTCTGAAAAAACACAACGGAGGCAATATGCCCACCAAGTTCCAACAAGAAACCCTCAAATCCCGTTTCGCGCAAGCCAAAGTACTTGTTGTCGGCGACGTGATGCTCGACCGCTATTGGTTTGGCGACGTGTCCCGTATTTCGCCCGAAGCCCCCGTGCCGGTAGCGAAAATCGGTCGTATCGACCAACGGGCGGGCGGAGCGGCGAACGTTGCGCGCAACATCGCTTCGTTGGGCGGCAAAGCAGGGCTGTTGTCGGTAACCGGCGACGACGAAGCCGCCAATGCGCTCGACGCGCTGATGGCGCAAGACGGCGTCGCTTCCTATCTGATGCGCGACAAACAAATCGCCACCACCGTCAAACTGCGCGTCGTCGCCCGCAACCAGCAGCTTATCCGCCTTGATTTTGAAGAGCATCCTAACCGCGAAGTGTTGGAGCAAATCAAGCAGAAATACCGTGAAATCTTGCCCGAATACGACGCAATCATTTTTTCAGACTACGGCAAAGGCGGCCTGTCGCACATCTCCGATATGATAGATTGGGCGAAACATGCCGGTAAAACCGTATTAATCGACCCTAAAGGCGACGATTACGAAAAATACGCCGGCGCCACGTTGATTACACCCAACCGCGCCGAATTGAAAGAAGTGGTCGGCAGTTGGAAAAACGAAAGCGAGCTGACCGAAAAAGCGCAAAACCTGCGTCGCCACCTCGACCTGACCGCCGTTTTACTGACCCGAAGCGAAGAGGGCATGACCCTGTTCAGCGAAGGCGAACCCATTTACCAGCCTACCCGCGCCCAAGAAGTTTACGACGTATCCGGCGCAGGCGACACTGTCATTGCCGGAGTGGGCTTGGGGCTGGCGGCAGGCTACACCATGCCCGAAGCCATGCACCTCGCCAATACCGCCGCCGGCGTCGTCGTCGCCAAACTCGGCACAGCGGTTTGCTCGTTTGCAGAGTTGAACAAGGCATTGGAAGAGCAGTAATTTCTTTTCAGACGACCCCATCTTTCCAAGGTCGTCTGAAACGAGTGCAACGAGTTTCGCTAAAACCAAAAATCAAAGGAAACCCAATATGACCATCATCGTAACAGGCGCGGCCGGCTTCATCGGCAGCAACATCGTCAAAGCCCTCAACCAAAGCGGCATTACCGACATCGTCGCCGTCGACAACCTGACCCGTGGCGAAAAATTCAAAAACCTTGCCGAGTGCGAAATCGCCCACTACCTCGACAAACACGAATTCATCCGCCAAGTGCGCGGCCATCTTCTGCCTTACGAAAACATCGAAGCCGTCTTCCACCAAGGCGCGTGTTCCGACACCATGAACCACGACGGCCTCTACATGATGGACAACAACTACCAGTACACGCTCGACCTTTTGGACTGGTGTCAGGACGAACGCATCCCCTTCCTCTACGCTTCCAGCGCAGCCGTGTACGGCAAAGGCGAAATCTTCCGCGAAGAGCGTGAACTTGAAAAACCGCTCAACGTGTACGGCTACTCCAAATTCCTGTTCGACCAAGTATTGCGCCGCCGCATGGAAGAAGGCCTGACCGCCCAAGTCGTCGGCTTCCGCTACTTCAACGTTTACGGACAACACGAACAACACAAAGGCCGCATGGCATCCGTCGCCTTCCACCATTTCAACCAATACCGCGAACACGGTTATGTCAACCTGTTCGGTGCCAACGACGGCTACGGCAACGGCGAACAAACCCGCGACTTCGTCAGCGTCGAAGACGTCGCCAAAGTCAACCTCTACTTCTTCGACCACCCCGAACTCTCCGGCATCTACAACCTCGGCACCGGCCGCAGCCGTCAATTCAACGAACTTGCCGCCGCCACCGTCAACGCCTGCCGCGCCGCCGAAGGCAAGGAGGAAATGACGCTGGAAGAATTGGTCAGGGAAGAGCTGATCCGCTATATCCCGTTCCCCGATGCCCTTAAAGGCAAATACCAGAGCTTCACCCAGGCCGACATCGGCAAACTGCGCGAAGCAGGGTATCAGGAAGAATTTTTGGATGTAAAAGAGGGTGTGGGAAACTATGTGAAGTGGATGTTGGAGAATTTGATTTAGAAACGGGTGCTAGATAAAAAAGGCCGTCTGAAAGTTTTTCAGACGGCCTTTCCATATGATTTATTGCATTGTTACTATCCTATTAATCTGCCAATCAAGGAATGATGTATAAGCGCTGCCGCGGTCGATATGCGGTCTGTCTTCGGCAGGCGGTTTGCTCGGCATGGCTTCGGCGGTTTGGACACCTCGGTTGTTCCAGCGGCGGAATTCTTTGTTGGACAGATTATAAAAACCGTGCTCGGTAATCAGAACCTCCGGATTATAACCGTAGCCGCACCACGGGGAGTCGGGTTGCGGGGCGGTGAGATTGCAGCCGGTTTGGTAGTAGCGTGCTTTTGACAGGCTCAGATTGTAGAGCGTCGGCAAAATGTCTTTGTGCGAACCGGCACGTTCGGGGTGATACGCCGCGTGGGTGCGGTAGGCCGGCGGAATGTAAAGGTAGAATGGCACGCTGTGGCCGAGTGCGGTTTCGTTGGGTTCGGGATAGCCGATGGCGCGCATATTATGGTCGCCGGTGGCGGCGATAATGGTGTCGGGTGCGATGGTTTTTGCTTTGCCGATAAAGCGGCCGAGTTGGTCGTTGCTGTATCGGAAGGTGTTGAAAATTTCGTTTAATTCTTTGCCGGATGCGAGCGCGGTAAGGCGTTGCTTTTCTTGCTTGGTCAGACGGAAGTTTTTGGCTTGGTGGGGGGCGGGCAGACGGTAGGGCGGATGGTTGGTCACGGACATCATCATGATGAATACCGGTTTGCCGCTTTTTTCCGCTTGTGCCAGTTCTTTTTCCGCATAACGGAACATGAATTCGTCGGGCACGCCCCATGTGCCGGATTCTGCTTCGGGGTAGTGTGATTTGAGGGTGTTTTCGTCGATGATTTCGTTTACGCCCAAATGCCGCAGGAAATTGTCGAAATCTCGCCAGCCGCCGTTGCCTGCGGTGATATAGACAACGCGGTAGCCGGCATCGAGATAGGGTTTGAACATGTTGCCGGGAAAGGTTTTGTTTTTGGCGGCGGATTGGCTGAGGTTGAGGCGCGGGCTGCGGATGAAGAAGCGGTGCAGGGTATCGCTGGTGCCGTCGCCTTCGGAGACGAAGCGTTGATAAATCCAGTCTTGTTTCCAATGTTCGGCCAATTCGCCGAGCAGGTCGCGTTCGGGCGTATTCATGGTTAGAAGGTGTGTGCTCATGCTTTCCATGACCGCCAGCACGACATTGGGTTTGTGTTGTTCTACCACCGAATTTTTATTGGTCAAACTGTATAGACGGTTTAAATCGGCACCGGCTTTTTGGTTGAGCAGGCGGTTGATTAATGCAATGCCGTCTGAATCGGAAACAGGTGTGAAATTGCTGCTGTTGCGGTGTTCCAAAAATGCCCAATTTAAAGAGATGAGGGCATTGGGAACGAGTTTGTTCAGTTGCGGGGCGGCGGAAATTTGCATGGAGGTTTGCCGCAAGGGAAATTTGCCGAATGAGCCGCGGATACCCGCGCTTAGGGCGAGTATGGGCAGGATGACGGCGGCAATCCAAGCCGCTTTACCGGCGGGAGCCGGTTCGGAAAACGGATATGTGCGGATTCGGGCAAACCATTTCCCAAATAGGACCGCCGCCGCAACTGCTCCGACAAGTCCCCAAATTACCGGAAAATCCGACCAGATGGTTTTTAATACGGCTGCCGTATCTTCTTCGGAAATACCGAAAATGAAAACGTCAAACTGGCGGCCGTAAACGCCGTAGTAAAACCAGTTGCCGATGGCTGCGGCGGAAACGGCTAATAAGAGTAATACTGATAATACAACCTGAATATGCCCATATGCTTCTGCTGTTTTGGATTTGACGAGGCTGAAAAGCCCCAGCAGGAACGGTAGTGCAGTCAATACGGAAGCGGCTTTTATGTCGAACAACAACCCTTTAACAAACAAATGAACGGTATCGGCAGCATATTGCGTGCGGATGGTATCGGGAAGATAATGTTGAAACATCATGCAGCGTTCGGCGGAGAGAATCAGAACGGTGCAGAACCATAATAAAAAACAACTGTATAAAATTCTTTTATAAGCAAGCAGGCGTGTCATGGTTGAAGTATTTGATGATTCGTTTGGTTTCGAATGACAACGAAAACGCTATTTTATTATCTTATCTTTACAATTTCAATTGAAATGTAATAAGGCATGCTTGGTTACGCTGTATGCCCGTTTAAAATTTTAAAAAGGCCGTCTGAAAACTTTTCAGACGGCCTTTTATATAAGGGCAAGTATTCTTTAGCCCTTATACTCTTGGTTGCCAAGGATAAAACGAATAGAAAAAACGCATGATTTGTTCTTCAAAAAAGTTGCCTCCGGCCACTTTTTCCAGCTCTTTCATATGGAGTTCTTGCATAATATCCTCCTTAAAATCAGTCAATAAATTAAAAAATATCAAAAATACTTATAATCTGCAGTATTTACGATATTTAATCTGACCCATTGTGTTATATAAAGTTTGCATGGTTGTGTATTGTTATTCTAAAAGTAAGATTAATTACATCTATTATCACATCATCTGACGTCATAAGAACATTCGATAAAAACCGGATATTCGCTAAAAAATAAGATTTATGTACTCCAAAGACAAAAACATAATGATATGGAATATAAAGATAACCTTACAATCGCGAATGATGTGCCATCGGTCTATTTATTCATAAGAAAAGGCCGTCTGAAAAGTTTTCAGACGACCTTTTTCGCGGTTTATCCGCGGTATTCCGTTACAGGACGGATTTCACTACTTTCACGACATTTTCGACGGTAAAGCCGAATTCCTTGAACAATACTTCGGCAGGTGCGGATTCGCCGAAACGGTCGATGCCCACAGTTGCACCGTTCAGTCCGACGTATTTGTACCAACCTTGGCTCAGGCCGGCTTCCACGGCAACGCGCGGCAGGGCGGCGGGCAATACGCTGTTGCGGTAGGCGGCGTCTTGCAGGTCGAAGATATTGGTGGACGGCATGGAGACGACGCGTACGGAGATACCTTCTTTAGCCAGTGCGGCCTGTGCATCCAATGCAAGTTCGACTTCGGAACCGGTGGCGATGATAACGGCTTTGGCATCGCCCTGAGCTTCGCTGATGACGTAGCCGCCGCGGCGGATGTCGTTAAGTTGCTGTTCGCTGCGTTGGAGGAATTTCAGATTTTGACGGCTGAAAATCAGGGTGGACGGATGATCCGGGGCTTTGATGGCTTCTGCCCAGGCAACCAGTGATTCTACGGAGTCGCACGGACGCCATACCGCCATGTTCGGAATCATGCGCAGGGTGGCGGTTTGCTCGATAGGCTGGTGGGTCGGACCATCTTCGCCGAGGCCGATGGAGTCGTGGGTGAAGACGAAGACGGAGTTGATTTTCATCAGTGCCGCCATACGCATGGCGTTGCGCTCGTATTCGCTGAACATCAGGAAAGTCGCGCCGAACGGACGCACACCGCCATGCAGGGCAAGGCCGTTCATCACTGCACCCATGCCGAACTCGCGCACACCGTAGTGAATGTAGTTGCCGCCACCGTTACGGGTAATAGATTGGCTGTTTGACCAGCTTGTGAGGTTGGACGGGGTCAGGTCGGCAGAACCTCCCACCAGTTCGGGCAGCTCTTTAGCGAGGATTTCGATGCTGTTTTGGCTGGCTTTGCGGGTGGCGATGGTTTCGGCTTTGGCACACACTTCTTTCAATGCGGCTTGAACGTATGCATCGAAATTGTCCGGCAGTTTTTTATCCATGCGGCGCACGAATTCTGCGGCCTCGGCAGGATATTTTGCTTGGTATTGCGCAAACAGCTCGTTCCATTCTGCTTCCAGTTTCGCGCCTTTTTCTTTTGCATCCCATGCAGCATAGATTTCTTGCGGGATTTCAAATGCAGGGTAAGCCCAGCCCAAATGTTTGCGCGTGGCTTCGATTTCATCCGCACCCAAAGGTGCGCCATGGGTTTTGTGGCTGCCTTCTTTGTTGGCGCTGCCTTTGCCGATTAAGGTTTTGCAGCAGATGAGGGACGGTTTGCCGGTTTCGGCACGGGCGGCTTCAATGGCCGTCTGAATGGCGGCGGTGTCGTGGCCGTTTACATTGGGAACGACATGCCAGCCGTAGCTTTCAAAGCGTTGCGGGATGTTTTCGGTAAACCAGCCGTCCACTTTGCCGTCGATGGAAATATTGTTGTCATCATACAAAACAATCAGTTTGCCCAAGCCCAAGGTGCCAGCGAGCGAACAAGCTTCGTGCGATACGCCTTCCATCATGCAACCGTCGCCCATGAAGACATAGGTGTAATGATCGACGATGTTCAAACCATCTTTATTAAATTCGGCGGCAAGGATTTTTTCGGCCAATGCCATACCTACTGCGTTGGCAATGCCTTGTCCCAACGGGCCGGTAGTGGTTTCCACGCCATCGGTGTAGCCGTATTCGGGGTGGCCGGGGGTTTTGCTATGCAGTTGGCGGAAGTTTTTCAAGTCTTCAATGCTCAGGTTGTAGCCGGTCAGGTGCAGCAGGCTGTACAACAGCATGGACGCATGGCCGTTGGAGAGGATGAAGCGGTCGCGGTTGTAGAATTTGGGGTTGGCGGGGTTGTGGTGCAGGAATTTCGTCCACAATACTTCCGCCATTTCCGCCATACCCATGGGCGCACCAGGGTGGCCGGAGTTGGCTTTTTGAACAGCATCGACTGAGAGGAAGCGTATTGCATTTGCCAGTTGAGACATGTTGAGTACCTTTCTTTAAAGTAGGTATGGAAAACTGCGGGAGAAATATTTTACCTGTCGATTATCGTCCTATTTTTCTGATGTTTCAAGGAAAAACCGGATTCATGTAACAATATTTCAAGATATTTGCCTGTTATTTTAGAGTAGTTCGGGTGCGGGTAGGGGCCGTCTGAAAATGACCAGATAATGGGAATTTTTATTATTTTGTTTCGAAACAGTTGGTTATTAATTTAAATCGGGAAAATAGCGGTTTGCTATAAGTGAAGTGTACATTGCCGGAGTGCTTTGGTGGAATACCTTTTATATTCAGTCAGTAAGGGCAGCCGGTATGATAAAACATATATATGCTAAATAGGTAGATGGTTTTGCTTTGATATAGCTCAAATGATATGATTTCAGAACGAATAAAGGCCGTCTGAAAAGATAAAAAGTGCAAAACGAGGAACACATGCCATGTCGACTGAAACCCGATCGCCGCAATCCGAAACAAGTAAAGTGAAACCGAAATCCAGTGTCATTCAAATCCATCCCGAGGGCGAGCGCATTCATCCGAAAAAGGCGGAAGGGCGGTTCGCCAAATTGCGTATTGCCGTCGTATTGGCGACCCAGTTTGTGTTTTATGTGATTCCGTGGTTTAACTGGAACGGCCGTCAGGCGGTCATTTTCAACATTCCTGACCGACATTTCTTCATTTTCGGGCTGTCGCTGGGCATGGGCGACTTGATTTACCTTGCCCTGCTGCTGATGATTTGCGCTTTCGGGCTGTTTTGGTGGACGACGATTGCCGGACGTTTGTGGTGCGGCTATTCCTGCCCGCAGACAGTTTACACCGAAATCATGCTGTGGATTGACAACTTGGTCGAAGGGGACCGCAACAAACGGCTGAAGCTGGAAAAATCGCCGTGGAATTTCACTAAAATCCGCATTAAAGCCACCAAAGCTCTGCTGATTTTCCTCTTTTGCGCGTGGACGGGTATTACATTTGCCGGTTGGTTCGTTCCAATTCGCCAGTTCGTTCCTGACTTATTTACTGGAATGGCGGGCGGCGGCGCAATGTTTGCCGCAGCGTTCTACGGTTTTATGACTTTCTTCTTTGCCCACGTCATGCGAGAAAAAGTGTGCCTGCATATGTGTCCGTATGCACGCTTCCAAAGCGCGATGTTCGACAAAGACACGCTGATTATTTCTTATGATACCGAACGCGGCGAACCGCGCGGCGCACGCAAGAAAACTGCTAATAAGGAAGACAGCGGATTGGGCGATTGCATCAACTGTACCATGTGCGTACAAGTCTGCCCCGTCGGTATCGACATCCGCAACGGTTTGCAATACCAATGTATCGGCTGTGCTGCCTGCATTGATGCCTGCGACGAAATCATGGATAAAATGGGCTATCCACGCGGCTTGATACGCTATACGACCGAAGGCGCATTGGAGCATGAATATCCCGAAAGCGATATCAAAAAACGCCTGAAACGACCGCGTGTGGCGGGATACGGCGCAGTTTTGTTGGTTGTGATCGCCGCATTTTTAGTCGGTATTTCCACCCGCAAAATGGTGGCAGTTGATATTTTGAAAGACCGCGGCGTGATGGTACGTGAAAATAGCAAAGGTTGGCTCGAAAACGCTTACAACCTGCGTATTATCAACAATAGTGAACGCGAACAAATCATGACGGCTACCGTAAAGGGATTTGATGACATTTCCTTAACCGGACTGCCGCCGGAAGGGCTGAAACTGCCACCGCGTGAAACCATTACCATTCCGGTTCAGGTGTCTACTATTCCCGAATATGCTGACAAAGGCAGCCATCCGATAGAATTTACTTTTACTTATCATGAGTCAGGCAGTAAACAGGGCAATGAAACGGTATTGAAGGAAGAATCGGCGTTTATTGGAGAGTAAGTCATATGTCCGAACAAAATAAAGTGAAGCCGTGGTATAAACAGGCATGGCCTTGGATTTTAATGGCTGGGCCGATTTTTGTAGTAATCGCCAGTGTGTCGATGTTCTTTGTAGCTAAAGACAATATGACTGATTTGGTAACGGATGATTATTATAAGGACGGCAAACATATAGAAATTCAGCTTCATCGTGATGAAGAAGCTGTTAAACGGAAAATTCGTGCAAGATTACTGGTCAGCCCCGATTACAGTGCGGCCAAAGTTTTTGTTAGCGGTGATTTCGATGCCAAACAGCCGCTGAACTTGTTACTGATGCATCCTGTGAAGAAAACGCAAGATCAGACTGTGCGCTTGCAACTGGTTTCAGATGGTCAAGGAAAGCAAACCGAATATAACGCTGTTTTTAAACCGCTGCCGCCGACCAACCATTGGTATATTCGTATTGAAGATGTTGCTGGTGTGTGGAGAGTGGAAAGTAAATGGATTGTCAGTCAGGGTAATTCCATAGATTTGACACCGATGGATAAATTGCTCGGTAATTCTAGAAACGCGGAAGCGGAAAACGATGCGGTTAAGTAATATGATAATATAATTAAAATAATTTATTAAAACAATTCATATAGTTATGAATATGGTTATGAGGGCTAAAAATGTTTATTAGTCGCAATTATTTAGATGATTAGTATGAACAATGCTGTTCAGCACAATTTTCTTTCTTGTAAGAATAAGGTAAGAGAATTTCAGATTTATCTTTGATTAACGAATATTGCAATGATTTTTATACTCATTATAGGTATTTCAAATATTCTATCCGTCGGTATCATTCTCTTATAACCGTCAAAACAACCTTATCTAACTAAATAATATCATTACAAACTTTATCTGCAGCTAAAACTGGGTAATGCAAAGTGTTATAGCGGAGTCGAAACGAATGTCATGTTAATGCAGATACTCGTAAATCTTTTCCGCCAATGCCTTGCTGATGCCTTCGACTTGTTCCAAATCTTCTTTGCTGGCGGCAACGACGCCGCGCAGGCCACCGAAGCGGGTGAGCAGGGCCTGGCGGCGTTTGCTGCCTACGCCGGGGATGTCGCTGAGGGAAGAGGTAACGCGGGCTTTGTCGCGTTTTTTGCGGTGGCCGGTGATGGCGAAGCGGTGTGATTCGTCGCGCACGGTTTGCAGGAGGTGCAGGGCGGGGCTGTTGGGCGGCAGGCGGAAGGTTTCGCCGGTGAACGGGAGGATGAGTTCTTCCATGCCGGCTTTGCGTTCGGGGCCTTTGGCGATGCCGACCAAGGGGATGTGCAGCCCGAGTTCTTCCCATACGGATACGGCGACGCCGATTTGTCCTTTGCCGCCGTCAATCAATACGACATCCGGCCATTTGACGGCCTCGCCGTTGGCTTCGGCTTCCTGCATTTTGCCGTAGCGGCGGGTGAGGACTTCGCGCATGGCGGCGTAGTCGTTGCCGGGTTTGGCGGTGGTGATGTTGTAGCGGCGGTATTGCGAGGGTTGGATGTTTTGTTCGTCGTACACGACGCAGGAGGCGATGGTGGCTTCGCCTTGGGTGTGGCTGATGTCGAAGCATTCGAGGCGGTTGAGGTCGTCTGAATTCATGTTCAGGATTTTTGCCAACTCGTCGATGCGGTGTTGCTGGCTGCTTTGTTGCAGGCGGCGTTGGGCAATCGCCATTTGTGCGTTTTGTTCCGCCATTTTCAGCCAGACTTTGCGTTCGCCTATGGTTTTGGTTACGAACTGCATTTGTTTGCCGTGTTCGCCCTCTAGGGCTTCTTTCAATGCGTCGGGGACGGGGAAGTTGCTGATGATGATGTCGGGTTTGCTTTTGCCCAGATAGTGTTGGGCGACGAAGGCTTCGGCGTAGTCTTGTCCGTTTGGTTCGGGATCGTTTTTAGTGTCGGGGAAGAAGCTTTTGTCGCCGACGTGCCGCCCGCCGCGTATGCTGACCCAGTGTACGCAGACGAGGCCGTCTGAAACGGCAAGTGCGAGCAGGTCGATATCGTTAGGATTGTTCGGGTTTTTGCTGTCGATGAACTGGTTGCTCTGCATGATGCCGAGTGCTTGGATTTGGTCGCGGTAGCGGGCGGCTTCTTCAAATTGCAGGTTGGCGGCGGCGGTCTGCATTTTGTGTTGCAGGGTGCGGGTCAGTTCGTCGGTTTTGCCGTTGAGGAAGGTGGCGGCTTGGCGCACGCTGTCTCGGTAGTCTTCTTCGCTGATGTGTCCGACGCAGGGCGCGGTGCAGCGTTTGATTTGGTACAGCAGGCAAGGGCGGTCGCGGTGTTCGAACACGCTGTCTTCGCAGGTGCGCAGCATGAAGACTTTTTGCAGGACTTGGATGCTGTCGCGCACGGCGTTGCTGTTGGGATAGGGGCCGAAGTATTGGTTCGGCTTTTTCAGCGTGCCGCGGTAATACGCCATCTGCGGATATTGATGTCCGCTCAGCATTAAATATGGATAGCTTTTGTCGTCGCGGAAAAGGATATTGTATTTCGGCGACAGGGCTTTGATGAAGTTGTTTTCGAGAATCAGGGCTTCGGCTTCGGAACGGGTGATGGTGGTTTCGATATGATGAACCTGTTTCACCATCAATGCAATGCGCGGGGAATGGTCGTTTTTCTGGAAATAGCCGGACACGCGCCGCTTAAGATTGACCGCTTTGCCGACGTATAAAACGTTGCCGCCTTCGTCGAAAAAACGGTATACGCCGGGCAGGTTGGGCAGGTTTTTTAAAAACAATTCCAGATTGAAATCTTGCGGCTGCGACACGGGATTCTCTTGTTATATAAGTTCTTCATGGTCTTAATACGATATCTAAAGAACTGAAGGAGTTTGTTTCTTTAGTTTATGTCTATGGCTAGGACACATGAACACATTATTAGGAAATATCGCACAACCCTTGTCTGTCCAGCCAGCGTTCAGCGTCCAGTGCGGCTTGGCAGCCTGAAGCCGCGCTGGTGATGGCTTGGCGGTAGGTGTGGTCTTTGACGTCACCCGCCGCCCATACGCCTTCGATGTTGGTTGCGCCGACGTTGTCGCCCGTACCGCCTTTGGTTTTCAGGTAGCCGGTTTCGTCCATATTGAGCTGGCCTTTGAAAATGTCGGTGTTGGGCTTATGGCCGATGGCGATGAAAACGCCTTTGACGGCGATTTCTTCAGTAGTGCCGTCGTTGCGTTTCAGGCGTGCGCCGGTTACGCCGCCTTCGTCGCCCAAGACTTCATCCAGATTGCTGTTGAGTTTGAGGATGATTTTGCCTTCTTCAACGCGCTGCATGAGTTTGTTTACCATGATTTTTTCGGCACGGAAACTGTCGCGGCGGTGAATCAGGGTAACGGTGTTGGCGATGTTGGCAAGGTAAAGGGCTTCTTCTACGGCGGTGTTGCCGCCCCCGATCACGGCTACATCTTGTTTCTTATAGAAAAATCCGTCGCAGGTGGCGCAGGCGGATACGCCTTTGCCGGCGAAGGCTTCTTCGCTGGGCAGCCCCAGATATTTGGCGGATGCGCCGGTAGCGACGATAAGGGCGTCGCAGGTGTATTCGCCCATGTCGCCTTTGAGGGTGAAGGGGCGGTTTTGCAAATCGACGGTGTGGATTTGGTCGAAAATCATTTCGGTGCCGAAGCGTTCGGCGTGGGCAAGGAAGCGCGCCATCAGTTCAGGGCCTTGTACGCCTTCGGCGTCGGCAGGCCAGTTGTCGACTTCGGTGGTAGTCATCAGTTGTCCGCCCTGTTCGACACCGGTAATGATGACGGGCTTGAGGTTGGCGCGGGCGGCATAGATGGCGGCGGTGTAGCCGGCGGGGCCTGAACCGAGGATGATGAGTTTGTGATGGTTGCTCATGATGTTTTCCTTGCTTTGAAATGTTTTCAGACGGCCTGGATTTTACTTGAAACTCAGGCCGTCTGAAATATCGGGCGTGGGCCGGCAGGCCTTGTTTCTGCCGTGTTGTTGTCTGTGAGGCCGTCTGAAAAGAGGCGGGCGAGCTTTTTCAGACGGCCTTTAAGTTTTTTATCAGCGGCGGCGGCCGAAACCTCCGCGCATGGCGGGACGGCGGTAGTTCGGCTGCATTCTGGTGGTTTGGCGGTAGTTGGGTGTGGCGGCGGCACGGTTTTGCGCGGGCAGGCTGCGGGTGTTCAACTGCTGCGTGGTTCTGCGGTTCGGACGGGCAGACTGATAATAGCTGGTGCGCGCGCGTTGTGCGATGGGGCTGTTTTGGTTGCGTGCCTGAGTGAATTTGTGGGCCAAGGCGTTGCCGATGAAGGCACCTGCCGCCGTGCCGATAAGGCTTTGCAGCAGCCAGCTTCCGCTGGATTGGTCGTAGATATATTGCTGGCCGTCGGTACCTGTTACCGGCTGGCCGTTGTTGCCGTTGGCCTGGGCTTCGGCCGGAATGGTGTCTTTGACGCCTTCGGGGGTGAGTTGGTAAACGGTATTGTCCTGCTGGCCGCCGTTTTGTTGTGCCAACTGCTGTTGTAGGGCTTCGATTTGTTTTTGCTGCTGCTCGAGTTGGGCTTGCGTGTTGTCTTTACATGCGGCTAAGGCGAGGGCGGAAAGTGCGGCAAGGGCGACGGTTTTTTTCATCTTTAATCCTGTGTGAAGTGTTTTTAAGGCCGTCTGAAACGGCGGAGCAAGCGGCTTTTCCGGCTCTTGCGCCTTTATATGGTGTGTTTTTTCCGTTTATCAAGTTTGTGTTACAGCGGCAGTGCGGGCAGTTTGGCGGCAAGGGCGAGGCTGTTGGCAATCATGCTGCCTCGTTCTTCCGCTTCGTATTCGGTCTCGACTATCAGCAGGTCGGCCGGTCTGTTCGCATGGAGGCTCATGTGCATTTCTGCGGGGGTAAACGGCAGCTTGTGCGCCCGTGCGAACGCTTGCGCGCGGCGGTTGGCGGTCTTCAGCATCGGCAGCAGGGTGATGTCGAGATGGAAGCGGCGCGCGCGCAGGACGATGATGCGGGCGGCAAACCAGTCTGCGTCGTCGGTGAAGGCGACGGGGCTGTGCGGACCGAAATCGTGGCGCATGGCGGCAATCATGACGGCGACGGCGCGGATTTGCGGCAACAGCGCTTCGCTGACGAGGTTGTCGGACCGCTCCGGCAGTGCACGGTCGTGGTTGGCACGGCTGACATTACCGTCGGTAATCATCATGCAGCGGTGGAGGCGGGCTTCTTGGGGGAGGGTTTTGCGTACGGTATTCATTTTGTCTGTTGCTTTCGTCATCATTTCAAATCTTTTCTTTTGAGTTTGATTCCGGCGGCAATCTTCAAAGTATCAAAAAAGCCGCCTGAAAATCGGGCGGCTCTTATTCGCATCTGCTTGTTTTTAGGTTTCAGACAAGCGCAAAAAAGTACCGCACGGTTGTGTGGTACCAATAAAAATAAGCAAATGGGCGAATGTTTGTCGGATTCATGATATGAAATCTAATGTGTACTTTGGTGTAGTGAGACGTAGTGTAAAACAAAAAACGGGCCGGTTTCAATGTTTTGCTCTAAAAAAACGGATTAATATTTTTCAACTTATTGAAATTGATAGAATTTATTTTAAGGTTGGAACGGTGTTTCCGGTTATGGAGGCCGTCTGAAACGTTTTCAGACGGCCTTGGCCGTTAATAGACGTCGCGCTGGTAGCGTTTATCTTCACGCATGTCATTGAGGTAGTCTTCGGCTTCGTCGCGGCTGAGTTTGCCTTGTCCGATGATGACTTCGAGCAGGGCTTCCTCAACGTCGCGCGCCATGCGGGTTGCGTCGCCGCAGACGTAAACGTGCGCGCCCTGTTGCAGCCAGTTCCAAACTTCGGCGGCGTGTTCGGCGATTTTGTGTTGGACGTACACTTTGTGTTCGCCCTGGCGGCTCCACGCCAAGTCGGCACGGGTGAGCAGGCCGTCTTTGCGGAAATCTACCCATTCGAGCTGGTAGAGGAAATCGTCGGCAAGGCGCTGGTTGCCGAAGAAAAGCCAGTTTTTGCCGCCGTCGCCGTTGGCGCTGCGTTGCTGCATGAAGGCGCGGAAAGGCGCGATACCTGTACCCGCGCCTATCATAATGACGGGGGTGTCGCCGTTTTCGGGGAGGCGGAAATGCGGGTTGGGTTCGATGAAGACACGCACTTCGCCGCCTTCTTCCAAACGTGCGCCGATATAGCCGGAGGCTGCGCCGGTGTAGGTGTTGCCGTGGTGGTCGAAGCGGACGACGCCGACGGTGAGGTGTACTTCTTCGCCGACTTCGTCCTGCGCCGAGGCAATGGAGTACAGGCGCGGGGTTTGGGCGCGGAACAGGCCGAGCAAGGTTTGCGCATCAAGCGGATGCGGATTGGCGGCCAGTACGCCCACGGGCGGGGTGGCGGCGAGATAGGCGTCCAGTTTGGCGTTGTCGACGGCAATTTTCTTGAGTTCGGCGTTGTCTGACAATTCGGCGTATTGCCGCACGAATGCGGGTGTGTTCTGCGTGATGTCGGCGGCTTCGCTCAAGGCCGTCTGAATATCGGTTTCGCCGCCGTCGGCGAGTTTGACGGCTTCGCTGCCGGACAGGTTGTTTAAATCCAGAATTTCTTTGACCAGTTCGGGGGCGTTGACGGGCCATATGCCCAACGCGTCGCCGGCTTTGTAACGGATGCCGGAACCGCTCAGGTCGATTTCGATGTGTTCGACGTCTTTTTCGGCGGTGCGCGAAGTGATTTTCTGGCGGACGGACAGGGCGGCGGTGTAGGGGCGTTCTTTGGTGTAGGACTGAACCGGCTCTCCGCCGCCGGAAACGGCGGCCGTTTGCGTCGTCGGGGCGGGAGCGGCGGATTGGGCGCACAACTCGGCCACTTTCGGTACAACGGCCGCCACCCACGCATCGGCGGCGGCTTGAAATTCTAAATCGCACAATGCCAAATCGGCCAGACGGCCGGCTCCCAGGCCGGACAGTTTGGCATCGAAATCTTTACCTGCCTGACAGAATTTCGGATAGGAGGAATCACCCAGCCCTAAAACGGCGAAAGTCAGTTTGCCCAAATCGGGGGCTTTTTTGCCGGATAGGAATTTGTACAGCGGCAGTGCTTCTTCCGGCGGCTCGCCTTCGCCCTGTGTGGACGTAACCAGTAAAACGATGTCTTCATCCGGCAGCGTTTTGCTTTTGAAATCGCCCGCTCCAGTCAGGCGGGCCTCTACGCCCGCGGCTTTCAATCCGGCATGAAGCTGTTCTGCCACGCGGCGGGCGTTGCCTGTTTGCGACGCGGATAAAACGGTAACGCGGCGGGCGGCAGGTGCGGGCCGGACGGCGGAAACTTCGGGCAGGGGCGCGGCGGCCCCTTGGCTTTGCGCCCAGCAATAGCCAGACAGCCATGCAAGCTGGGTGGGGGAGAGGGCGGACAGTTGTGCTGAAAGCTCGGCGGGAAGCGGATTGGCTTGGTTCATGTTGTTCCTTTGCGGGCGGCTTTGGCGGGCCGGTTTTATTTCGTGCGGCAATCGGCCGGCGATTCGTAATGGGCGTTACTTTATAGAGGCCGTCTGAAAAAAGGAAAGAATGGTTTGTTTTAATTTAATGCGATTTCGTTATATTACGGGGCTTGAAGGGGGAGAGGCCGTCTGAAAAGCGGCGGCGCGGCCGTACAAAATTTACTGAAACGGTTTTTGTAATTAAATTTGATAATAATGATTAGTTTCATTACAATTCGCGTTTGTTTGTGTAATTGTTCTATTAATTAACCGCCACACAGAGGAAATAAACGATGAATACCCGTCAACCGACAAAATTCCATTACAGCGCGCTGGTACTGGCGCTGGCGGCCGTTTTCGCCCATGCCGAAAACAAACAGCCGGCTGCTTTGACCGAACTGGACGAAGTAAAAGTAACTGCCACCGCCGTGCCGACCCGCGTTACCCGCAACCAGCTTGACCGCGAGACTTCGACCGATTTGAAACAAGTCATGAAAGACCAAATCGGTATGGATGTCGGCGGCGGCAACGGCGTGGCGCAGTTTTACAGCATCCGCGGCGTCGGCGAAGACAAGATTAATCTGGAAGTCGATGGCACCAGCCAATCCACCAAAATCTTCCACCACCAAAGCCGCTTCCAGCTTGACCCCGCTTTGGTGAAAAGCATCAACGTCGAAAAAGGCACGGGCGCGGCGAGCGCGGGCTTGGGCGCGGTCGGCGGTACCATCCGCGTAACGACGGTTGACGCGAAAGACCTGCTGACGGACGGCAAACCTTTCGGTTTCAAACTTGGCGCGGGTTTGAGCAGCAATAAAGGCTCAACCGGCAACGCGGCGGTTTACGGCTATCAAAACGGCTTCGATGCCCTGTTTGCAGGCAACTTCCTCAACAACCGCGACTACAAAGACGGCAACGGCAATGTCAACCGCGGCAGTCGTCTGAAACAGCACAGCTACCTCGCCAAAATCGGCTACGACTTCAACGACGACCACGGCATCCGCCTGACCTACCGTCAGGAATACCAAAAAGGCAACCGCACCGACAAAGCCGAGTTCCAAAACGTTGACAGCTACGTCGGCGTGGACGGTACTTATCAAAAAGAGCAATCCTACAATCTGGAATACCGTGGCCGCAACGTCGGCTTCCTCGACAAAATCGACGCCAACGTCTTCCAAATCAACACTGACGACACCAAGCCGCCTAAAGGCGCGCCTTCCCCGAAAGCCCAAGCTTCCGGCACGGCGCAAGGCGGCGTTCCCATCGGTCAGCTTGAGTTAAGCAAAATCAAAGCGACCGGCGCGAATCTCAACCTCGCCAGCTCTTTCGGCGACGGACACATGGTGAAATACGGCGTCAACTACCGCCACGAAACCTCCGAGCCGTCCGACAAAGGCGCATGGCTGAAGATTCTCGGCCTGTATGACCGCGACAAAGAGAAGAAAGCCGAATACGGCGTGTACGCGGAAGGCATCTGGAACCTGCACCCCGTTACCCTGACCACCGGCCTGCGTTACGACCATTTCAAATACAACGCCGCCAGCAAACAAAGCGCGTCGCACGGCCAGCTCAACCCCAGCATCGGCGCGATTTGGGACATCAACGACAACTTCTCGCTCTTGGCAAACCTCAATCAAGCAAGCCGTGCGCCCCGCCTGAACGAAGCCCTGTTGGCTAACGAACGCGCAGGCGCCGCCGCCGATTTGGACAGCAACCTCAAAGCCGAAACCGCCCGCCGCGCCGAACTGGGCTTCAAATGGCGCAACGATAACTTCAACGTCAGCGGCAGCGTGTTCCACCAACGCATCAAAGACCTCATCGTCTACCGTTGGGCAAAAATCAACAACAACACTGCCTCCATCACCGAACGCGGCAAGATTTACAACGGCGGCACGCTCAAAACCTACGGCTACGAACTTGACGCATCCTACCGCTGGGGCGGCCTGACCGCGCGCGCCGGCGTGTCCTACGTCAAACCCCGTCTGAACGGCGAAATGTACTACGGCGAAAGCCCGATTCAAGCAGAAGACCACGAAAGCTCGTTCACCTTCTGGAACACCGGCCGCCAATGGCTGACCGGCCTGTCTTATCAGTTTGAAAATCCCAAACTCGAAATCGGCTGGCGCGGCCGCTACGCCCAAAGCGTGAAATACACCGACGTCGCCCGCGGACAAGGCACGATACACGGCAAGAAAGCCGGTTACGGCGTACACGACATCTACGCCAACTGGCAGCCGCTGAAAAAAGACAACCTGAACGTCAACTTTGCCGTCAACAACATCGGCAACAAGCAATACCGTTCACACAGCCAACGCTTCCCCGACGGCAACGGACGCACTCCCTTCTACGAACGCGGCCGCGAGTTTGCCTTGGGCGTGAATTACCGCTTCTGACGTTAAACACGTTGTAGGAAAAATCAACAGGCCGTCTGAAACTTGGTTTTTAGACGGCCTGTTCCTATGATTATTAAGACAAACGCGTCAATCAGACGACCTTTTATCTTTCTTCCCGGCTCCCTTTCCCCGAAAATAAACCGCAACCGTGCACAAGGCTGCGCCTGCGCTCAGGCAGCCGAACCAGCTTGTGCTGGCGGCGGCGGGATGGGGCGAAGCGAGTGCGGAGACAAGGGCGGCGGCGAGGAGGGTTGCGCCGGCAAGGCGCAGGCGGGCGGGGTGTTGGACGGGGCGTCCGAGCATGGTTTTGGCGTGGGGCGTTTGCGAGAGCATGAGGCAGAAAAAGCCGCCGAAGCAGAGGGAAAACATCAGGAAATACAGCATGGTTATTGCGCCTTTTCGATGCGGCGGGCGATGAGGAAGAATATTGCCGCAAATGTCAGGAAACACAGTTCCACCGTCCAATAGAGCGTGTCCCCCGACCGAATCGACAGCCAGAGAGGCCGTCCGACATAAATATCCAAGAGAGGGATCAGGGTGCACAGTGCGGCGGCGGCGTAAAACAGGCCGCGCCATTTGATATACGCGGGGTAGGGGAAGAAGGCGGCAACCGCAGCGGCGGCCCAGACGGTAAAGAGGCTTTGCGCTTCCCAAATTTCACGCCCGTCCCAGTCTGCGGGCAGCAGGCGGTTGGTGCAGAAAAAGGCGGCGCAGGCGAGTGGGAAGCCGGCGAACACGGTGATATTGATGCGCTCCGCCCACGCAATCCCGCACAGGGGCGGCTGTTTGCGATTGCGCCGTTTCATCGGCCACATTACCGCACCTGTCGCAATCATGCCGCAACCCGCCATGCCGCTGAAGAAATAAAGCCAGAGCGTCGGATAGTCGGCAAAGCCCGCCGTATGTAGGCTGTAGAGCGAAGAGTAGACCTGTTCGAAGCCACCGTAGGCATCTTTGCGGTACACCTGCGCCCCGTCACTCAAACGTACCGCCACCGACAAATCAGGGTTCGAGCCGACGCTTCTTTTGTCGAAATAATCCGCCGACAACACCGCTTCTTTGCGGTCGGGGTCGGTGATGGTCAAGTTGATTTCCGCGTCCGTCCCATTTGGGCGCAACTTTTGCACCGTCGGATACCAATCCGCCATCTTCCGCTGCTCTCCCGCGTTTTCAGACGACCTCGGCACATAGGCGGAGCGCGCCTCGAATTCTTCATCCGACAATTCCGCCGCCGTTTGACTGTAGGTCATTACCGTATGCGAAGTCAGCAAGAGGCCGCTGTAAACAATCATCACATGAAACGGCAGCGGCAGCACGCCCAGCAGGTTGTGCGCGTCCAGCCAGCTTCTGAGCTTTTTGCCTGCGCGGAAAGTGAAAAACTCCGCCAAAATCTTTTTATGCACAATCACGCCGCTGATTACCGCCGCCAGCGCGACCACCGCGGCCGCAGCCGTCAGCCAGTAACCGCCGTATTCCGCCGCCGCGAGGTTGCTGTGGATGGAAACCAGATAACCCGCCCCCGCCGTTTCGCGCGGTTTGGACTGCGGCGCGTTAGGATAAGGGCTGATTGTGGTATAGGACGCCTCTTCGGCCCCGCGCTCCGTCCAGCCCAAATCTAGGTACGGCGAACGTTCGGTCGGCAGTGAAACCGACCATTCTGCCGCATTCGGCGCATGGCGGCGCAGATAGTCCAGGGCGGTCGCCAGCGAAACCCGTTCGTTCGGCAGGCCGTCTGAAAACGGCAGCTCCGGCTGCATCCATACATCCAGTTCGGCACGGAAAAACGCAATGCTTCCCGCAAGGAATATCACGAACAAAATCCACGAACAGACCAGCCCCGTCCATGTGTGGATTTCCGCCATTACCTTGCGCAGCCCTGCCTCCTTAGCCATGCGCCAGCCCCCCTGCCGCCGAAAGCAGCAACACCGACAGCGACAGCACGCAAAACACCGTTCGCAGCCGCCGCGCCGCCAACGCCCACAGAAATACCAGCGGCAGCAGCGTGATACCTAGGAAGGTGCCGCCGTAAACGGCATTGTTCGACCCGCCCGCATAAAGCGGAACCGTACCCGCCGCCAGCGCGGATACCCAGTAGCTTCCGGCCGAAGCCAGCACAATCCGCGCCGCGATGTGCAGCGGACGTGGCAGGATGGGACTCATATGGTTTTCCTTGGGATATTTGTTACTTTTATTCGATTGGGTGTTTTTCAGACGACCTTTAGAAATGACAGGTTTCAGACAGCCTTTGCAGAGTACGGCAACCTCACGACCGTCATTCCCGTGAAAACGGGAATCCAGTCCTCTGGAGTTTCAGGAATCTCTAAAAATCGCCGAATCCCAAAGATTCCTAGATTTCCGCCTGCGCGGGAATGACGGATTATATAGTGGATTAACTTTAAACCAGTACGGCGTTGCCTCGCCTTGCCGTACTATCTGTACTGTCTGCGGCTTCGTCGCCTTGTCCTGATTTAAATTTAATCCACTATAGGTTTCAGACGACCTTCAAGAATTACAGCAACCCCAAACCCCGTCAAAACTTATACCTAAGCGTCCCCGACAAACTCCTCGGCTGGCCGTAGTCGTGGTACGCCGTGTCCGTGCGGTAGCGTTTGTCGAACACGTTGTCGAAGTTTAGTGTCAGGTTGGCGTTTTTGGAAATGTCGTACTGCGCGGTCAGGTCGACCACGGCGAAGGATTTTTGGCGGGAGAGGACGCGGGCGCGTTCTTTGGCTTCATCGTCGTCAAACTCGATATTGCTGAGGTCACTGTATTTGTCCACAAAGGTCTTGCCCTGCCAGCGCACGCCGCCGCCGAGGGTCCAACGGGTTTTGGGCAGGCGGTAGGTGGTGAAGAGTTTGAAGCTGTGGCGCGGGTCGTATTGGCTGTTGGGCCGGTTGCCGTTTTCTTCGCGGGTCAGGTGCGACTGCACGCCCGCGCTGATGTCCCAGCCTTCGGCGGGCGAGCCGCTGATTTCGGCTTCCCAGCCGTGGGCTTTGGTATTCGCTGCGCGGTAGTAGGTGTCGTCGTTGTCAAATTTGCCCGCTTCGACGGCGACGTTGCGCCGTTTGGATTGGAACACCGACAACGAGGCGTTCAGACGGCCTTCGAGCCATTCGCCTTTCAGTCCAGCCTCGACGGTGCGGCCGGTAATCGGATCGATGGGGTGGCGGTTGATGTCTGTTTCGCTGTTTTCGTGCGGCATAAACAGGCGGCTATAGGAGGCGTAGGCGGAGAGGTTGTCGGTGAGGTCGTAGGTGATGCCGGCGTAGGGGGCGAAGCGGCCTTCTTTGGCTTCCGTATTCGGGCTGCCGCCAACCGGTATGGCTTGGTAATGGTAGCGGGCGTAGTTGGCGCCCAAAAGCAGCGAGAGTTTGTCGGTGGCGTGCAGGCGGGTGGCG
Organism: Neisseria oralis; assembly: GCF_045062685.1. Classification (NCBI taxonomy): domain Bacteria; kingdom Pseudomonadati; phylum Pseudomonadota; class Betaproteobacteria; order Neisseriales; family Neisseriaceae; genus Neisseria; species Neisseria oralis. Next base: position 72,077 of record NZ_JBJGEB010000002.1, read on the forward strand.
GCATAGCCGCTGATTTGGCGTGTTGCGATGGTGTCTCCCTCCCATTTCCAGTCGTTGACGGAAGCGATGGAGGGATAATCGCGGCGGCGTATGAAATCGTAGATGTCGTCTATGGAATAGTTGCCTTCAGGGTTTGCCCAGGCGCGTTTGTTCCGCGTGCGATAGCCGCCGATGCCGAATACGGCTTCGTGTTTGCGCCCCCATAAATCGTATTGCCCGTTGAGCTTGAAGCTGAAGGCATGGCTGACGATATTGTCGGCCATTTTATAAAAATTGGCTCTGGCCGAGCTGTCGTCGTGCCTGAGATAGCTGTATGGGGCGTCACCCATGCCGGGATTGAAGGTTTTCTCACGGTTGTAGCGGTATTCCAGCTTGGCTTTCCAGTTGTTTTCAAAGCGGTGTTCCAGTCCGGTAAAGAGTTCCGTCGCGCGTTCCCTATAGCTGCTGCCTTTGATTTTGTTGTTGTCACGGATGCCGAAGCGGGTGGGGTAGCCTGCGCTGTCGTAAACGGGCAGGTCCCCGCCGTAAAATTCTTTTTCGCGCGCGCGCTGGTGGTTGATGCCGGCGTAGGCGGTGGTTTGCGGCGAGAAATCGTATTCGGCAATGCCGTAAACCATGTCGGAGCGGTCGCGTGAACCCTCGGTCCAATGCCGCCCGCCCTCGGCGTTGACCACGGCGCGACCGCGCAGGCTGCCGCTTGGGTTGAGCGGCCCGGACACATCGGCCTCGGCATTCCAACGCCGCCATCTGCCGATGCCGACGGAAATTTCAGCCTGCCGCTCTTTGGTCGGACGCTTGCGTACCAGGTTCACCGTCGCGCTCGGGTCGCCCACGCTGCCCTGCAAGGCGGAAGTGCCGCGCACGACTTCCACCCGCTCGTACGCGCCCGAGTTCAGCAGTTGGTTGCCGTCGATTTCGGTGGTCATGCCGTCTATCTGGTAATCGTTGACCGCCTCGCCGCGCGCATACATGTTGGTTACCGCATAGCGCGAACTTGCCGGATTGCCGCTGATACCGTTGACCCATGAGAGCGCGTCGTAAACGCTGCGCTTGCCTTGGTCCTTCATCTGTTTGTCGGTTACCACGCTCACGCTCTGCGGCACCTCGCGCAGCGTCAGCGGCATCCCCGTCGCGGCGTAAGTGCCCGAAGTGGTATAGCCCTTGTTCAACGACTTCTGCCGCTTACCGCGCACGGTAACAGTGGAAAGGGTGACTGCTGCCGGTTCGGCATCGGCGGGAACGTATGCGTCCGCCGCCTGCGTGCAGACAGGCAGGATAAGTAACAGCGGCGCGCTCAAATGGTAAAACTTCATTGCTACAAATTCTCCTTTTCAAGTTCAAACAATAGATTGATAGGATTGATAATAATTTTTGTATAAAATTTGGTAATTTTGTTTCATTTTGTCCTTTGTAAAAGACAGAATGAAGAAATGCCGTTCGGGCAAAATGCCATGATACGGGGAGCGAAGGCGGAAGCGCGGAATGAAAAGGAGTTTGTAAAAGTTTGGAAAGTGCAGATTTGCAGGATAACGGCGGAGTGCGAAGGGGGAGGCAACAGGTTTTGGACGACCTTTTGGAAATTGCGGCAACTTTACATTCCGTCATTCCCGTGAAAACGGGAATCCAGACCTTTTATTTTCAGGAATTTTTGGAAAATTGCCGCAGCCCAAAGGTTTCCTGGATTCCCGCCGCAGCCTGTCTTCGCGTAGGCGGGGGCGGGAATGACGAATCATAAGTTTCAGACGGCCTCTCAAGGAACAACGATAAAAAACAGCCTGCAATATTAAGCAATGTGGGCTCGGGATAAAGCAGTTGATAAAAAGACAGATTCCGCCGAGGTATCGGCTATCCTGCTCCCTCCCCTGCGGGGGAGGGTCGGGGAGAGGGGAAAACGGTGAGGATAAAAAACGGTTCCAACTGCCAAACCAAGCCCTCTACCACGGGAAAGGGAATGATGCGCCGTTCAGCGTTCGGATGCTTCTTCGTCCAGCGATTTGAGCCACGCCAGCTTCTCGCCGATTTTAATTTCCAGCCCGCGCGGGACGGGTTGGTAGAAATCAGGTTCGTCCAAGCCGTCGGGCATATAGCTTTCGCCGGCGGCGTAGGCGTTTGGTTCGTCGTGAGCGTAGCGGTATTCGCGTCCGTAGCCTAATTCCTTCATCAATTTGGTCGGGGCGTTGCGCAGGTGGACGGGTACTTCGTCGCTGGCGTTTTCTTTGACGAAGCGGCGCATTTGGTTGTATGCCTTGTAGCCCGCGTTGGATTTGGCGGCGGCGGCAAGGTACAGCACGGCTTGCGCCAGCGCGAGTTCGCCTTCGGGCGAGCCTAAGCGTTCGAAGGTGGCGGCAGCGTCGTTGGCGATTTGGAAAGCACGCGGGTCGGCAAGCCCGATGTCCTCCCACGCCATGCGCACGATGCGGCGGGCGAGGTAGCGCGGGTCGGTGCCGCCGTCGAGCATACGGCAGAACCAATACAGCGCGGCATTCGGATGCGAGCCACGCACGGATTTGTGCAGGGCGGAGATTTGGTTGTAGAAACTCTCGCCGCCTTTGTCGAAACGGCGGATTTGCGCCCCGAGACTGTCGGCGAGAAATTCGGCGGTTAAGGTTTTCAGACGACGTGTGTCGGCGGCGCGTAAAAGTTGTTCCAACAGATTCAACAATCTGCGCGCATCGCCGTCGGCGGTATTGACGAGCAGCTCTTGCGCATCGGCTTCAATCGTGAAATCCCGGTATTCGGGCAAGGCCAATACTTTGGCAATCAGCTTTTTGAGGTCGTCTGAAGACAAAGATTGCAAAACATACACCTGCGCGCGGCTCAACAGCGCGGGATTGACTTCAAACGACGGATTTTCCGTAGTCGCACCGATAAAGGTCAGCAAACCGCTTTCGACATGGGGCAAAAACGCGTCCTGCTGCGCCTTGTTGAAGCGGTGGACTTCATCGACAAACAAAATTGTCGCGCGTCCCTGTTGCAAGGCGATTTCGGCTTTATCGATTGCCTCGCGTATGTCCTTCACGCCGGAAAATACGGCGGAAACAGGCAAAAACTGGGCGTTGAAACTCTGCGCCAAAATCCGCGCCAACGTCGTCTTGCCTACTCCAGGCGGCCCCCACAGCAACATAGAATGCGGCTTTCCGCCTTCCACCGCCACACGCAGCGGCTTGCCTTCGCCGATTAAATGCTGCTGCCCGATAACGTCATCAAGCGTATGCGGGCGCAGGCGTTCGGCAAGCGGTGCATCGGGTTGGCGGGTGAAGAGGTCGGACATGGCAGTTTCCGTGGGATGGGTTTTCAGACGGCCTCATTATACCGCAAGCGTTCGCACGACCTAAGGCTTTGCGGTATAATCGTCCGGACTGCAAGCGTTTCAGACGGCCTTTCTCCGAATCGGGCGGTGAGGCCGTCTGAAAACTTTTATTCTTTTAAAACTTGAAACTGAACCCAACGGAAGAACGGTAAAATGAACTACATCAGCACCCGCGGCAAAACCGCGCCCAAACCTTTCAGCGAAGTTTTATTGATGGGTCTTGCACCCGACGGCGGCCTGATGTTGCCGGAATCTTATCCGCAAATCAGCCGCGAAACTTTGGACGAATGGCGCAATCTTAGTTATCCCGAACTGGCGTTTGAAATCATGAGCCTGTTCGTTACCGACATTCCGGCGGACGATTTGCGCGGCATCGTTGAGCGTACTTATACCGAGGCCGTGTTCAACAGCAAAGAAATCACGCCCGTGCGTACGCTTTCAGACGGCCTCAAAATCCAAGCCCTGTCCAACGGCCCGACGCTGGCGTTTAAAGATATGGCGATGCAGTTTTTGGGCAACGCGTTCGAATATGTGCTGGACAAGGAAGGCCGGCAGCTCAATATCTTGGGCGCGACCAGCGGCGACACCGGCTCCGCCGCAGAATACGCATTGCGCGGCAAAAAAGGCGTCAACGTCTTCATGCTCTCGCCCGAAGGCAAAATGAGCGCGTTCCAGCGGGCGCAAATGTACAGCCTGCAAGATGCCAATATCCACAACATCGCCGTAAAAGGCATGTTTGACGATTGTCAGGATATTGTAAAAGCCGTACAAAACGATGCCGGATTTAAAGCAACTTATCATATCGGCACGGTAAACTCTATCAACTGGGGACGCATCGTCGCCCAAGTGGTTTACTACTTCGCCGGCTATTTCAAAGCCACGCAGAGCAACGGCGAAAAAGTCAGCTTCTGCGTACCCAGCGGCAATTTCGGCAATATCTGCGCCGGACACATCGCCAAGCAAATGGGATTGCCGATAGGACGCCTGATTGCCGCCACCAACGAAAACGACGTATTGGACGAGTTTTTCAAAACGGGCCGCTACCTGCCGCGCAGCGCCGCGCAGACGCACGTTACTTCCAGCCCGTCGATGGACATTTCGAAAGCATCGAATTTTGAACGTTTTGTTTTTGATCTGGTCGAACGCGATACGGACAAAGTAAACGCCCTGTGGTCCGATGTTGCTTCGGGCAAAGGCTTCGACTTGTCCGACTTGCTCGGCACCGTGCGCGGCAAATACGGTTTCGTTTCCGGCAAAAGCCTGCACAGCGACCGTTTGGCTACCATCAAACGGGTTTACGAACAGGACGGCCAGTTAATCGACCCCCACACTGCCGACGGCGTGAAAGTTGCCCGCGAGTTGCGCGAAACGGGTGAAACCGTGGTTTGTTTGGAAACCGCGTTGGCTGTTAAGTTCGAAGCAACGATACACGAAGCCGTGGGTGATGTGGCCGTGCCGCGTCCGGCGGGTTTGGACGGTTTGGAAAGTCTGCCGCAGCGTGTGGAAGTGGTGGCGAACGATGCCGAACTCGTGAAAAACATTATCGAAAAAGCTGTTAGCGTTTGATATTACGGTAGTATTCCGGATAAAAATACCCGCCTGCGCCGTTTCCCCGCTTGCAGGCGGGTTTTCTTTTTTAACAAGACAATGAACATAATATGAATACGACAAACCAAGCACTGGGAGTACCGGATTTCTCCGGTTGTTTGGCTGCATTCGCAGCAAAACAAAAGGCCAATATTGCCTGCTACGAACTTTCAGACGGCCTCGTAGTATGGATACGCAAGGCCGGCGCGCGCAATCCGGCATGGCGTTACGCATTATTGGGGATGATAACCAAACCGCTGCGGTTGGGTGTGTTGAAGCCGGTACCGAATCTGGGCGGCGAAAAAGCCATCGCTGTTGAGGAAAAACGCTTGCGCGAGCTGAAGGCTGCCGGAATCTCCGTTCCCGAGGTTTTGGCACATCAGGCAGATGCACTGATGCTCAGTCATTTAGACGGCAAGCAGCTTGATACGCAAATCGAACAGGAAGCCAGAGGGAAACACCTCACCACTTGGAATGCCGGATTGAACGCCATCGGCGAAGTACACAGAAAAGGCCAGTTCCTCAGTCAGGCGTTTGCGCGCAACATCATGATTTCGGGGAAAGATATCAGTTTTTTGGACTTTGAAGACGATCCGTCGGAAGTATTGACCCTTGCCGAATGCCAGAGCCGCGACTGGCTCTGTTACCTGCATTCGACCGCGCTGATGCTGAAGAAGTACGGCCTGCTCGAACAGGCGGCAGCCTTGTGGCACGACAAACTGCTGATACAGCCGGATGAAATACAGTATCTGGTTACGCAGACCGCCAAACCGATACGCTGGATGCACAGCCTGAGCCATTCACGCTGGGGACGCGACATGCTGCGGCTGGCGGCGGTGGCGGGATTGTTTTATCTGGCGGATTTGTATTTCTAGATTGCGCCGCAGTCTTTGAGGCCGTCTGAAAACCGGAGTTTATGGTTTCAGACGGCCTTTGGTTTTTGATTGGGCACATTCGTGCCGAAAACATTGTGATGAGAAAAATTTTCGTTTAAAATCCCACGTTTGCTCTGATTTTGGATTGCTATGGCGACGACACGGACGATTTCGAACCGGCAGCTTTACATACGCCTGCTGGGCTATCTGAAAGACTACTGGAAGATTTTTGCCGCTTCAGTCGCCTCCATGCTCGTGGTCGCAGCAACCATGCCGGCTTTCGGTTATCTGCTCAAGCCTTTGATTAACGAAGGCTTTGTCGATAAAAACATGCAAAAGATGGCATGGCTGCCGTTGGCAGTTGTCGGGCTGTTCCTAGTGCGGGGCGTCTTTAATTTCTTTAATGACTATTGCACCACCTATCTTTCCGGCAGCTTGGTAGACCGCATCCGCCGCGAAATGTTTGCCAAGATGATGCGCCTGCCGTCGTCGTATTACAGCGGTAATGCCGGCGGACGGTTGGTGTCGCGGGTGCTGAACGACGCGGGGCAGATTACCGAAGCGGGATTCAACGTCATCACCGTGATTGCCAAAGACGGCGTCAGCGTCGTCGGACTGCTCGGTCTGCTGATGTACCTCAACTGGCAGTTGACGTTGATTACCTTTGCCGTGTTGCCGGTCGTTGCGGTCAGCGTGCGTACCGTCAGCAAACGGCTGCGCCGATTGTCGCAAAGCAACCAGCAGTATCTGGGACAGATGACGCAGGTGTTAAACGAAAGTATCGACGGCGCGCGTGTTATCAAAGTTTACGGCGGGCAGCCGTATGAGACCGACCGTTTCGGCAGGATTTCCACCGATGTGCGGCGCAATCTGGTCAAACAGGTAGCCGCAAGCTCGGTCGGCACGAGTTTTACGCAACTGATGGCGTCGGTGGCTTTGGCCGTCATTATTTATACCGCTGCTAGGCAGGCGGGCAGCTCCGATTTCAGCGCCGGGGATTTCATGTCCTTCCTGTCGAGCATGATTATGATGTTCGACCCGGTCAAACGTATGACCGGCGTGATGCAGTCTTTGCAGCGCGGCTTGGCGGCGGCCGACAGCGTCTTTACCTTTTTGGACGAACCGGAGGAAGACGACGGCGGTAAGGCGGTGTTGGACGCAGGTACGGGCGACATTGAATTTTCCGGCGTTTATTACCGCTATCCCGAAGCAGAACACAACAGCCTGAACGGTATCGATTTGACTGTGCCGCAGGGTAAAGTAGTCGCGCTGGTGGGCGCGTCGGGCTGCGGCAAGACCACATTGGCCAATATGTTGCCGCGTTTTTTCGATCCGTCCGAGGGAGCGGTGCGCATCGGCGGTGAAAACATCCGCAACTACACCTTGGAAAGTCTGCGCGGCCGTATCGCGCTGGTCAGTCAGGATGTGGTGCTGTTCAGCGGCACGATAGCGCAGAATATCGCCTACGGGCGGTCGGGGGATGCGTCCGAAGACGAAATCATCCGCGCTGCCCAAGCCGCGAATGCGTGGAATTTCATTCAAGCCATGCCGCAGGGCTTGCAGACCGAAATCGGCGAAAACGGCCTGAAACTTTCCGGCGGGCAGCGGCAGCGTATCGCCATTGCCCGCGCGCTGCTGAGAAACGCGCCGATTCTGATTCTGGATGAGGCCACCAGCGCGCTGGACAACGAATCCGAGCGGCTGGTTCAGGCGGCATTGGAAAACCTGATGCAGAACCGCACCACCATCGTCATTGCCCACCGGCTCTCCACCATCGAAAAAGCCGACAATATCGTGGTCATGCACGAAGGCCGCATCGTAGAGCAGGGCACGCACGGCGAACTGTTGGCCAAAGGAGGGCGCTACGCCGATTTGCACAGCCTGCAATCCGGCGGAAGCCAAGAACCTGCATAGCGAGGCGGGTACACGGTCAAGTTCAAGTTATAGACACGATTTTCAACAACGGCCGCCGTTTTCAGACGGCCTCATCGATTAAACAGGAAACTTCAAATGGCAGCATTCAATACCGAAAAAGTATTGTCCGTACATCACTGGACAGACGCCTACTTCACTTTCACCTGCACCCGCGACGAATCGTTGCGCTTTGAAAACGGCCAGTTCGTTATGGTCGGACTGATGGTGGACGGCAAACCGCTGATGCGCGCATACAGCGTCGCCTCGGCCAATTGGGAAGAGCATCTGGAATTTTTCAGTATCAAAGTGCAGGACGGCCCGCTGACCAGCCGCCTCCAGCATCTAAAAGTCGGCGATGAAGTGTTAATCAGCAAAAAACCGACCGGTACGCTGGTGGCAGGCGACCTGAATCCCGGCAAACACCTTTATTTGTTGAGCACCGGTACCGGCATCGCCCCTTTCCTGAGCGTAACCAAAGACCCGGAGATTTACGAGCAGTTTGAAAAAATCATCTTGGTACACGGCGTACGTTATAAAAAAGATTTGGCGTACTACGACCGCTTCACCAAAGAATTGCCGGAGCACGAATACCTCGGCGATTTGGTTAAGGATAAACTGATTTACTATCCGATTGTTTCCCGCGAAGAATACGAACATCACGGCCGCCTGACCGACCTGATGGTAAGCGGCAAACTGTTCGAAGACATCGGCTTGCCCAAAATCAACCCGCAGGACGACCGCGCCATGCTGTGCGGCAGCCCGGCCATGTTGAAAGATACCCGTCAAGTGCTGAACAACTTCGGTCTGGTGGAATCACCCAAAGTCGGCGTGCGCGGCGACTTTCTGATTGAACGTGCGTTTGTCGACCAATAAGGTAACCAGTATTCGGATTAAAATCATGATGCCGTCTGAAACTTTGATTTTCAGACGGCATTGCTTTTGGATGTTTGTATATTTTATTTCAAACAGGAGGCACGGATTCGTATGAGAAGCTAAGACTATGCAAATTTCATTACTGACATTCTATGTGGCGAATAATATTTGGTAATTACCGTATAGCCGTATACGGAAATACTGGGATGAATAGGGCCATACCCAAAAACATTTGGTTATGAAACGCCAAACGCCAAACGCCTTATTCCTAAACTTGTTTCAAATCTTATTGTCTTAGTGTGCTACCTTTTATTTCAAATCTGAACACAAGAGCCGTCATCAATCAATAAAAACGGATTTGCACCGCCGCGTTCGTAACCCGCTTCGCCGACGGCGATATCTAAGCCCAGTGTGGCAAGGTCGTCGGCGACGGGGTCGGCGTACTGTTGTTTGTCTTGCCGGTAGAGCTTGCGGTAGGTATGGCAGGATTCGCAACTTTCGGCATGGGCGGCGGAATAGGCCGGAGCGAGGTGTGGAACGCTTTTTTCTTCGACCTGTTGGAGGCGCATTCCGCCGGCGTCGCCGCAGGTCGGGCATTTGGCGCGCAGGGCGTTCCAGCGGCTGTTGCACAGCGGGCAATGCATGTAGCGGAAGCCGGTCAGGTCGCTGCGGATAAGGATGACACTGCCGACGGCTTCCGTGCCGCAGCAGGGACAGAAGATGCGGTCGCTGTTTTCGGCAGTCGGAACGTCGTCTTCGGACAACTGCGCGGCCCATGCCGTCCAGACGACCTGCAAGGCGGCCTGTACCCAAATTTCGGCAGCGCGGTCGGATGGTTCCGTTTGTTGTGTCAATATGCGTCGTGCAAGGACGGCGGCCTCGGCTGCGGTTAAGGCTTTAAGTTTAGCGGTTTCGGCGGCGACCGCGGCATTGGTTTGACCGTCGGTTGCATTCAGCAAGTCGGTAAAAACGGTCAAAAATCCGTCTGATACCTCGCCTTGGGCCGCTGCGGGCAGTACGGTTTGTCCGCGGTAAAGCGGCGGCAGCGGAAAGGTATGGCGGTTAAACGCGGCCTGTTGTGCTTCGCAGATGACGGACAGCAGGGACAGATAGCCGCTCCAGCCACTACCGTCTTCCTGCGCCAATTCTTTGAAACGGACGGCGCGGATGGCGAAGATGTCTTTTTCGGGTGCAAGCCAAAACGGGGTATGGAACAGGCCTTTCTGGATTTTTCCGTCGGGACGGGCGGAGCGGGTGTTCATGGTGTTTCCTTATTTGGATGTTCAGATTTCAGACGGCCTTTTTGTTGGCGCGTCGGTTGGGGCCGTCTGAAAAACGGTATCGGCTTTTCAGACGGCCTCGATAAATTCCGCATGGGTATAAATGGTGAATTTTTCAGGGCCGGCGAAACCGATCAAGGTCATTCCGGCCTGTTCTGCCAGTCGGACGGCCAGAGCGGTGGGGGCTGAAACGGCAACGATGCAGCCTATGCGGGACACGGCGGCTTTGGCGACCATTTCGTAACTGGCGCGGCTGGAGATGATGGCAAACCCTTGCTGCCAGTCGAACGCGTTGAGCGTGCCGTGACCGATGAGTTTGTCGAGGGCGTTGTGGCGACCGACGTCTTCGAATGCGGCGGCAATACCGTGTTCGTCCGCCCATGCCGCGCCGTGCAGCGAACCGACCGTCTGTCGGAGCGGCTGGTAACGGTTTAAAGCCGATAAGGCCGTCTGAATTTCGCCGACGCTAAAACGGCGGCTCCGGATTATCTGCGGCAGCACGGGTTTTACCGCCGACAGGCTGTCGATGCCGCACAAACCGCAACCGGTGCGTCCGTTTAAGCTGCGGCGGCGTTCTTTCAGGGCTTGGAAACGGGAAGAGGCGATGTCGAGCCGCACTTCGATGCCGTCGCAAGAACTGCGGATGTCGGTGTCGTAAAGTTCGCTGCGGTTTTGCAGGATGCCTTCGCTCAGGCTGAAACCGAGGGCGAGCTCTTCCAGGTTTTGCGGAGTGGCCATCAATACGGCGTGGCTGATGCCGTTATAAACCAAAGCGACGGCCGATTCTTCGGCCAGCGAGTCAGTGTCTTGAATCATGCCGTTTGAGCTGACTCGGCAAACGGTGGCGGCTGTGTAGGGCTGGCTGCTCATGGCGGGTGCGTGGGAGAGGTGTTCCGTTTGTTGTTGTGTGCGGCGGTTCGCCCGACGCGTATCGTTCGTCATTTTAACATATCGGGCTTTTTCGTGAAGAAAAGGCCGTCTGAAAATTGAAAGCAACCGTTCAGACGGCCTTAACCTGATTAAACACAGCTGTCATCTATAATAAAAAACTATTTTGACAGTTTGAAATACGGAGCAAGGATATGGGAGCATTTTCCCGTACGCTACTGGCAGGTTCGCTGGCCGCAGGCTTGGTCGCTTGTTCGACGGTGAAAGACGGAGCGGCAGGCTACGACTTGGATTTTTCCAAACAGAAATACACTGAGCAAAGCCTTGAAGTCAACGGCCGAAGTGTGAAATTCCGCGCGTATGAAGGTATTGTTTACGTCAGGAATCCCGTTGATACAAAATATGAAATTATCAATATTTATGTACCGGAAGCTTATTACAGCGGCGGCTCGGTTGGTGGTTTTACTGCGGAAACTGCACCGATTTTTTTCCCAAACCAAATTGGCGGTTATATGCCTGCCGAGCCGGGCAAACCGGGGTTCGGCAGGGGCGGTGAAGCGTCCCAGACCCCGAATGCCGCTTTGACGGCCCTGTCGAAAGGTTATGTGGTCGCTTCTCCCGGCGCGCGCGGACGGACAGCCGCCAACGGCAAGGCACCAGCCGCCATCGTAGATTTGAAGGCTGCGGTCCGTTACCTGAAATTCAACGACAAAGCCATGCCGGGAGATGCGGGCAAAATCATTTCCAACGGAACCAGTGCGGGCGGAGCACTTTCCGCCCTGCTGGGTGCGACCGGCAACAGTCGCGATTATGAAGCCCATCTTAAAGCATTGGGTGCAGCGGAAGGCGGCGACGACATTTTTGCCGTGTCCGCATATTGTCCGATTACCGATTTGGACCATGCCGATATGGCTTACGAATGGCAGTTTAACGGTGTAAACGACTATCAAAAAATGAATATTTCCATGCTCGACTACAATGTCAAGCGCGAACTGGTACCTGGCACGTTAACCAAAGAAGAAATCTCCCTCTCCAACCAGCTCAAACCTCTTTATCCCGCTTATATCAACAGCCTGAAACTGAAAGATGCCGGCGGTCGCGCGCTGACGCTGGATAAAAACGGCAACGGCAGCTTTAAGGATTACGTCGCCGGTTATCTGGCGAAATCGGCACAGTTGCAGCTGGATGCAGGCAAAAAACTGGGTAATCGGAATTGGCTTACGGTAAAAAACGGTAAAGTAACCGCCGTTGATTTTAGTAAATACGCCAAAGCCGCCGGCCGCCAGAAAATACCGCCGGCGTTTGACGGCGTGGATTTAAGTACCGGAGAAAACCAGCTTTTCGGCGATGCCCAAACCGACAAACGGCATTTCACCGAATTTTCGATGCGGCACAATACGGCTGAAAATGCGGCGATGGCTGACGCCGAAACCGTCAAAATTATGAACCCGCTCAACTACATCGGTACATCCGGGGTGAAAATACCGCAAAACTGGCGTATCCGCGTCGGTACCGCTGACCGCGACACCTCGCTGGCCGTGTCCGCCGTATTGGCCGCCAAGCTGCAAAACAACGGATACGCCGTCGATTACTTCCTGCCATGGGATGTGCCGCACAGCGGCGATTACGATTTGGAAGAACTGTTCGTCTGGATGAAGCAGGTCAGCACGCAAAAATAGTTCGTTTCCCTAATACCTGTTTGCAGTTTTCCGCAAGTTCTGCCGATTAAAACGGCCTTTGCGGTGGCTTCAAACAGGTTTCCGATTTTTTATGAAAAGGCCGTCTGAAATATGCCTAGAATACTTATCATCCGACCTAAATTCCGAGCAAAAGCAGATATGCAGACCTGTACCGACGCCGGCTGGCTGGCAGTACCTTTCAGTCCGATAGAAATCGAAGTCGACGAAGGGGCGCTGCGGCGGCTGCCCGAACGTTTCAAGCAGGCGGATGCGGTGTTTTGGGTCAGTCCGACCGCCATTGAAACGGCGGCGCCGCACCTTGATTTTTCAGACGGCCTCAAAAAACAGATTACGGTCGGGCAGGCCAGCCGCAAAATCTTGGCGGCCTTCTGTCATCACGAGATTTACAGCCCGTCTTCAGGCAACGACAGCGAAGCCGTTTTGCGTCTGCCGCTATGGAAGGAAATGCCGAAAGGTTCGAGCGTTTTAATCGTCCGCGGACACGGCGGGCGCGATTTGCTTGCGAGCGAATTGCGGCGGAAAGGTTTTAAGGTCAGTTTTGCCGAAATCTATTTCAGACGGCCTAACTCCTTGAATTGGCATGATTTTAATCCGCATTCCATCAAGGCCGCATATGTTGCTTCGGGCGAACTGGCGCAGGCTTTGTTCCGCCAAGTACCGTCTCAATTCTCCCTGTTCTTCAAATCCTTGCTATACTTCACCCACCATCCGCGCATAGCCGACACATTGAGGCTTGCCGGAGCGGAAAACGTCCGGGTCATCCAGCAGTTTGACGCAGCGGTATTGAATGAAGCGGCAAATGAGCCGGATACCGCCGATATTGTCGCTTCCCGAAACCCTCCGCCTGAAAAAAACGGTGAACAATCAAACAAGGTGGCGGCCGAACGGCCGGATTCCGATAAAGAAAATACTGCCGCTTCGGATAAGCGGGATACAGTCCCGACGTCCGAAACCTTTGCGGCAACGTCTGAAAATGATGCTAGGCCGTCTGAAAAGCAGGCCGGCGAAATTACAGGAAATACTATGTCAGAACCGAAACAGATTCCCCAAACTTCCGCCAATCCGGTCGTCATCCGGCAGTCTTCCGGCAAAGGGCTGGCCGCAGGCGCGCTGGTCTTGGCACTGCTGGGGCTGGGTGCAAGCGGATTTCTGTTTGTAGAAGGGCAGAATGTTTTGAAAAACCAGCAGCTTGAGTTTTCACAAAAGCTCGACAAAGCTGCTTTGGGCGAGTCGGAAAACGCTGCCTTGCTGAAAGAAAACATCAACCGCCAGACCGTTATCCAGTCCGAACTGGAGCGCTTGGGCAGCGGACAGAAAGCAAACGCCGAACAGATTGTCCTGACGCAGAAAGCTTATCAGGAACTGGCTAAAGGCCGCGCCAACTGGCTGGCGGACGAAGCCGAAACTCTGCTGAACCAAGCCTCGCAGCAGTTGGTGCTGTCGGGTAACGTGCAGGGCGCAATCAGCGTGCTGGAGCATGTCCACAACCGCCTGAGCCGTTTCGACCAACCCGAACTGCTCGCCATCAAACAGGCCGTAAGCAGCGATTTGGCTTCGTTGAAAAACCATCCCTATGTCGATATTTCGGGTACCGCTTTGCGTATCGATCGTTTGGAGACTGCCGTTGCCGGTCTGCCGCTGCTGATTGACGGCACATTGAAGCCGAGCAAAAACGAAAACAGCCGGTCGCCGAATCCGAATCTTTCATGGTGGGAAAATGCTTGGGAAAAATCGCTGGATGCGCTCAAAGGTCTGGTAGAAGTACGCCGGCTGGACAACAACGACGCCATGCTGATTGCGCCCGACCAAGTGTATTTTGTGCGTGAAAACCTGCGGTTGCGCCTGCTTGATGCACGCACCGCCCTGATGCAGCACAACAGCGAAGTTTATCAAAGCGATTTAAATAACGCCGAAGCCGCGGTAAGGCAATATTTCGACAGCAACTCTCCCGCTACCCGCTCTTGGCTGAAAGAATTGGCCGATTTGAAATCGCTGGACATCCGTCCGGTAGCGGAAGACGCTTTGCAGTCGAGCAGGGCGGCAGTTTACGCATATCAGGAGGGCATCCGCGGACAAGCTCCGGAAATGCCGCTGATTGCCGCACCTTCCATCATTACGCCTGCTCCGGCGCAATCGGCAGCACCTGTCGCCACGCCGGCCGTTCCTGCGCTGCCGTCTGAAAACAGGGCTGCCAGCGCAGCCGGACAGCAAGCCGTTCCGGAAGCAAACGGGTCTGCTTCGGCAGCCCAGCCCAAGCCGCAGATTCCGAAAGCACCTGCGGCAATCAAACGCCCTCAGGTTCCCGTCGTACCGGCCAAACCCGCACCAGCAACACCTAAAGCCCCTGCCGCCGATCAGCCGCCGATGAGGGACTTTATCAATAGGAATCCGCCGGCACAGACCGACCCGACGCCTTCGGCCGACACTTCCTCAAGAGGAGATCAGGCATGAGAAGCGTCGTTTGGATAGTGATTTTGTTTGCCGTGGCCGTCGGGTTGGCTCTTGCTTCGGGCGTCTATACCGGTAATGTGTATGTGGTGGCGGGACAAACCATGTTGCGTATGAACCTGCACGCGTTCGTACTGGGCTTGATAATTGCCGTCGTGATTCTGTATTTCCTTGTCCGCCTGATAGCCGGTTTGCTGAACATACCCGGCAGAATGCAGCGTTTCGGTACCGCCCGTAAAGGCCGTCAGGCTGCCGCTGCGCTTAATAATGCGGGACAGGCTTTCTTTGAAGGCAAATTCGAGCAGGCGGAAAACGAGGCGGCTAAAGTTTTGGCAAACAAAGAAGCAGGCGGCAACCGTGCGCTGGCATTGATGCTGGGCGCCCATGCGGCCGACCAGATGGACAATATCGAACTGCGCGACCGCTACCTGAAAGACATCGAAGCATTGCCGAAAAAACAGCAGCTTTCGCGTTACCTGTTGCTGGCCGAGTCAGCCTTGACCAATCGCGATTATCCGGCTGCCAAACAAAACCTGGATGCCGCCGCGCAAATCAATCCCAATCTGACCAGACTGGTTCGCTTGCAGTTGCGTTATGCCTTTGATGACGGTAATGCCGCCGAAGTGCTGGAAAAATCCGAAAAACTGGAAAAAGCCGGCGCAATCAGCGATTACGAGGCTGAACAGTATCAATCTTGGGCATACCGCCGCCTGCTGGCATCCGCTTCCGATGCAGACGGCCTGAAATCCTGTCTGAAACGCATCCCCGAAAATCTCAAGTCGGGGGGCTTGTGTGTGGAAATCGCCGAAAAATACGAACGCTTGGGCTTATACGGGCAGGCGGTCAAATGGGTTGACCGCTATTATCCGCAAACCCAACAGATAGAATTGCTGGAACCGTTTGTCGGCAGCGTGCGTTATCTGAGCGACAGGGAACAGCAACAGGCCATCGATACGGCCGACAGTTGGCTGCAAACCCGGCCGGACAACGCCAAACTTTTGATGTATCTGGGGCAGCTTGCCTACGGTAAGCGGCTGTGGGGCAAGGCTCAGGGCTATCTTGAAGCCAGCATCGCCATCAAGCCGACCGTATCGGCGCGTCTGGCGCTGGCCAAAGTGTTCGACGAAACCGAGCAGTTGCAGAAAGCCGAGGCGCAACGCAAGTTGGTTTTGGAGAGCGTAAGCGACGAAGAAGAACCTCTAGCCTTGGAAAACAAATAATCGGCCATCAGATGAATAAAGGCCGTCTGCAGATTCGCCGCGCAAGCGGGACAGCAGGCGGCCTTGTTATGAAAGAACAACCATGATTCCCTTAAAAAACGATACTTTCTTGCGCGCATTGCTCAAACAGCCCGTCGAATACACGCCCGTTTGGATGATGCGGCAGGCGGGACGCTATCTGCCGGAATACAAAGCCACGCGTACGAAAGCGGGCAGTTTTTTGGATTTGTGCAAAAATACCGAGTTGGCGACCGAAGTAACCGTCCAACCCTTGGAGCGTTTCGAGTTGGACGCCGCAATTCTGTTTTCAGATATTCTGACCGTGCCCGATGCAATGGGATTGGGATTGTACTTCGCAGAAGGCGAAGGGCCTAAGTTTACCCGACCGCTGCAACACGAGCGGGATATCGCCGCATTGCAGGTGCCGGATATGGATCGGCTGCAATATGTGTTTGACGCCGTGGCTTCCATCCGTAAGGCTTTGAACGGGCGCGTGCCGCTCATCGGCTTTTCCGGCAGCCCGTTCACGCTGGCCTGCTATATGGTTGAAGGCGGTGGCAGCAAAGAATTCCGCACCGTCAAAACCATGATGTATTCACGCCCCGATTTGCTGCACAAAATCCTTGATGTCAATACCCAAGCCGTTACGGCCTACCTCAATGCCCAAATCGATGCCGGCGCTCAGGCGGTACAGATTTTCGATACGTGGGGCGGCGTATTGAGCGATGCGGCATTCCAAGAGTTCAGCCTGCGCTATATGCGGCAGATTGTCGGCGGTTTGAAGCGGGAGAACGAAGGGCGCAGGGTGCCGGTTATCGTATTTGCCAAGGGCGGCGGCTTGTGGCTGGAACAAATGGCAGACATCGGCGCCGATGCGCTCGGACTGGACTGGACCTGCAATATCGGCGAAGCCCGCCGCCGCGTGGGGGATAAAGTCGCGCTGCAAGGCAATTTTGACCCGTTCGCACTGTTCGGTACCCCTGACAGTATAAAAACCGAAGTCGCGCGTATTCTGGCCGGTTTCGGCAACGGCAGCGGCCATGTGTTCAATCTGGGCCACGGCATCAGCCAACATACCAACCCCGAACATGCCGGGATTCTGGTAGACAGCGTGCACGAACTGTCGCGTCAATATCACCGTTGACGCCGGAATACGGCCCGATACAGATAAAAGAAAAATACCCAGTAGAGATGCCGGGTATTTTTTCGGACTGTACGAAAATACAGAAACGCCGTTTTCAGACGGCCTCAAGCCTGTTTTTCCAATTCCGCCGCGGCCTGTTGCGCCCAAGCCATCGTTTCGGCAAAGGCGGGGCGGGCGGTGTGGCGGTCGATATAGGCGGAGAAGACCGGTTCGTCCGCAGTGAAAACAGAAGGCGCGCCGCGCATCGGCATGACGCGGATAAAGTGGTTCAGCAGGGCGGTGAAATATACGTCTAGTGCGGAAAAGCGGTCGCCAACGATAAAGTCGTGTTTGGCCAGATGGTCGCGCAGGGTGGCGAAGGCAGTGTCGAAATCGCCGTAGCCTATGGCTTTGCGCCGCTCGCTGCTGTCCGGCACGCGGTTGATTTTGTCGAATCCGGCGTATTCGAGGTGAATGGAGAAACACAACCAGCGGTAGAACTCGCCGCGTGCCAACGAATCGGCGGCCGGAATCAGGTGTTTGTCGGGAAACTGCTCGGCTAGAAAGGTGATGATGGCGGCGGTTTCGGTCAGCACGGTGCCGTCTGCTTTGAGTGCGGGAACTTTGCCCATCGGATTGACTGCCAGATAGTCAGCGGATTTCATGGCTTCGCCGAACGGAATCAGTTTGACGTCGTATTGCGCGCCGCATTCTTTCAGCATCCAGACTACGTTGGTGCCGCGGGAATAAGGGTGGGTGTAGAGCGTGAAACGGTGCATGGTGTTTCTCCTGCGGGGTTGAAAAGACCTATGATACAGGCAGGGCGCGTCAATTTTTGTCAGCAGGCTTTTTCAGACGGCCTGTTTTGATGTTTCGTTTTTCGCCATTTCCGCGCAGGCGGGAATTGAGGCCTGCCCGTACGGAAACTTGCCGAGAAAAAGGTTTCCCAAATTCCACATCCTGGATTCCCGCCTGCGCGGGAATGACGGGATTCAATCAATAGCCGCATCAAAGATGAAGCAAGCCGGCTATGACGGAACCACGGCGGTCGAAAATCAATACAGGCTACGGTTTTTCAGATTTTCAGACGGCCTGTTACGGCTTTGAGGCCGTCTGAAAAATAGGTTTCTAAATTTCAAACACCGACAAATCCAAATCTTCCTGCCGCTGCCATTCGCGCAGCAGCACCATGCGCGGAACGGGGAAGGTGGCACCGATGTTCAGGTTTGACATGCGGTCGGTGCGGAAGTGGCGGAAATCCCGCCGCTTTTCGCACCATGCCGCCAGCAGGCAGGCGTCGGGAAAATAGCCGACCGCCAGCGGTCTGACGCTGCGGCGGGTAGGGCGGCCTTGGGCATCGGTATAGTCGAACGAAAGGACGCGGTTGCCGCGCAGGGCGGTGCGGATGGCGGACAGCGTTTCGCTTTCCTGCGGCGTAAACGGACGGGTTTGGCACGGGCGGGGATAAAGTGCCTGCGTGTTGAGGTGTTCCCTTAAATGGCCGGGCAGCACGGCATCGATTTTCGCCAGCACAGATTTGGCATCGGCGGCCAAGCCGTCGTCTCCGTTTGCGGCCACCCAGCGCATTCCGAATACCAGCGCTTCGATTTCCGGTTTGTCGAACATCAGCGGCGGCAGCCCCAAATCGGTATGCAATACGAAGCCCAGCCCGGCCTCGCCGCGTATGTCGGCGCCTTGCGCGCATAATTGGGCAATGTCGCGGTACACCGTGCGCGTGCTCACCGATAACTGCTGCGCCAGCGTTTCGGCGGTAACGGGACCGTGCCGGCGGCGGAGCAGGTCGAGCAGAGTGAGGAGTCGTCGGCTGCGGGGCATAGCGGGAATGGGGAGTTGTCGAAGCGGAGGTAAAGAAGGACGGAATGCGGCGTAAGGGAAGAGGCCGTCTGAAATACGGTTTCGGCGGAAACGGTTTTTCAGACGGCCTCAAGAGGTTTCCGCTCCGCCGAATCGCAGGGCTAAACGGGGTTTAATCCTGATTCTGCGCCCGTTCCGCTTTCAGCAGCACCCTGCCCCTGCGGTCGGTCAGCAGCAGCGTATCGCCTTTGATGCGGTAGGATTTGCTGTTTGAGAATGCGCGGGAAACGGTTTCTTCCTGCTTCATGATCTCTTCGTCGCAGGCCATCAGCGTACTGGCCGCATCGTCGATTTTCAGACGGCCTTTGGCCGCGTGGAAACTGCCGGTCAGGGTATTGCAGCCGGCACCGGCGCTGAAACGGTGTTCGGCACCGTTGAATTCAAGATAGGCTTCGGCTGCGGTTACGGGCCGTCGTGCCACTTCGGTAATGTTCCAGCGTCCGTCAAGCGGCGCACCGACGGCGGGGGCGGCGAAAAGGCAAAACAGCAGGGAGGCGGGGAGGAGGGCGGTTTTTTTCATCATTTTTCCTTTCGTTCAAAATGCGGCATTCTGTTTTCAGACGGCCTCATAAACACAGGCCGTCTGAAAGAGAGACAACCAATCAGTGCGAATGTTCGCTGTTTTGTGCCAAAACAGTGCGGTTGCCGTTTGTTTCCGGTGCGGAGACGATGCCGTCGGCCTCCATCTGGTCGATGAGGCGCGCGGCGCGGTTGTAGCCGATGCGCAGGGCGCGCTGTATGCCGGAAATACTGGCTTTGCGCGACTTGACGATATAGGCGACGGCCTCGTCGTACATCGGGTCTATTTCGCCGTCGCTGCTGCGGTTGAGGCCGGGCAGGTCGTCGGTCGAGCCGCCACTCAGGATTTCGTCGATATAGTCGGGTTCGCCGAATTGTTTCAAATATTCGACCACACGGTGGACTTCGCCGTCGGATGCGAATGCGCCGTGTACGCGCTGCGGATAACCCGTACCCGGCGGCAGGAACAGCATGTCGCCTTGGCCGAGCAGGTTTTCCGCACCCATCTGGTCGAGGATGGTGCGGCTGTCTACCTTGCTGGACACTTGGAAGGCGATACGGGTCGGGATGTTGGCTTTAATCAGGCCGGTAATCACGTCCACACTCGGACGCTGCGTAGCCAAAATCAGATGGATGCCGGCGGCGCGGGCTTTTTGGGCGAGGCGGGCAATCAGTTCTTCGATTTTCTTGCCTGCGGTCATCATCAGGTCGGCGAACTCGTCGACCACCACCACGATAAACGGCAGTTTTTCCAAAGGTTCGGGATCGTCGGGGGTGAAGCTGAACGGATTGGCGATTTTGCGGCCGTGTGCGGCGGCTTCGGCAACGGCCTGGTTGAAACCGGCCAGGTTGCGTACACCCAGATGGCTCATCAGGCGGTAGCGTTTTTCCATTTCGTTGACGCACCAGTTGAGCGCGTTCGCCGCCAGCTTCATATCGGTAACGACCGGCGCGAGCAGGTGCGGGATGCCCTCGTAAATGCTCAGTTCCAGCATTTTCGGGTCAATCATAATCATGCGCACGTCTTCGGGCGGCGCTTTAAACAGCATCGACAGGATCATGGCGTTGACGCCCACTGATTTGCCCGAACCGGTCGTACCGGCCACCAGCAGGTGCGGCGCCTTGGCCAAGTCGGTAACGACGGGTTCGCCGGTGATGTCCTGCCCCAGCGCCAGCGTCAGTTTGGATTTTGATTCGGTAAACGCAGGCGAATTGAAGATTTCGCTCAGGCGTATCATCTGGCGTTTCGGGTTTGGCAGTTCCAAGCCCATACAGGTTTTGCCGGGTATGGTTTCCACCACGCGGATGGAGGCGACGCCGAGCGAGCGGGCGAGGTCTTTTTCGAGGTTCAGCACTGCATTGCCGCGCACGCCGACATCGGGCTCGATTTCATAACGGGTAATCACCGGTCCGGCGTAGGCGTCCATCACTTTGACCTTGACCTTGAACTCGGCCAGTTTTTCCTCGATGGTAATGCTGTTTTCCAGCAGGGTTTCTTCGGTTTGGGTCGCGCTGGGGTCGAACTGCGGCGGCAGCAGCAAATCCACCGTCGGCAGATGTGCGGACGCCGAAGCCGGCGGCGCTTCCGCCTGATGGCGGCTTACCGGCCGGATAACGGTTTCAGACGGCCTTGCAACGGTTTGCGGGGTGTGTACAGTGCGGTGCAGCGGTACGGACACGGGTTCGGAGGCCGTCTGAAACTGCTGCGGCGTTGCTTCGACCGCCAGACGTTCGGCCTCCGTCGGAATGACCGATTGCGTCGGTGCCGGAATCGGGATGATGGCGGGCGGTTCGGCAATGATGACGTTGGATGCCTCGCTAATCAGGCGGTCGGCAATCGACCAACTCGGTTTGTTGCTGATGTGGGCGTTTATCGGCGCGTGGTTGAGGGTCGGATTGACCGGTTGCGCCGCGAACACAGGCGGTTTGTGCGCTTCGGGCTGAGGTTTGACGGATGCCGCCGGAGCCGTTGCGGCGGGCGCTGTTGCGGATGCAGGGTTCGGACGGGCCGTTTTCGGCGGGAACAAAGGCTTCTTCGGTTGAACTTTGGCCGCACTTTGTTCCACACGCGCCGTTTCCGGAAGCACGCTCTCGCGTCGGGACGTATCGATGCGGCGTATCGGGTTGGCGGCACGGCGGCCTAGCGGAGAAGAACTGTGCGACAGATTGGCCAGTATTTCTTCGTTGCGGATGGTTTGCGGGCGGTAATCGTCGGCCAAAATCTGCGCGGCCGAGAAGCGGCGCGCGGCCGAATGCCGGCTCAGGTTGGCGCGGATGTCGTCGGCCCGGATTTCATCAGGGTGTTCGGGTTTCTGAAACGGCGCGAGCGACTCAAGCTCGACCGCGCGCATGGCGGCCTGCGTGTATTCGTGCCGCAGGCTTTGCGCGGCAGGGATTTGACGGGAGATTTCGCTGACGCTGGCCAGCACGCGTTCGCGGGTACGGCGCACGGCGGGATCGTCCAAGTCAATGGTTTTCAGGTTTTCAGACGGCCTGTGGCTGGGGACTGCGGGCTGCGGATCGAAGAAGGCAGCTTTCTGCACGGCTTCTTCCGCCGCCTCATGCAGCGAGCGGGTGGCTTCTTCCAGTGTGATGACTTCCAAATCAGAATTTACCAACTTGGCGGGCGCGTATTCGGGCGGTTCGCTGTCGACAAACGGCTCGATATAGGGGTCGGGAACGGT
Source organism: Neisseria oralis (assembly GCF_045062685.1). Taxonomy (NCBI): domain Bacteria; kingdom Pseudomonadati; phylum Pseudomonadota; class Betaproteobacteria; order Neisseriales; family Neisseriaceae; genus Neisseria; species Neisseria oralis. The sequence goes on from NZ_JBJGEB010000002.1 coordinate 94,373, forward strand.
GGATTTGCGCGGCGGCAGGGCGGGAGCGGCGGTATGATGTTCTTGATGCTCTTCTATCGCGCTTTCTACGGCAGATTCGCGGAAAACGGCTTGCTCGGACGGTTCCTGTGTTTCCGTTTTGGCATCAACCACCGCATGGCCGCCGAACTGGTTGATGAGGGAAGTGAGGGTAGCTGCCGTTTTGCTGAAGATGTCTTCTTCGTCTTCGCTTTCCTCGTCCTCATTGCCGGATTCTTCTCCATCTTGACAAGGCTCTTGTTCAGGCGTTTCCGCCGTTTCGGTTTCTTCCGCTTCCTGAGCAGTTTCCTGCCGCCATCCGGCGGGAATGACGGTTTCAAGGAGGTCTTCTTCCTCATCCTGCTCCGTGTGCGTACCCTCCAACATGGCCAGTTCGTCTTGCCATGACCGCTGCTGACTGTAATGCAGCCACAATAGGCCGCCAATCGCACACAATAAAACCAAAATCAAAATCGTCCAAAACATAAGCAGCAGTCCAAATCAGTCCGAAATTCGGTAAAGGCATATATTCTATCGTGTTTCGGCATCGCGGACTATCGGCAATCACGCTTTGCGCCGAAATCCGCGACGGACGGAAGGGCGGCGTTTCGGCATATCGTTTCGGCGTATAATGAGGTCGTCTGAAATCTTTATTTGAGAAAACATGCTGTTCCACGCTTCATGGTTTGCCCGTGTTCCCGCATCTGCAGCTTGGCTGCTGCTGGCCGTCCTGCTGGCTGCGACCGCACTGCCGGCGCTGAGGGCGGCGCACCGATACCGTTCCGCCGCCGCTGTCGCCGTCGTGCTGCTGGCAGCCGCATGGAGCCTGAACGCCGCGCCCGACAACGGCCTGCTTGCGGGCATGAGCTATCACCTGCTCGGTATGAATCTGGCGGCGCTGATGGTGGGCGCGCCCGCAGCCCTCTGGCTCGGCGCGCTGCTGCTGTTTCCTTCGTTGCTGATTTCGGACGCAGGCTGGCAGGCTTATCCGTTTAACGCGCTGGCGCTGCTTTTGCCGCCGCTTGCGGTGAATCTTTCGTTCCGCGCGCTGGTCGACAGGCTGCCGGCCAATATTTTCGTGTTTATTTTTCTGAACGGCTTTATCGGTTCCGCTGCGGCTATGCTGTTGACCGGCGCGGTTTTGACCGGTGTGCTGGATCGGACGGGGGCTTTTTCAGACGGCGTGATGTGGGGTAGCGCGTTTCCCGTTTTTTTCCTGCTCTCTTGGGCCGAAGCGTTTATCAGCGGCGCGGCGACGGCGATTTTCGTTGCGCTGAAACCGCATTGGATTAATACGTTTGATGACGGGCGTTATCTGAAGAGCACCAATAAAATCTGGTAGTTTCAGACGGCCTGTCATTCTGCAAATGGAATGCTTATGCTTTACGACATAACCGCCGTTGCCCTCGGCGCGGTATTCGGCGCGCTTTTGCGCTGGCTGCTCGGCCTGATGCTGGCGGACACCGTTTCGTGGTTCGCGCTGGGAACGCTGGCGGCGAATTGGTTCGGCGGATTCCTTATCGGCATCGCTGCCGAACTGGTCGGCAACCCGCACTGGCGCCTGCTGCTGATAACGGGCTTTCTCGGCAGTCTGACCACGTTTTCCGGCTTTTCGCTGGAAATCGTCGGTATGTTGCAGGCGCAGCGGTGGGCCGCCGCCGTGGCTACGGCGTTGCTGCACTTGTTCGGTTCCCTGCTGTTTACTGTGTTGGGAATTTACCTTGCGCAGTGTTTTAAATAAGCCGCGGATAAACATTGAGGCCGTCTGAAAATGGTTTTTCAGACGGCCTCAATGCTGTTGTTTTCCTTTACTTCCCGCGTACCAGATAATTGCGCAGCCATCTTACCGCAGGCGCGATTTCACCGGCCAGCATCCCGATTTCGCCGGTTTCCGAGTCGCGCAGGATGTCTGCCGCCGCCCCGTGCAGCCATACGCCCGCCGCCGCTGCCTGAAACGCATCGATACCCTGTGCCAGCAGGCTGCCGATGACGCCGCTCAACACGTCGCCGCTGCCTGCGGTGGCCAGGCCGGCGTTGCCGCTGGGGTTGGCGGTCGTGCCACGGTCCGGCGCGGCAATCAGCGAGCGGTGGCCTTTTAACACCGTTACCGCGTTGAATCTGCGGCTGAGGGTTTCTACCGATTGGATTCGCGCCTTTTGGATTTCTGCCGTGTCCGTTTTGAGCAGGCGCGCGGCTTCGGCGGGGTGGGGCGTGAGTATCAGGTTGCCGTGCCGCACGGCGAGCCGTTGCAGTTCGGACGAGCGCGACAGCAGCGTCAGCGCGTCAGCGTCCAGCAGCAGGGGTTTGCCGTCGGCTTCGGAAAGCGCGGCGGCAACAATGCCGGAAGCAGTGTCGCCCAACCCCAAACCGCAGCCGATTGCGCGTGCGTCGGCGTCGTTGCGCAACAAAAGGTTCTGCGCCGTCGCCAGCATGATTTCGGGTCGTCCGTCGATAACGGCGAAAGGCAGCTGCCGCTGGTTGAACCCCGCCCACACTTTGCCGCAGCCGGCGTAGGCGGCCGCCGTCGCCGCCAGCACGACCGCGCCGCTCATTCCTTCGGTGCCCCCGATTACGGCCAGCGTGCCGTAAGTCCCTTTGTGGCTTTCAGCCGGACGCGGCTTGAACACGTCGGGATACATCGAGGCCGTCTGAAACAAGGATTCGGAATCGGAAAGGCGGTAGCGGGAAGTAAACATAAAGGCTCCGTTTGCGGCGTTGCGGTAAAATAACGCGCCCGCCGCGTCGAAAACACCGGGCGGACAAATCATCTTACCTCATTCACTCGAAAGCAGAAAACAATGAAACAAAAAATCAAAGTATGGGACCTGCCCACGCGCCTGTTCCACTGGACGCTGGTCTTGGCCTTCGCCTTTATGTGGTACAGCGCGGACAAGGGCGGCACGATGCTGGCCTGGCACTTGCGCTGCGGCCTGTTGGTATTGGCGTTGCTGGTTTTCCGCGTCTGTTGGGGTTTTTGGGGCAGCGACACCGCGCGGTTCGGCAGTTTCGTTCGCGGCCCGTCGCACATCAAACGTTACCTGCAAGGGAAAATCGGGGAAAACGAGCAGCCCGGCCACAATCCGCTCGGCGCACTGATGGTGTTGGCGCTGCTGGCGGCGGTATCAGTACAGGTCGCCACCGGCCTGTTTGCCGCCGATGCCGACACCTTTAGTTACAGCGGTTATCTGAACGGCCGGGTCAGTGAGGAAACAGGCAACGCGCTGCGCAAAATCCACCTGCGCTTTTTCAATCTGCTGGCACTGCTGGCGGCGGTGCACGTCGTGAGCATCTTATTTTATAAATTCTTGAAAAAACATGATTTGATTAAACCGATGATAACCGGCTATAAAGAATTGGAAGGCAGGCTGCCGGTATTGCGTTTCGCGGGTTTCGGAAAACTGGCCGCAGCCGCGGCGGCGGCTTTGCTGGCGGTCGCCTGCGTACTAGCGGCGGCAGGTTGAAATAGCGGTTTGTTTCGGTTTCAGGCGGCAGGCCGTCTGAAAACCGGTTTACCGTCTTCCCGCGGCAACGGGAGTTCAAACTTTCAAACGTTTAAAATCTTCAAAGTGTTGCAGCCTCGAAGTTCTCCGGATTCCCGCCCGCGCGGGAATTAAGGGGCGGGGTACGCGGCTGCATATTTTCTGTGTTGCCTTAACTATTCGTTTTATTTGTGCAGGCCGCATTCTTTGCTGTCTTTGCTTTCCCACCACCAGCGTCCCGCGCGGATGTTCTCGCCTTCCTTTACCGGACGGGTGCACGGTTCGCAGCCTATGCTCGGATAGCCTTGGTGATACAGCTCGTTCAGCGGTACGCCGTAGGCTTCGGCATAGGCCCATACGTTGTTTTCCTCCCAATCGAAAATCGGGTTGAATTTGGCGATGTTGCGGCTGCGGTCGAGTTCCTCGAAATTCAGTTCGCTGCGGGTGTCCGACTGGCTGCGCCTCTGGCCGGTCAGCCACGCAGGGGCGTTTTTCAGGGCGCGGTTGAGTGGCTCGATTTTGCGGATGTGGCAGCAGCGCCGCCTCAGTTCCACGCTGTCGTACATCGCGGTAACGCCGAATTCGCGTTCGAACGCGGCGGCGGCTTCTTTGTCGGGCGCAAACACTTCCAACCGCGTTTGATAACGCGCCTCGGTGGCGGCAATCAAGGCTTCGGTTTCGGGATTGAGCTTGCCCGTGTTGAGCGTGATAATCCGCAGCGGCAGTTTCAGACGGTATATTGCGTCGGTAATCACCATATCTTCGACGGCAAGGCTGGAAGCGAACGCGGCCTGCGGAAAGCGGGCGGCCACGGTTTGCAGCCGCTGCTCCAGTTCGGCCGCCAAAGCAGGCAGCCGCTGCCTTTCGGCTTCGGTAATTTCGGGGATTTTCCAGAATTTCGGGCGGAATAGGGACATGGGGTGGGTGTTCCTTACTTTTGTTGTTTTTCAGACGGCCTGTCGAGAAAAGCCGCCGTTTTTCAGGACACCATTGTCCGCCCCGGCTGCGCGGAATGGAAAGAATGGTTTTCTATTTGGATATAACGAAACCGCCGAATCGGCGCGGAATTCAGAGCCAGAGCGACTGCTGCTGGTCTTTCGGTACGAGGTGCGCCACGCCCAGCCCGATGAGGCGGAAGGCGTCTTCGCGCTGCGGCGGGATGCGTCCGGCCAGCGTTTGCGCAGCGCGCAGCAGGGCGTTACTGTCGGGCAGCACCGAAGAATAAGTCAGCGAACGGGTGATGATGCGGAAATCGTGGGTTTTGAGTTTCAGGGTTACGCTTTTGGCTTCGACGTTTTTACGCTGTATCTGCCGCCACAAATCTTCGGCCAGATGCGGCAGGTGTCCGGCGGCCTGCGCGAGCGACAAGTCTTCGGGCAGGGTGATTTCGGTGGAAATTTGAAGCCGCTCGCGGTCGGGCTTGACGGGACGCTCGTCCACGCCGCGCGCCAAGTCGTAGAGGCGGTAGCCGTATCTGCCGAAAAGGTTGAGCAGCTCGCCGCGCTCGAAACGGCGCAAATCGCCTGCGGTCCGCATACCGAGCGATTGCATCTTTTTCAACGTAACCTTGCCTACGCCGGGAATTTTGCCCAGCGGCAATGTTTCCAAGAAGGCAGCGGCCTTTTGCGGCGGCAGGACGAACTGGCCGTTCGGCTTGCGCCAGTCGGAAGCGATTTTGGCCAGAAACTTGTTGGGAGCGATGCCTGCGGACGCAGTCAGCCCCGTTTCGGCCAGAATTTCCGCCCGGATTTTTTCCGCCACGTCGCTGGCATAGGGAATCTGCTGCAAATTGTCGGTAACGTCCAGATAGGCTTCGTCCAGCGAAAGCGGTTCGATAAGCGTGGTGTAGCAGCGGAAAATGCCGTGAATCTGCGCCGAAATACTGCGGTAGAGGTCGAAATGCGGCGGCACATAAACCGCTTGCGGGCAGAGCCGTTTTGCGGTCGCCACCGACATCGCCGAATGCAGGCCGAACTGCCGCGCTTCGTAGGACGCGGCGCAGATTACCGAACGCGAACCTTCCCACGCCACGACCACAGGTTTGCCTTTGAGGTGCGGCTGTTCGCGCAACTCGACCGAGGCGTAGAAAGCGTCCATATCGATATGGATGATTTTGCGTTGTCGCATGGATTCGGCGTGGAAATGGCAACGGGGTTGAAACGTGGAAACAGGGCGGTTTTATATCGGTGAGGCCGTCTGAAACCGGCAAGTTGCGGTTTCAGACGGCCTCACTTCTTTAAATCATTCCGCCGGCAGCTCCATTGCCAAAACAGACTGTTCCTGCCTGCTGCGGAATCCGGCCAGTTTGCGGGCGAGTTCCGCATCTTCGTTGGCCAGCATCGACACGGCAAACAGCGCGGCATTGGCGGCGCCGGCTTCGCCGATGGCGAAAGTGGCTACGGGCACGCCTTTGGGCATCTGCACGATGGAAAGCAGAGAGTCCTCGCCGCGCAGATATTTGCTGGGGACGGGCACGCCCAAAACGGGAACGGTGGTTTTGGCCGCCACCATGCCCGGCAGGTGCGCCGCGCCGCCCGCGCCCGCGATGATGGCTTTGATGCCTCGGCTGCGTGCGGTTTCGGCGTATTCGAACATTAAATCGGGTGTGCGGTGCGCCGAAACGACGCGGGCTTCGTAGCCGACGCCGAACTCTTCTAAAAAATTCGCCGCCTGCCGCATAACCGGCCAGTCGCTGTCGCTGCCCATGATGATGCCGACTTGAATCATGTGTTTTTCCTTATGGAACTGTAATACATAATGTTTCAGACGGCCTGCCGTTGCGGGGAGGCCGTCTGAACGGGGTTAACGCTGCTTGATGGAAACGGCCGCCCGCTTGGCCGCTTCGCTGTCGGGGTAGGTATGTATCAGCTTGCGCCATGTGTCGCGGGCGATGTCTTTCTGTTGCAGTTTATATTGGCACTGGCCGATGCTGTACATCGCGTCGGGCGCCTGCGCCGTGTTGCGGAAGCGGTTGGCGTAGCGGCCGCCGATGTTGATGACGGATTCGCAGTTACCCAGCCGCTGCTGGCTTTGCAGCAGCAAGTACATGTTTTTGCGCGAAATCTCGCTGCCGTTGCCGCCGTCCGCACCTTTCAAGACGGCGGCGGCGGCGGTGTAGTTGCCGCTGCGGTAATATTTAAACGCCTGATCGTAAAGGCGGGTCTCGTTGGCGTCGGTATCGGCTACAGTCTGCGCCGCATCGTTTTTAGCCAGGTAATTGTTTTTCAGTTTGCTGTCGGAAATACGCTGCCCCGATCCTCTGCCTTGCCGTTCAAGCTGGCGGATGCGGGTTTGCAGCAGGTTGACGCTGCGTTCGAGGCGGGCAACCTGGATGCCGAGTTGGTCGATTTGGGTCTGTTCGTTCAAAACGGGGTAGGGGACGCCTTTGCGGGACGAAGATTCGTCCCCGTTTGAAACGGCGGCACATGCGCTCAAGACGAAAACGGGAAAAAGCAATGCAATATTTGTTTTGATATTCATATGGACGATATCCGTCTATTTTTTTAATAAAAGGGTCAGCCCGTCGCCGACGGGCAGGGTGATGGGGACAATCCGCCCGTCTAGCGGCAAACGGCGGTTGAAATCCTGTAAGACGGCGATGCTTGGCGGCCGGCCGAGGCCGCCTTCTTCCATGACGCGGCCGCCTAAAAGGACGTTGTCGATGGCGATAATGCCGCCGCTGCGCACCAGTTGCAGGCAGCGTTCGTAATACTGCGGCGTGGGCGGTTTGTCGGCGTCGATCAGGGCCATATCGTAAGTGTTTTCCAGCCCTTGCGCGATGAGGCCGTCGAGTGTGAGCAGGGCGGGTTGCAGGTGCAGTTCGATTTTGTGTTCCACTCCGGCCTGCCGCCATGTTTCGCGGGCGATGTCGGTAAAGGTAACGCTGATGTCGCAGGCGGTGATGCGGGCGCGTTCGGGCAGGGCCAAGGCCATGGCGGTGCTGCTATAGCCGGTAAACACGCCCACTTCCAAATAACGCTCCGCCCGAATCAGCCGTGCCAGCCAAGTCAGCAGGGCGGCCTGTTCGCGCGCCAATGCCATTTTGCCCAAACGGTGGTTTTGCGTGCGCCCGCGCAGGGCCTGCAATACGGGATGTTCCGGCTCGCCGATGCGGTTCAGGTAGGCTTGCAGCCCGGGCGGCGTGTTCTGCGTGTCAACCGTCATGGTTCAGGCCGTCTGAAAATATCATTCGGCTTCGTAGGTATAGGGTTTTTTGGCGACTTTGGCCGCCTCGAAACCTGCCTGCTCTTCGGGGTTGAGTTCGACGTCCCACAAGAGTTTGCGGTTTGCCAGACGCTGCTGCTCCAGCTCGGGATGGTCGGCCATCAGTTTGTCGAGGAATTGGGTGGCGTCGGATTTGTAGTGGTACATGGTTTTGCTCCGTAAAACACGGCGATAGCGTTTGATTCGGCATTATAGCCGATATTTTCAGCGCCAACATTGTTTCAGGTATAATACGCGGCTGACTATTGCGGAACGGACCGACAACGGGTTTACACCGTTGCGCATCCGGTAATGATAATGAAAAAGGCCGCCTGAAACTTTTGCAGAACATGTCTGTTCCCGGATGATTCAGGCTGTTGTGCAAAAGTTTCTCGTTTCGGGCGGCCTGCTTGGAAGAATAAGAATATGTTGAAAAAATGGCTGCACAAAGTTTTGCCCGGCAAACGCGGCAAAACGGCAGTGCACAAAGAAATTATCCCTTTTGCGGCACACCGCATCAGTGAGGACATGCTCAGTTTTGCGGCGGAAAAAGTCGTCCGCCGCCTGCACAACGAAGGATTTGAGGCTTATGTGGTCGGCGGGGCGGTACGCGATTTGCTGCTCGGTATCGAGCCTAAAGACTTCGATGTCGCCACCAATGCCACTCCGGAAGAAGTAAGAAAGATTTTCCGCCGCAGCCGCATCATCGGCCGGCGTTTCCAAATCGTGCACGTTATGGTGGGGCCGGAAACCATCGAAGTAACGACTTTCCGCGGCGGCGGTAAAGTGGTGCAGAACCAGCACGGTCGTATCATGAAAGACAACAATTACGGCAGTATGGAAGAAGATGCGATGCGCCGCGACTTTACCTGCAACGCGCTTTATTACGATCCGATACGGCGGCTCATCGTCGATTTCCACCACGGCGCCGCCGACGTACAGGCCAAAAAACTGGTGATGATAGGCAATCCGGCCGAACGCTATCAGGAAGACCCCGTGCGCATCCTCCGCGCCGTCCGCCTGTCGGGCAAACTCGGTTTCGAGGTCGAAGAACATACCGCCGCGCCGATACCCGAATATGCAGGCCGTCTGAAACAAGAACCGGTTTCGCGCCTGTTTGACGAAATCCTGAAACTGCTGTTTTCCGGCCATGCGCGCGATTGTCTGCAACAGCTCAACAAACTCGGTATAGGCAGCGACATCCATCCGCTGCTGACGGCTATGAAAAGTGCCGACAAACCCGAAAACCGGATTATCTCGCTGGCGCTGAAAAATACCGACGAGCGGCTGCGCGCAGACAAATCGGTTTCTACGGGTTTTGTTTTGGCCGCCGTGCTGTGGCCCCAGCTCAACCGCTATTGGCAGCGCAACATCAGCCAAGGGCAGAGACCATCGCCCGCGCTTACCGATGCGATAAACAAGTTCCGCGACGACATTGAAAAAGGCTGGGGCGTACCGCAACGTTTCGCCGCCACTATGCGCGAGATTTGGCAGTTCCAGCCACAGTTCGACAATACGCGCGGCGCCCGCCCGCACCGTCTGCTGGCACAACAACGTTTCCGCGCCGCCTATGATTTCCTCGTGCTCCGCGCACAGGTCGGCGAAGCAGACGAAGGATTGGTGCAATGGTGGACGGCATTCCAACACGCCGACAACGACGAACGCGCAAAGCTGACGGCGTCGGGTTGGCAGGGGCAGGAATCGAGACAGGGCGGCGGCCAGTCCAAACGCAAGCGCCGCCGCAAACCGCGCCGGAAAAAGGCCGAAGGAAGCGGCGGCGAAGGTTGAGGCCGTCTGAAAACGTTAATAAACATCTAAACAGCCGGTTTATCGCAGGCGGAATCCGCGCCCGATAAACCGGCTGTTTTTTAATCCATATAGCCCGTTTCCCGCAGGGAGCAAACTTCTTTGGCAGTAACGATAAAATGATCGAGCAACGAAACATCCACCAAATCCAAAGCCTGCGCCAATCTTTTCGTGAACCCGATGTCCGCTTCAGACGGCCTTGCCGAACCGCCGGGGTGGTTGTGGGCGATAATCAGGCTGTCGGCGTATTCGTCCAGTGCAAGTTTGACGATTTCGCGGATGTAAACGGTATTCTCGGCCACCGTGCCGCGTGAAAGTTCACGCATGGCGATAAGCTGGTTCTGCCGGTTCAGGAGCAGGGCATAGCTGACTTCCACGCGCTCATGGCCGAGGTTGAGGCGGAGATAGTCGGCAACGGCCTGCGGATTGCTGAAAATGATATTCTCTCGCAATTCCTCGCTTAAAATCCGCCGGCCGATTTCCCTGACCACCGCAAACTGGGTAAAACTCGCCGTTCCCATACCTTTGTACGATGACAGGGATTTTATGTCTGCATTCATCAATTTTCCCAAGCTGCCGAACTCGTTGAGCAGGTAACGCGCCAAATCGACAGCGCTCATGCCGCGTGTGCCGACCCTCAATAAAATAGCCAGCAATTCGGCATCGCTCAATGCACCTGCGCCTCGCTCCAACAGCTTTTCGCGGGGGCGCTCGCCCTCCGGCCAGTGTTTGATACTCATGTTTTTCCCGTATTTTATTGGTAAATTAATTGATAGTTTTGTATAAACAAAATGACATTTTAATTTAATTACCTGTTTGGGATGAAATGAAAAATCTGCTTTGTTCTGAAAGCGTTGTATCAGATATCACAAATCCTTGCCGAACCGGTCTGCAAAGTAAATTTGATGTTGCCCCTTGTATGGATAGGCTAATATAATGACGAATTTTCGCAGAGTTTCATCTGTACGTGCTGCCCGTGCGCTCACAGGATTTTCAGACGGCCTGTTTTGCCGATGCCGTCTGAAAAATCCGCTGCAATCAAACAGCTTTTTTATCACCCGTCGAAAATCCGTTTTGCCGGTACTCGTATCCGAATTGGAGTATTGCCATTATGACCGCAACCATTGCGTCTTCAGCCAAACCTTATCTGCAAATTCAGGGCTTGGTGAAAAAGTTTGGTGACAATTACGCTGTCGACCATATCGACTTAGACATTGAAAAACATGAAATCTTTGCCCTTCTAGGCAGCTCGGGCAGCGGCAAATCCACACTGCTGCGCATGCTGGCGGGTATGGAAATCCCGAATCAGGGCAAAATCATCTTAGACGGGCAGGACATTACCAAACTTGCGCCGTACGACCGCCCCATCAATATGATGTTTCAGAGCTATGCGCTGTTCCCGCACATGACGGTGGAACAAAATATCGCCTTCGGCCTGAAACAAGACAAAATGCCGAAAGACGAAATCGCTGCGCGCGTGGAGGAGATGCTGCGTCTGGTGCAAATGACCAAATACGCCAAACGTAAGCCGCACCAGCTTTCCGGCGGCCAGCAACAGCGTATCGCGCTGGCGCGCAGTTTGGCCAAACGTCCGAAAATCCTGCTGCTTGACGAACCCTTGGGCGCATTGGACAAAAAACTGCGCCAGCAAACCCAGCTCGAACTGGTCAATACCTTGGAACAAGTCGGCGTAACCTGCATCATGGTGACACATGACCAAGAAGAAGCAATGACGATGGCGACCCGCATTGCGATTATGTCGGAAGGGCAGTTGCAGCAGGTCGGCACGCCCAGCGACGTTTACGATTTCCCCAACAGCCGCTTTACCGCCGAATTTATCGGTGAAACCAATATTTTTGACGGCGTGGTGGTGGAAGACCATGCTGATTACGCCGTTATTGCTTGCGACGGCCTAGAAAACCACGTCCGCATCGACCACGGCCTCGGCGGGCCGGCGGAGCAGAACCTTTGGGTCAGCATCCGTCCCGAAGACATTGACTTGTACAAAGAAAAGCCTTCCCACTTAGGTGATTTCAACTGGGCGCAAGGCACAGTAAAAGACATCGCCTATCTGGGTAGTTTTGCCATTTACCATGTCAAACTGGGCAACGGACGCGTAATTAAAAGCCAAGTGCCTGCGCCGTATTGGTATGTGCGCAATATTACGCCGCCGACTTGGGACGAAACCGTCTACATAAGCTGGCCGGAAAACCAGCCGACGCCGCTGTTGCGCTAATCCGCGAGGGAATGCCGAGATGAATTTGAAAACGCTTAAACGCAAACTGCTGCGCCGTCCCGGACAGAGGGCAGTCATTGCCGTCCCGTATGTCTGGCTGCTGGTTCTGTTTCTGGTTCCGTTCACGATTGTCTTGAAAATCAGTTTTGCCGAGCAGGAAATCGCTATTCCGCCGTTTACACCGCTGACTACCGTAGACGAGGATTTAGGCCGTCTGAACATCGCCGTCAGTTATCAAAACTATGCCGATATTTTTCAGAATTTCTGGAATACCTTGGGCCAACTGTTCAATCCGTTTAGCAAAAGCAGCGGCGATAATATTTATCTGCTGACCTATTGGTCTTCGATTAAAACGGCTTTGACAACCACCGCCATCTGCCTGCTAATCGGGTACCCGACTGCTTATGCCATTTCGCGTGCGCGTCCGTCCATCCGCAACGGCCTGCTGCTGGCGATTATGCTGCCTTTCTGGACATCCTTCCTATTACGCGTTTACGCATGGATGGGGCTGCTCGGACACAACGGCATCATTAATAATTTCCTGTTGAAATACGGTATTATCAGCGAACCATTGGATTTGTTTTATAACGCATTTTCGCTGAATCTGGTCATGGTCTACGCTTATCTGCCGTTCATGATTCTGCCGCTGTACACCCAACTTGTGAAATTGGACGGACGCCTGTTGGAAGCCGCTTCGGATTTGGGGGCGAGGCCGATCAAATCGTTTTTTACCATTACACTGCCCCTGTCTAAAACTGGCATTATCGCGGGTTCCATGCTGGTATTCGTTCCCGCAGTCGGCGAATTTGTGATTCCCGAATTGGTCGGCGGTTCGGAAAACCTGATGATTGGTAAAGTGTTGTGGCAGGCCTTCTTCGACCAAAACAACTGGCCGCTGGCTTCTGCCGTAGCCGTAGTGATGGTGGCGTTGCTGGTCGTGCCGATTGCCTTGTTCCAACATTATGAAAACCGTGAATTAGAAGAAGGGACCAAGTGATGCAGAAAAACAAATTATCCTGGTTTCTCAAGCTGATGCTGGCTCTGGCTTTGGCATTCCTTTATATCCCGCTGTTTGTGCTGGTCATTTATTCGTTTAACGAATCCAAACTGGTTACGGTGTGGGGCGGTTTTTCGACCAAATGGTACGGAGTGTTGCTGCAAAACAGCACCATCTTAGAAGCGGCCTGGTTGTCGTTGCGGATAGCGCTTGTCTCTTCGCTGGCTGCCGTAGTGTTGGGCACGCTGGCGGGTTATGCGATGGCGCGTATCAAACGTTTCCGCGGCAGTACGCTGTTTGCGGGTATGATTTCCGCCCCGATGGTGATGCCGGACGTGATTACCGGTTTATCGATGCTGTTGCTGATTATCCAAGTGCAGATGTTCCTGCAAAACAGCGAATGGTTGCAGGCACTTTATTTTGACCGTGGTTTCTTTACTATTTTCTTGGGACACACCACTTTGTGCATGGCCTATATTACCGTGGTCATCCGTTCGCGCCTGATTGAGCTTGACCAGTCGTTGGAAGAAGCCGCCATGGATTTGGGCGCGCGTCCGCTGAAAATCTTTTTCGTGATTACATTGCCGCTGATTGCGCCGGCTATCGCATCGGGTTTTCTGCTCGGCATTACCCTGTCGTTGGACGATTTGGTCATTACCTCATTCTTGTCCGGTCCCGGGTCTTCGACGCTGCCGCAGGTGATTTTCTCCAAAATCAAATTGGGGCTTGACCCGCAAATGAATGTGCTGGCGACCATCCTTATCGGTATCATCGGTACGCTGGTTATCGTCATCAACTATTGGATGATGCGGCAGGCTACCAAACGTGAAAGGGAAGCAGCCGAAGCTTACCGACAAGAAAAATTGGCTGCCGGTTCCTGAGTATATGAAATAGAGGCCGTCTGAAATCCTAACCAGTTAGGATTTCAGACGGCCTTTTTGTGAGGGTAGAAGATAAAAGTAAAAGAAGCAGAGGAGGGTAGTGGTATATGCAGAAAGTCCGAATAGTACGGACAACAGCTAGGAGACGGAACGGTCGACAGCTATAAACCGCTACTGGAAAAATTGCGGCTATTTAGCGATTGTTATATTTCAATTTCTCTTTTCGTCACAATCAAAAGGCCGTCTGAAACCAGTGTTTTCCGTTTTCAGACGGCCTCTCTTCAAATTTTATTTTTCGTTTTCTCTATACCATGCGATAAATTCTTTCGGTTTGGCAAAACCCTGCAATGGTTCGCTGCGTCTGCCGTCGGCATGTATCACAAAGATTCCGGGTGGGCCGAAGAGTCCGTATTCCTTCATCAAAGCCTGATGGTCGGGCGTATTGGCGGTCACGTTGATTTGGAAAAAACGCTCCATATCCACGGCTTCATGTACCTGCGGCTGGTTGAACGTGTAGGCTTCCATTTCTCTGCACGAGATGCACCAGTCGGCATAGAAATCCAGTAGGACGGGTTTGTCGGGGTTGGCCTGCAAAGCGGCAGTCATTGCGGCTTTCAATTCGGCGGTATCGGTAAATGTTTTACCGTGTTTTGTCGAATGTCCCGATGCGGACGGCGGATTCAGTGTCAGAAAGTGATGCAGGGCGGTAGAGTTGCCGTTGGCGCTTTGATAACCGAACCACACGCCGCCGATTAGTAGCAAGGAACCGAACAACATGGAAAACGATTTCAAACGGTCTCCCAATTTATTTGCTTTTGCCAGCAACATGCCCGCAGGCACAATCAGCAACAGGGTGTAAAGGGCAGTTACGACTGCATACGGCAGATACGGTGTCGCCAGATAAACGGCGACGGCCAGCAGGATAAAGCCGAACGCGTATTTGACGCCGTTCATCCAATCGCCGGCGCGCGGCAGGATACTGCCGAAGGTACCGACGATAATGAGCGGTACGCCCGTTCCCAAGGCCATGACATACAGGGCCAATCCGCCCAATAAGGCATCACCTGTCTGACCGATGTAACCCAGCGCAAATGCCAGCGGTGGTGCGACACACGGACCGACAATCAGTGCCGAGAGCATTCCCATAATAAAAACGGATACGATATGGCCGCCTGAAAGTTTGTTGCTTTGGCTTTGAAAATACGCTTGAACGGATGCAGGAAGCTGAATGTTGAACAAGCCGAACATCGACAATGCCAATATCACCATCAGTGCGGAAGCGGGCAATACTACCCACGGCTGTTGCAGCCATACCGACAACAGTGATCCTGTCAGGCCTGCAATAACGCCGACCAGCATATAGGTCAGTGCCAAACCCTGCACATAAACCATGGAGAGTTCAAAAGCACGGGTTCTACCGCCGCTGTTTTTATCGCCGATGACGATGCTGGACACAATCGGTAACAGCGGATACATGCAGGCCGTAAAGCTCAATCCCAGTCCGGCGAGAAAAAACGCCAATAAATTGGCGCCTAATGTATCTCTTGATAATTTGAAACGGCTACCGTCCTGCCGGTTATCACCCGACGGAGACGGTAGGCCGTCTGAAGATACGGGTTGCGCAGGATTGCTTAAAAAACGGTCCTTTCCGGAAATCGGCATATCGGTTTGCGGGGAATAAAAGCCGTTACCGTCGATGTCGAATACGGTATCTACCGGCGGATAGCAGACACCGACTTCCGCACAGCCTTGATAACTCAAGGTCAGTTTGTATTTCGGTTGTGTTTTTTTGTAAGGCCAGTCGACTTGTGCTGCGCGATGGTAGACGGTCTGTTTGCCGAAAAATTCGTCTTCTTTCTGTTCGCCTTTGCCGAATCGGGGCGCTTCGAGTACATTGTTTGGTTCGGTTGCCGCCATTATTTTCGACTGGTACATATAATAACCGTCGGCAATTTTGAACTGTACGCTGACGCCGCTTGCGGTCACATGCACCTGCGGAACGAACGCCTGTTCGGGGGGCAGCAGTTTGGAAGCGTCTACTGCGAAAGCATTGCTGCAAAAGGCGAACAATACGGTAAGGAAATAAAGTATTTTTTTCATAAAACGAATCTTCAGAAAGGTGTGTCCGGCGAGTCCGCCGTTGGTAAAATATAGTGCGATTATACAGAATAATCCGTCGGTTAAGATACGGCTACCGGCAAAAACCGCCAATATACTAATTCCATATAACTATTTCATTATAATTCTTTTTAATAAAATAACTTGTCTGTTTCTCTCATAGAATAGTGCAATAGACGCATGAAGTACGATTGCCGCAATCAAAACAGCACATTAAAATAACAAAGCCATAACCGAATAAAGAACGCACTACTATGTCTGTCGAACATTACGAAAATTTCCCCGTCGGTTCCATTCTTTTACCGCGCCGCCTGCGCAAACCGATTCATGCCGTTTATGCCTTTGCCCGTACTGCGGACGATATTGCCGACGAGGGCGGGACGGCAGATGCCGAACGCCTGCGCGGTTTGGATGATTTGCAAAAAGAACTGGATAGGATTTATACGGGAGAAATACCGCAAACCGCATTGATGAAGCGTTTGCAGAACGAAGCTATTAAACCGTTTGCCATGCCTTCGGAACCGTTTTACGACCTATTGTCCGCTTTCCGCCAAGACGTAGTTAAAAAACGCTATCAGAATTTCGGCGAACTGGTGGATTACTGTCGCCGTTCGGCCAATCCGGTCGGCCGGATGATGCTCCATCTTTACGGTGAAAACGATCCGGTCAGTATTGCCCGCAGCGACGGCATCTGCACGGCATTGCAGTTGATTAACTTTTGGCAGGATGTGGCGTTGGACTGGCAAAAAGGGCGGGTGTACATTCCGCAGGAAGACTTGGCAAAATATAAGGTCTCGGAAGAGCAAATTGCCGAAGGGCGGGCGGATTTCGCGTTTCAAAGGTTGATGGCCCATGAATGCGAACGCACGTTTCAAATACTCAAGGCCGGTTCGCCTTTGGGCAAAAGACTGAGGGGCCGCATCGGCTTCGAACTGAGGATGATTATTGTCGGCGGGCAGATAATTTTACAAAAACTCGACGGCTGCAAATACGATATGTTCGGCCGACGCCCGGTATTGGATAAAAAGGATTGGCTGATTATCCTGAAGCGCGCCTTTTTGAAAAAATAAGGGCGGGAGGCCGTCTGAAACGGATTTTCAGACGGCCTCGTTTTGTTTTTTGGCATCTAAACCGCCCCCAAAAGACAGACGACAGGGTAAAATACCGTCTGCTTCGGCGGGCCGGTATGTAAATTCTACCAAAAACCCATAAGCCAAGTTGACTGGGGGGCGGGTAATGAATAAAATCCGCTTTTCATAGAGTTTAAGTTCTAAACTTTAATCTGACTGCGGTTCCCACCGCAGGGAAAGACAGACATGACCACACAATTCGTTCCACAAAACAGCTATACCAAAGAAGAACTGCTCTCATGCGGGCGCGGCGAGCTTTTCGGCGCGGGCAACGCGCAACTGCCGCTGCCCAATATGCTGATGATAGACCGCATCGTCAATATAAACAGCACCGGAGGAAAATACGGCAAGGGCGAAATTATCGCCGAATTGGACATCAATCCCGATTTATGGTTTTTCGGCTGCCATTTCGAAGGCGACCCCGTCATGCCCGGCTGTTTGGGTTTGGACGCCATGTGGCAACTGGTCGGCTTCTATCTGGGATGGACGGGTGCGCCGGGACGCGGTCGCGCTCTGGGTTGCGCCGAAGTGAAATTCAGCGGCCAAGTTCTGCCGAAGCATAAAAAAATCACCTACCACATTCACATCAAACGGGTAATGAACAGTAAATTGGTGTTGGGCATCGCCGACGCCGAAATGAGTGTGGACGGCCGCAAAATCTACGAAGGCAACGGCCTGCGCGTCGGCCTGTTTACCACCACCGACGACTTCTGATCCAGTAATCAAAGGCCGTCTGAAACGGCAACTTTCAGACGGCCTGCATCATCGGAGAATACAATGAAACGCGTAGTCGTAACCGGTATCGGCATCGTATCCAGCCTGGGCAACAACTGCCGCGAAGTGCTCGAATCGCTGAAAAATCTGAAATCCGGCATTTCCTTTGACGAGAGCTACCGCGAAATAGGGCTGCGTTCAAACGTGGCGGGCAACATCAAAATCGACACCAAAGAACACATCGACCGCAAAATCCTGCGCTTTATGGGCGACGCGGCGGCCTATGCCTACATCGCCATGCAAGAAGCCATCGCCAACGCAGGACTGACCGAGGAGCAGGTTTCCAACATCCGCACCGGCATCGTAACCGGCAGCGGCGGCGCGTCTTCAGCCTCGCAAGTGGAAGCCGCCGACACCCTGCGTGCCAGCGGCGTGAAGCGCATCGGCCCCTACGGCGTAACCAAAACCATGGCCTCCACCGTAGCCGCCTGCTTGGCTACCCCGTTTAAAATCAAAGGCGTAAACTACTCCATCAGTTCCGCCTGCTCCACTTCCGCCCACTGCATCGGCCACGCCGCCGAACTGATCCAGCTTGGCAAACAAGACATCGTGTTTGCCGGCGGCGGCGAAGAAGTATCTTGGCAGATGAGTTCCCTGTTTGACGCGATGGGCGCGTTATCGAGCAAATACAACGACACGCCCGACCGGGCCAGCCGCGCCTACGATGCCGACCGCGACGGCTTCGTTATTTCCGGCGGCGGCAGCATTCTGGTGATGGAAGAATATGAACACGCCAAAGCGCGCGGCGCGAACATCCTGTGCGAACTGACCGGCTACGGTGCGACTTCCGACGGCTACGACATGGTGCAGCCTTCCGGCGAAGGCGCGGTGCGCTGTATGCAGATGGCACTGGCGCAGCACGGCGGCAAAGTCGATTACATCAACGCCCACGGCACTTCCACGCCGGTCGGCGACACCAAAGAACTGGGTGCCATCCGCGAAGTGTTCGCCGAACAAGAAATCCCGCTCATCAGCTCCACCAAATCGCTTTCCGGCCACGCCCTCGGCGCGGCAGGTTCGAACGAAGCGATTTACTCGATTCTGATGATGCAGAACGATTTTGTCTGCGCCAGCGCGAACATCCGAAACTTGGACGAACAAGCAGAAGGCCTGCCGATTCTGCGCGAAAACCGCGAGATGAAACTCAATGCAGTGATGTCCAACAGCTTCGGCTTCGGCGGCACCAATGCCACGCTGATTTTCAGCCGTGTCGATTGATTGGTTTGAGTGAAAGAAAGCCTGCATAGAGCGACGAATGCAGGCTTTTTGTTTGGCTAAGGCCGTCTGAAAACAGTTGACTGATGTTTTCAGACGGCCTCATCACAGAATGTGAAAGATATTTTTGTCAGTGATGACCGCAACCGCCGCCATGACTTTCGCGCAATGCTTCGGCAGCCTGCTCGTCGGCATGGTAGCTTGAGCGGACCATGGCGCCGATGGCGGCGTTGGTGAAGCCCAGTTCGTATGCTTCTTTTTCGAAGATTTTGAACTGGTCGGGCGTTACATAGCGCAAGACGGGCAGGTGTCCGTCTGAAGGCTGGAGGTACTGGCCGATGGTAATCATCTCGATATTGTGCGCCCGCATATCGCGCATGATTTCGCGCACGTCTTCGTCTGTTTCGCCCAAGCCGACCATGATGCCGGATTTGGTCGGGATGTGCGGCATCATTTCTTTGTAGCGGCGCAGCAGGTCGAGGGAGTGCTGATAGTTGGCCCCCGGACGGGCTTTTTTGTACAGGCTCGGATGGGTTTCCAAGTTGTGGTTCATCACGTCAGGCGGGGTTTCAGCAAGGATTTTCAGTGCGATGTCCAAGCGGCCGCGGAAGTCGGGAACGAGAATTTCGATTTTGGTGTTCGGACTGGTTTCGCGGATGGCTTTGATGCAGTCGGCAAAATGCTGTGCGCCGCCGTCGCGCAGGTCGTCGCGGTCAACTGAAGTAATGACGACGTAACGCAGGTTCATGGCTTTGACGGATTCTGCGAGGTGTTTCGGTTCGTCGGGGTCAAGCATATTCGGACGGCCGTGTCCTACGTCGCAGAACGGGCAGCGTCGGGTGCAGATGTCGCCCATAATCATGAAGGTCGCCGTGCCTTTGCTGAAACATTCGCCGATGTTTGGGCAGGAGGCTTCTTCGCAAACGGTGTGCATTTTTTGTTCGCGCAAAATGTCTTTGATTTCAAAGAATTTGCGTGACGGCAGCTTGGCGCGTATCCATTCGGGCTTTTTCAGTTTTTCCTGAAGGGGGACGACTTTGATGGGGATGCGTGCGGTTTTGTCCGCGCCTTTGAGTTTGACGCCGCGTTTCGGGTCGGACTTATTGGCTGATGTTGTGTCGGTCGTCATGAGACTGTCTTTCTTTTTTAAATTAACTATTTGATTTCTTATTGTGTTTGAGGGCAAGCAGGTTATTGAGGCCGTCTGAAAAAAGAAGCCGCAGAAGCGGAATATGTCGTGTTTCAGACGGCCTTTCCGTTCTTTTCGTCTCCCGCCATAGCTTGGAAGTTTAATTCTCTTTGCAAGTGGCCGGTCAGTTTTCCGGCTACTTCGGCCAGCGACGGGCAGGGGCGGACAAAGTCGGCTATCTGTACCATTTCCATTCCTGCATAGCCACATGGATTGATATGGGTAAACGGACTTAAGTCCATATTTACGTTCAACGCCAAACCGTGATAGACCGAACCGTTTTTAATGCGTAGTCCCAAAGAGGCGATTTTCCGTCCGTCGACATATACGCCCGGGCGGCCGGGATCTGCTGCTGCTTTTATGCCGTATTCGGACAAGGTGGAGATAATGCTGTTTTCCAATGCAGATACGATGCGGCGCACACTGGTTTTGCGCCGTTTGAAATCAATCATGGTATACACTACCAACTGTCCCGGACCGTGGTAGGTAATCTGGCCGCCGCGATCAATCTGTACTACGGGAATATCGTCGCGTATCAACAGGTGTTCGGGCTTGCCGGCCAAGCCTTGTGTGAACACGGGAGGGTGCTCGACCACCCACAATTCGTCTTCCGTTTCAGCCGTGCGTGCGGCGTTGAACGCTTTCATGGCTTCGAAAGTCGGCAAGTATTCGACCAAACCTTTTTGTATGACTTTCATGCCTTAAAGCACCACTTTGACCATTTCGTGCGAAGTCAGCGCCCGGTAGATATCGTCAAGTTGTGCCTGGCTGGTAACGTACACGTTTACGCTCGCCCCTAAATAATTGCCTTTGCTGCTGGGACGAGTGCTGATATGATGGGACTGGGTCTCCGGTGCATGGATGCGTACGGTTTCCAAAACCGCCGTTTCAAATTCCGGATGCTGCGCACCCATTACTTTAATTTGAAAAGTGCAGGGAAATTCGATAAGTACGGAACGGTCGGTCGGCATATTGATTATTCCTTTATCCGAGGCCGTCTGAAAACCGATTTCCCAAGTTTCCCGAGATGGCCTCCGATTGTTAACATATGTGGCGCGTATTTTAACGCAAAAATATGGCATGGGCCATAAAAACGGCCAGTTGTAAAATGGGCTTGCGAAAGCCGTTTATCAAGCCTTGAAATACTTGAAATAAAATACTTCAGCCCAACTTACACGACAAACCGATTTTGAACCGATAGAGATTGAATATGGCAACAACAGACAAACATTTTGAGGAATACAGCGCACTGGCCACCTTACCCCTGCGGGACGTCGTGGTATATCCGCACATGGTGCTGCCGCTGTTTGTAGGCCGCCCCAAATCGATTGCCGCACTTGAAGCGGCAATGGGTAACGACGAACCCGTATTTTTGCTGGCACAGCTTAACCCCGATACGGAGGAACCGGAGCCTAAAGACCTGCATGCGATGGGTACGGTTGCCCAAGTATTGCAGGTATTGAAACTGCCCGACGGCACGGTAAAAGTGTTGGTTGAAGGCATACGTCGCGCCCGCGCCCTGACCGTTGAAGACACCGGACAGCTTTTCTTGGCTCATATCGAAGCAGTCAACGAATCCGTCGACGAACACCATCCGGATATGGAAGCATTGCGGCGGACGTTGCTTTCCCAGTTCGAGCAATATGCCAAGTTAAACAAGAAAATTCCTGCCGAAGTCGTATCCACTATCAACAGTATTTCCGAAAACAGCCGTCTAGTCGATACTATCGCCGCGCACCTACAATTAAAGTTGGAGCAGCGTCAGGAAATTTTAGAAACACCTGGCATTTCTGACCGTATGGAATTTCTACTCGGTCAGTTGGAGTCGGAACTCGACATTATGCAGGTCGAAAAACGCATCCGCGGCCGCGTGAAACGCCAAATGGAAAAGTCCCAACGCGAATACTATCTAAACGAACAGGTCAAAGCGATTCAAAGGGAATTGGGAGAGGAAGACGAACGCGGCGAACTGGATGCGTTGGAAGCAAAAATCAAAGAAGCGGGCATGACCAAAGAAGCTGAAGAAAAATGCCTGTCCGAATTGAAAAAGCTGAAAATGATGCCGCCTATGTCTGCGGAGTCTACCGTCGTACGCAACTATATTGACACTTTGCTCGAACTGCCGTGGAAGAAAAAATCCCGCGTCAGCAAGGACATTGCCAAAGCTGATTTGGTTTTGAACGCCGACCACTACGGTTTGGAAAAAGTCAAAGAGCGGATTTTGGAATACCTCGCCGTCCAAAAACGTATGGACAAACTCAAAGGTCCGATTCTGTGTTTGGTCGGACCTCCGGGGGTGGGTAAAACCTCATTGGGCGAGTCCATTGCGAAAGCCACAGGCCGACAATATGTCCGCATGGCTTTGGGTGGTGTGCGTGATGAAAGCGAAATCCGCGGCCACCGCCGCACCTATATCGGTTCCATGCCTGGAAAAATTCTGCAAAACATGGCTAAGGCAGGCGTAAAAAACCCATTGTTCCTACTCGACGAAATCGACAAATTGGGCAATGATTTCCGAGGTGATCCGGCCAGTGCGCTGCTTGAGGTGCTCGATCCCGAACAAAACAACAAGTTCGCCGACCACTATGCCGAAGTGGATTACGATTTGAGCGACGTGATGTTTATCGCCACATCCAACAGCCTGAACATCCCCACGCCTTTGCTCGATCGCATGGAAATTATCCGTCTGTCCGGCTATACGGAAGATGAAAAAATCAATATCGCCATGCAATACCTTGTGCCGAAACAAATGAAGCGCAACGGTGTTAAGGAAGGAGAACTGGCTGTCGAAGAAAGTGCAGTGCGCGACATTATCCGTTATTACACCCGTGAAGCAGGCGTGCGCTCGCTTGACCGTGAAATCGCCAAAATCTGTCGAAAAGTAGTGATGCAAATTACTTTGGCTGAAGACAAGAAAAAAGCATCCAAAACCGGAACGGCAAGCAAAGCAAAACCGAAGGTAATCAAAGTCAATGAGAAAAACTTACATGACTATTTAGGAGTGCGCCGTTTTGATTACGGCGTCGCCGAAAGTGAAAACCGTATCGGTCAAGTTACAGGTTTGGCTTGGACGGAAGTCGGTGGTGAGTTGTTGACGATTGAAGCGGTTGCTTTGCCTGGCAAAGGCACGATTCAATGTACAGGGCAGTTGGGCGATGTTATGAAGGAGTCCGTCTCGGCGGCGTGGTCCGTGGTACGTTCTCGTGCCGAGTCAGTGGGTTTGCCTCCCGATTTCTACGAGAAAAAAGATATCCATGTCCATGTGCCTGAAGGCGCAACTCCGAAAGACGGCCCAAGTGCAGGCATTGCCATGACTTTAGCGATGGTTTCCGCTTTCACCAAAATCCCGGTGCGTGCCGATGTGGCAATGACAGGTGAAATCACACTGCGCGGTGAGGTGTTGCCAATCGGCGGCTTGAAAGAGAAACTGCTGGCAGCATTGCGCGGTGGCATCAAACATGTTCTGATTCCCCACGATAATGTTAAAGACCTGGAGGAAATTCCCGATAATGTCAAAACCGGCTTGACCATTCATCCCGTCAAATGGATTGACGAAGTCTTGGCACTGGGTTTGCAATACCAGCCGGAACCGTGGAAAGAACCCGTTGCTACTGATTTATCGAAACCGAAGCCGAAATCAAGGACGAAAGCGACCCAACATTGATTTTGTAGGAATGTGTTGTAAAAGATGTCGGTTTGGCTTGAAAGCCTATAAAACTGAAGGATTCCGCATCTTTTTACTTGACACGGTAATTTCGTAATTGCTATAAAGCACAAAGGTACTCAAAGTACGGAAAAGCCCGAATATTCGGGATTCTTAATTATTATTTGTCAATGATAGGAAGGGACTGATTGTGAACAAGTCTGAATTAATCGAAGCAATTGCTCAGGAAGCCGGCATTTCCAAAGCTGCCGCCGCTAAAGCTCTGGATGCTACAACCAACGCCGTAACCAACGCATTGAAAAACGGAGACACTGTAACTCTGGTAGGTTTCGGTACCTTCTATGTGGGCGAACGCGCCGAACGTCAAGGCCGCAACCCCAAAACCGGTGCTCCCCTGACTATCGCTGCTGCTAAAACTCCTAAATTCCGTGCAGGTAAAGCCTTGAAAGATGCTTTGTAATTTTACGGAAACAATTAATTGATTAAGGCTGAAAATCCATTGCGGTATCTTCGGCCTTACATTTGAGAGACAAGGCCGTCTGAAACATTTTTCAGACGGCCTTGTCAGTATTTAAAAATGTTACAATTAAATCCTTCAGCCAAGATAGGATTAGTAGGGATAAATATATGTTTACCGGCATCGTACAAGGGATGGGACAAATTGTCCGTATTCAGGAGCCTTCTGCAGATTTCCGTACACATATAGTGGATTTGCCGCCGGAAATAGCAGATGATTTGCAAATCGGTGCTTCTGTAGCCAATAACGGCTGTTGCCTGACTATTACTGAGATTGATGGAAACAGGGTAAGTTTCGACTTAATGGGAGAGACATTGTCCAAAACCAATTTAGGCCGTCTGAAAGAAGGAGATATGGTGAACTTAGAGCGTGCGGCCAAATTTGGGGATGAAATCGGCGGACATTTGATGAGCGGTCATATCATAACCACCACACGGATTACTCGCATCAAAGAAAACGATTTTAACCGTACTGTCTGGTTTACTCTGCCTGATTTATTAAAACCATATATCCTGACCAAAGGTTTTGTCGGCCTAGACGGATGCAGTCTGACCATAGGCGATGTAACCGAAACAGAATTCAATGTACATTTAATTCCTGAAACCTTAAAGCGCACATTATTCGGCGGCCGTCGGGTAGGGGATACGGTTAATGTTGAAATTGATCCGCAAACTCAAACTGTTGTCGACACGGTTAAACGTTTTATGAAACAACAACGGCAGATGATAGATATAGGCCGTCTAGAGAATTAATATGAAAATATCTAAATTATTAAAGAAAATAAATTCTGTTATTGACCAGTTGGATGTCCTCCTACCTCCCGAACAGAACAGAATCGACTGGTCGGCGTTAGCTTACCGCTGGCAGAGTATAGGCAAACAAGGGATTCTTGAAAGTCTGCCAAACCCGCATACCTTCCCTTTGAACCGGCTGGCGGCTGTTAATTCTCAGACTGAACGGCTCAAACGAAATACCGAGCAATTTCTAGCCGGGCGTCCCGCAAACAATGTTTTAATGAGCGGTGCCCGTGGTACAGGTAAATCTTCATTGGTCAAAGCATTGCTGCACGAATATTCGGAACAAGGTTTGCGACTGATTGAAGTCGACAAGAGTGATTTGGTCAGCTTGCCTGCATTATTAACCTTGTTGGAAAAGCGCAAAGAAAAATTTATTGTATTTTGTGACGATTTATCGTTCGAGTCAGGTGATGAAACCTATAAAGCATTGAAAACTGCTTTGGATGGCGGTCTATCGCAAAGGTGCAATAATGTTTTGGTCTACGCCACATCCAACCGCCGCCACCTGATGCCGGAATATATGGATGAAAATGTAGGGACGACGGGAATACGGGGAGAAATCCATCAAAAAGAAGCCGTTGAAGAAAAAGTATCGTTATCCGACCGTTTTGGTTTATGGTTGAGCTTTTATCCGTTCGACCAAAATGACTATTTGCTGGCAGTAGAAAACTGGTTGAACGATTTTGAGGTTCCGTTTGACGAAACCGCTAAAAAAGCGGCACTTATGTGGGCACAAATGCGAGGCAACCGTTCAGGCCGTTCTGCTTGGCAATTTGCTTGTGATTGGGCGGGGCGCCTGCCTGAACAACGCATATTGGATTGACAAAGGGCACTTTACGTAAACCGTAAAGTGCCCTTTGTCAATCATTGGTTATCTCAGGCAAGTAGCAAGCCATTGCTGGCGTTGGCGGTCGTTTAATAATTGATAAAACCGGTATTGGATTGCCAATTCGTCCACCGCAAAATCCATATTGGGCAGATAACGGTTTTCCACATAATCGCGGGCGGCATTTTGGTCAAACATATTGCCTGAAAGAATTTTAATAATAGTCTGACGACGGGTTCTGTCGGAACGTACGGTTTTACGGTAAGCTTTATCAGCAGCCTGACGGTATTCTGAACGGATTTTGCGTAGTGAGTTTTGTTGTGATTGAGTCAGCCCCAATTGGCGGACGTCGCAATTCGGATAAAAATCATCCAGTTGCATTGAAGAAACAGGCGCTGCATAAATCAGACTGCTGTAAACCAGCAGAAAAACGGAGAGGAAGTGAGGGACGAAATAAGGTTTTAACACAGCAAACACGGCATTTTCCAAATTTTCAGTATGGCGTGGAATATAACGGATAAGCGTGTGAAAAGCGGTATCAACAGGGTTAACTTTAGTTAATGCGTTATGATTTTAATAAAAAATTCAGATAATGAATGCTTTTATTTCAAATATTTATAAACAAGGTTATTATCATTACATTTCAGACGGCCTTTGGAAAAGCATTACAAAAATACTTAAAACATTTGCGGTTTGGGATAGAATGAAGTCTAAAACTGATTGCGCATCACAAACATTTTGAATGGAGAAAAGTTATGAATACATTTCGTATCGCACCCAGTATTTTATCGGCCGACTTTGCCAAATTGGGAGAGGAAGTCAGCAAGGTAATCGATGCAGGAGCGGATTTGATTCATTTTGACGTTATGGATAACCATTATGTGCCCAATTTGACCATCGGGCCGATGGTCTGTTCCGCCATCAAGCCTTATGCAACCGTACCTGTTGACGTTCATTTGATGGTGGAACCGGTTGATGATTTGATTCAGTCATTCGGTAAAGCAGGGGCGGACATTATCACTTTTCATCCCGAAGCCAGCAAACACATCGACCGTAGCTTGAGTTTGGTTAAAAGCATGGGTTGTCAGGCCGGTTTGGTATTGAATCCTGCAACACCTGTTAATCTGATTGAAAATGTATTGGACAAGCTGGACATGGTTTTATTAATGTCGGTCAACCCGGGATTTGGCGGTCAGAGTTTTATCCCTCATACGCTGATTAAAATCAGGCAGGTAAGGGGAATGCTCGACAACTACGAATCTCAAACCGGACGACGTATTGCTTTGGAAGTGGACGGTGGTATTAAAACTGGAAATATTGCCGAGGTAGCAGCAGCAGGTGCAGATACTTTCGTAGCAGGGTCCGCTATTTTCAGTCAGCCGGACTATAAAGCAGTTATTGACGAAATGAGGAAAGAGTTGGCTAAGGTATAACTGTGTTCACTAGCCAAAAGGCCGAAGGCCGTCTGAAAATAATTTCAGACGGCCTTTGTTGCAAAAATCAGACTTTATCAAGCACGTTTGCGGAACTCACCGGTACGGGTGTCGATTTCTACCTTGTCGCCAGTTTCGATGTAAGACATCACTTGGATTTCAGTACCCCCGACCAGGCGCGCAGTTTTCATCACTTTGCCTGAAGTATCACCTTTAACTGCCGGCTCGGTATATTCCACTTCGCGCACGATAATAGTAGGTAGTTCTACGGAAATAGGATTACCTTCGTAGAAGGTTACTTCACATTGATCTTCCATGCCATCGACAATGAATTTCAGTGCATCGCCGATGTTTTCGGCTTCTATTTCGTACTGGTTGAACTCCTCGTCCATAAACACATACATAGGGTCGGCAAAGTAGCTATAAGTACAGTTTTTGCGGGCCAAAACGACAACATCAAATTTGTCGTCCGCTTTATAAATAGTCTCGGTAGCCGCGCCGGTCAGCAGGTTTTTCAGTTTCATGCTAACCTTGGCCGAGCTGCGGCCGCCTTTGATATATTCGCTTTTTTGTACGACCATAGGATCATTGCCAACCATGAATACATTGCCGGCACGCAATTCTTGTGCAGTTTTCATCGTGCTATTCCAATCAAATCAGTCAAAAAATAAACGGCTATTTTAACGTATTTGAAACAAATTTGGCTAGCTTTTCCAATGCGCTGGGCTGGTTGAACAGGAAATTCTGCCAGCCTTTGGCCGCCTGTTGCCATCTAAAAGATTGTTCCCGCAAAATCTGCCAAGCCTGCAAACGGTTTTTATCGGATAAAGTAATCGCACCGTTCAATTCATCAGAAAGCAGCCTGTGTGCGGCAAAAACATCTTTCGGATAAAAAACACCTGCTTTCTCCCAAAAAGCATGGAGTTTGTCCAGATGTACCATCTCATCTTGCGGATAAATATGCCAGAAGAAAGGCTTGGCCGAAAACTGGGCTCGGACGAAGCTGTCTTCCCCGCGTACGATTAGGCCGTCTGAAAGGTGCAACAGCTTGTCAAAATCATTCTGAGGAACAAATGGAATCTTTACTAGCTTTACACAGGCCGTCTGAAAAACATCGCCGTCCTTTGTTAAGACATCAATAGGAAGCACGCCGTCGGTTTTCAAACTGTCAATAATTTGGTGCCCTGCAAGCAATAAAGTGATGGGTCGATTATCCAACTGCCACATTTGCAGCCATTTAGACCAAACCGGACTGTAGTAGCCAAATAAAAACCATTCGGACGATGATTTTTCCGGTAAATTCAAATGCCGTCTGAATTGTATTTTGTTATAGAGACAGAGAGAATCGTAATCCCGTTCCCGAATTAGACCGCCACTACGTTCACCAAAGCCCATGAACCAAAAATACTTCCGCAATCCGTCTGCTTGTAATGACGGCATTGCGTGGAGCCGTTCGTTGCTGTCCTCTGCGCTCAAATATTCCCAGTTTAACCATAATGGCTTGTTTTTTCTTATAATACATAAAACGTTTTCAGAAAGATTACAGGCGAAAGTTTCAATGACGACCTGAGGAGGATTAATCGAAATAACATCTTGCGCACAACCAGCCTGCCATTGGTGAATATAGACATTTTCAAATAAACATGGAACAGAGGGCAGGGCAGGGCAGAGGGTATGTAACGCGTTTAAATCGTCAATCCATAAATGTACTTCCCAACCTAGCTCATGATACAAACATTGGGCCAGCCGCCATGAAACGCCTATATCTCCAAAATTATCAATGACATTACAAAACAGCCAGCAGTTTATTTTCTTAGATTCCATAGCCATTTTAACTCATAAAATAATTATTCATTTTAAAACAATATGTTATAGTTCATCGCGTAATTTTAGATAATTTGATTTTAGTCAAATAATATTCGCTGAGCAGGTATAGAATATTACATGAAAAATATTTTTTCCAAAGAAATCAGAAAGGTCTATGATGATTAAAGGTATCCAAATCACCGGTTCTACCAACAATGCTCTGTTAAATTCATTTTGGTTGCTTGACGACCAAACCAACGAAACACGTTGTTTAGTTGCCAAAGAAGAAAGCGGATTCGCGGCAGATGCAGTTGTCTCATTTTCTGAATTGGGTGAAGTGTCTTATAAAGAAATTCCAGTTGATGTTCACGCACGTCCGAAAGTTGAAGGCGGTCAGCATTTGAATGTTAATGTATTGACCCGAGAAACATTAGAGGATGCCGTAGCCAATCCTGATAAATATCCGCAGTTGACTATCCGTGTGTCGGGTTATGCGGTTCGCTTCAATTCGCTGACTCCAGAACAGCAACGTGATGTGATTACCCGGACATTTACCAATAGCCTGTAAGGAAATAAGATAGCCGGGCAGTAAGGCCATCTGAAAATTATTTTCAGATGGCCTATAAATTTGTACCAATAAAATTTAACATAATATACATTATGCGAATTTAAATAATCAGTTACTTAGTTTTCACATGTGTCCATCCAATCTTTCATCGCCAACTCATTTTCAGAACGTTTTCTCAAAATCTATAAACACACGATTTTTAGTATAACTATGAAGTTCGTTAATATTGCTGTTATTGTTTGTATATCGCCAATTTAATCTCGGCGTAATTCCTAGAAAACTAAGTTTATTGTGCCAGAGGCTTAAATTGGTAACCACTACATTATCTGTACGATGACGGTCGGTAAAGACGTAATGTTTTCCATCAAAGCGTTCATTGTAGTGATTGATGATAAGGCGGCTATTGAAATTTTCACCCCAAATTTGCCCCCAACCTAAGTAACCTCCTATCCGTTTGGAGCTGCTGCCTGCGAAATTTTCAACTTTGTCACGCGCATAATTCAAACCTCCTAAGAAATAGGTTTTATCATTCATCAGGTAGGTCGCCCCAAATCCAATCTGATAATCTTTCCCTTGTCGTTTGGTATATGCATAATCTTTTTGTGCAAAGGTTCCGTTGGCAGATAGACGTAAATTTGGTTTTATCCAACGTGAAACACCTAAATCTACACCTGTACGCGTGTAATAAGGATGATTTCCGTAGCGACGCTTTTCTAAAAATGGCATAACAAAACTATCTGTTTTAAAACTTTTATTTTTATAACCAAGACTGACCTTTGCTGTTTGATCATCATAATCATGATTATTCCAATAGCTAACACCATCGACATCGCCTGAAAGAGCAAAATAATGGTTGTTTTTAAGATTGATATCTCGATCAACGGATAGGGCGTAGGTAAAACCATGCCCTTTTTGTGGCAGATAATCAGAATTTTTTTCAAAAGCCAAGTTACCAAACTGAGGAAGATGAATTTCACGCTCAGCTGAAACGTTGTTGATATTGTTGTCTTGGGTGTAACTCAGACTGCCTGAAAATTGCCATTTATTTTGCCCCATAGCGTTTTCATAAAGGGCAATAGTAGGAAGGACATCTTCTGGTAAACCTTGCTTTTTGGCGGCATCAAATTCATGTTGTGAATTACGGGTTTGCTTATCCTCATAAAGCATAGCAGCTAAGTCTAGACGGACGGCAACAAGATTAGGATGTCGAACAAGAATATTACGGTAAAGTGTAATGGCTTTTTGATGTTTTCCTTGCGAACGCCAAATTGCGCCTTGCGCATAATCCAATAAAATTGGGTCATACCCATCCCATTTACGATATATAGGCAAGAGCTGCTCTGCAGCAATATAGTTTCGCGCTTGCAATGCTTGATTTAACAAAGGTTCGGCCAGCTCTGGTTGTTTGGCTAGATCATCTAATGTCAATGTTTGAGTATGCTCATTCAAAGAAGCCTTGACACCATTCAAAAGGGAGGTGCCTACCTCCGGTGGTTTAGGAATGGCCATTTCTTGGATTCTTTCCATCTGGCGATCGGCTTCAGTTTCAGGGTTAGCAATGGTTTCGGCAGTAACCATTATGGGAAATAATATGCCCGCAATAAAAATGAATTGATTAGATTTCATGAGTATATTTTTCAGAGAATTCAGGATATTTTAAGTTGCCCCTCCAATTGTGCTAGAGGGGTTTGCTTGGAAAATAATAAGCAGCAGATGCAAAGCTTCTGCTGCTTATTTCTTTGGGTAAGCGTCTTAGCGTTTGCCGATGAAACCGATATTGTTTTCGCCATGGCTGGTAGTGATTTTTAACAAACCACCAACTTCTTCAGCATTTGGACCGGCAAAACGTACGTTACCTTGACCATAAATTACTTTATTTTCACCTGGATTTTTTCCTTCCATCCAGACAGTAACATTTTGAGCAACTTGGCTTCTACCCACTAGAGAAACTTTTTGGCCTGCGCTTGCAGAAGGCATTCCACTCCCTGTTTTTACATTACCGCTGGCAAAATATACATTACGTTTGTCATCTAGGCGACGGTTGGTAATCTCGCCATTAAAGGTAACGTTATTGCTTAAAACAGTATTATTGTAAGCTATATCTGGTTCATGGAACTGCGCAGTCATGTTCATTATGCCGTCTTGTTTACCATCTCGGCTAGAATAGGCAACGCCTGTATATTTGGCAGATAAACCTTTTTTAGTCTTCATGTCATAGACATTGGCAACTATACCATTTTCAGTAGCAACTCGGTCGAAAATGCCGATGTTAAAAGGATTATTGAGTCCATAAGTGCCATCGCCATTTTTATAGCGCCATGCATTTAATGAGAGATATTGTTGATTGAAGCCATTAGCTTGTCCAACGTCATAGGTATAAATCGCACGAATTTCATTTGTCTTGCCATAGTTTAATGCACTGAACATTTCGGCAATTACACGTTTATTTTGGAATGCACCGAATGCTTTATTGTCATCAATACCGACATGGACTGAATATAAGGATACCTGCGTCATTTGTCCGTTATCGGCTACAATTTTTAGGCTGCCATCTTTTTGTGTAACCATAAAGTAGCTACCTGGTGCGAAGTGATATTGCTTGCCAGCAGACCATCCTAATGCTTTGAGTGCCTCTGCACGTTCCGGATGGGTTTTTGCTGATTCTGCACTAACTTCAAATGTAGTTGATTTTTTTAATGTAAAACGATATGCATATTCACCGTTTTGGTTAACATATAATTCATCGTCTGGATTATTGTTAAAATAACGATTTAAAGAATGTGCATATTGATAACCGCTGCTGGGTTCGGTAGTTACAGTCCATACAGGATTATTATTTGCATCTAATTTGTATTTCACGTCTGTTAATACACGGTGGCCTTTATCCAATTCAGTTTCATTATCGGCATTAGTAGCAAAATTATTAAACCATTTTGTATAACGGCTACCGCCTACACTATCTAATTCTAGCTTGCTGGCAGTTTGATCTAAGATGTTAACGCTCCTGCCATTTTTAACTAAGATGCCATTTTTATTGCGTTTATCTACACCAATCAGATTTTTTGCACTTAATGGCGTATCAATCTCATCATAACCGGCTCTCTTCGCAACATAACCATCTGTATAGTTAGTAAAGTAACGCGTTGCTACGCCCCCTAATATCACTGTTTGAGGGCGCAAAAGTTTAGTTTTATCTTTTCTATAAGCGGATGTCAAAAGATGAGAGGTAGGATAATCATGTGGACCTTTAGCTGTCTCTAATAATGGAGTCGCACCTAAGTTATTTGCAATGAAGCCGGTGTTCACTTCAGTTTGATTAAATTGTTCAGTTTTTATTACATCACTTAGTTTTAGTGTGGTCAGTTTATCCTGAATGCCTTTATTTAATAATGATGTTTCTTTGTTGATGTTAGTTTTATTACCCTTATCGGTATTACCCTTATCGGTATTACCCTTATCGGTATTACCCTTATCGGTATTACCCTTATCGGTATTACCCTTATCGGTATTACCCTTATCGGTATTACCCTTATCGGTATTGCCCTTATCGGTATTGCCCTTATCGGTATTGCCTGTATTGATATTATTGGATGCTATAGACAGATTTCTTGCTGAATCTGATACTTCATTCGAACTGCTACAAGCTGCCAAAACTGCAGCACAAATACCTGTTAATACAAAATGGATAATAGGCAATTTATTCTGAGTACGCATAAATAATCCTCATTTAGTTGAAATGATCTTTATTTAATTTAAAGTCTTTTTAAGTGATAAGACTAGATATAAACAGTATTTATAATAATGTATTATTATAAACGAATACAAATACACTTACTTAATTAAATTTTGTTAAATATGGTAAATATAATTACTGTTTCTTGAGTCTGCCAGATAGTTTTTAGTTTCCATAACGATCCCTTAGGAGCAGTTCCTGCAGGGTAAAAAGTACCTATAAATATATTAATGACTGATGTACTAATACATTAACCTTATGAATTTTGTAATTTTTCTTGACTAAAGTAAATAGACTAAACTATGATTCAAACGATATCATAAAATTTTGTATCCAAGTACATTTGCATATACCTAGATACACACTCTCCTCTTCTTCTAAATATTAATAACTATCTCAGGAAATTCATTTTTTGATGAATTTGTCGTTTAAATATGACTGGTTACGTTTATTAATATAATACACATTATATTTATCATGCTTCATATTGATATACTCCAACAAAAAATTTCCAACGAAGATTATCGACGCTTGATTATCGGTAACAGCAAAGATTTTAGTGAAAACGAATCAAATCTCTTGCATGAAATCCTAAACAAGTTTGAGTTTGATGTCATACAGGAACAAGCACTGGTCCAGGCTGTTATACAGCAGGTTCGGTTTGACCCTAATGCGTTTCATATCGACAGCGACGATGAGGATATAACTGGAATTTGCCCGCACTGCATTAATCCGCCCATGCCACCGCTGCGCGATTATTTAGCGTGGCGTGAGATGCGTGGATAACTTATTGAAAAGATTATTATGCTGCAAACAGACAACCTTAGCGCAGATCGGATGCAACGTATTATTACGGCGCAAAATCTCTCTTCCCAAGAAGAATTGTTAGAACGCGCCCTGCGTCCGAAAACTTTAAACGATTATATTGGGCAAACTAAGGCGAAAGACCAGTTGGCCATTTTTATTCAAGCGGCTAAAAAACGTGGCGAAGCTTTGGATCATACGCTTTTATTTGGTCCCCCCGGATTGGGTAAGACGACGTTGGCACATATTATTGCGAAGGAATTGGGCGTTAATCTGCGCCAAACCAGTGGTCCTGTTTTGGAACGTGCCGGCGATTTGGCCGCGCTGTTGACTAATCTTGAGCCACACGACGTTCTTTTTATTGATGAAATTCACCGTTTAAGTCCTGTTGTAGAAGAAATACTCTACCCTGCTCTCGAAGATTACCAACTCGATATAATGATAGGCGAAGGTCCTGCCGCAAGGTCGGTAAAAATCGATTTGCCACCGTTTACGCTGATTGGTGCCACTACCCGTGCAGGAATGCTTACTAATCCGTTGCGCGACCGTTTCGGTATTGTTTCACGGTTGGAGTTTTACGAAAACAAAGATTTGGCAACGATAGTCAGCCGTTCGGCACAATTGCTGCAACTGAACATGGGTAGCGACGGTGCAATGGAAGTAGCCAAGCGCAGCCGTGGAACGCCGCGCATTGCCAATCGCTTATTGCGTCGTGTGCGTGATTATGCAGATGTAAAAAACAATGGCGTTATTGATGCTGAAATTGCCGATGCTGCCTTAATTATGTTGGATGTTGATGCACAGGGACTGGATGTGATGGACAGAAAATTTTTGGAAGCTATCCTGCACAAATTCGGCGGCGGGCCGGTAGGATTGGATAACATAGCGGCTGCAATCGGAGAATCAACCGATACGATTGAAGACGTCATCGAACCTTATCTGATTCAACAGGGATTTTTGCAGCGTACGCCCCGCGGCCGTGTGGCAACCGAACGTTCGTATCTGCATTTCGGATTAAAAATTACGGAATAATGCGGGTTTATAAACATTTAAAATAAAAAAGGCCGTCTGAAAACAGTTTTCAGACGGCCTTTTAGATACTTGAAATAGATTAGAAATCCAATTCCGCTTTCAACCAGTAAGTACGCGGCATACCGACGACGGCGAAGCTGCGGTCGTATTGGCCGCGCTGTACCTGCCAGTAGTTTTTGTTGAACAGGTTTTCCACCGAACTGCTGACGGTCAGGGTATTTTTGCCCAGCTTGGTTTTGTAGCGCGCGCCTACGTCAACCAAGGTATAGGACGGGAAGGCGTATTGTTTTTGCGTGTCTTGGTATGACTTGCCGAAGTACGAAACGTTGCCGTTTAAGGTCAGACCTTTGGCAAACGGGGTATCCCATTCCACGCCCGCTTTGGCAATCACGCGCGGGTTGGCAACTTGTACGCCGTTAACAAGATTGTCGGCATAATTCGGATAATCTTTTACGGTTGATTGCAGATACATCAAACCAAAGCTCGGACGCAGGGTTTTATTCAACAAGTTGGCATAGGTATTGAACTCGATACCGCGGCTGCGTTCCATGCCTTGCTCGGAACCGCTATAAGCCAAGCCTGCATTTTTGCGCGCTGCGAAGTCAGTACCTGAAGTCGTTTTGCCGAGCCAGTAACCCGGGCGTTTGATTTGGAATGCGTTCAGCGTCGTTACGAAATTACCCCAGTTTTTGCGTACACCGACTTCAAATTGGCGGCTGACGCGCGGATCAGCCATCGTCACATGGCCATCGTCATCGGTACGGATGTCGGACGGCTCCAAATCTTCCATATAGTTGCCGTAAACCACCAAATCAGGCTGCGGAACCCATGCCGCCATCAACATCGGACTGAAACGGCTCGCATCTGCTTTGCGGCCGTTCAGTTTGTTTTTCTGTTCGACAGCTTGAAAACGTCCGCCCAAAGTGAGGCGGTATTTATTGTCGGCAAAACCAAGCGTGTCAGATACCGCCAAACTGTTTACTTTAATTACGGTATCTAGTGAAGGCGTTGCACTCCAAGCGCTGCCTAAGTTGGAATCCAATTTCGCCAATTGGGTCGGAATATCAAGGCGTGGATTGATTTCTTCGCTTTTCGTTTGACGTACACCTTGATAAGTGGTGCGTTTGCGGTCGATACGGTCAAATGCGGTACTCCAGTTGTGACTTACCGGACCGGTTTCAAATTCGCCGCGCGCAGTCAGATTCATACTGAGCGTTTTGAAACGCTGGTCGGTCAAACGCGCGCGACCTGAATTGTAGGTCAAACCGCTGCTTGTAACGGTAGGAGAGGCGAAATTACCGTAATAGCGCGCATCGTTGTAGCCTATGCCGCCTGTAATTTGAGCATTTTCAAACGCATCCCATTCGAAGGTCAGCATATTCGTTTGACCGCGCGTATTTTGAGCCTGCCAGCTCGGAGCGAGATTCACTTTACCTTTAGGTGCGTCAAACAAGCGGCCGTTGGCATTTTGAATATCTTGGATACGCGCGCGGCCGCCGTTGGTTTTACGTTTCGCATAGATGGAGTCGAACGCTACGCGCAGTTTTTCGCCGCGGTAGTCGGCATTCAAGGCAAATTCTTTGTTGTCTTCGCTGTAACCGTGGCGCGGGGTGTCGCCGTGGCGCAGTTTGCCGTTGGCGCGCACGCCGAATTCTTTGTTTTCGCCGAAGCGTTGGCCTAAATCGAATGTGCCTTGGGCGCGGTTGTTGCTGAACCAGCCCAAACCGATTTTGCGGTTGCCTTCGTCCGCGGCTTTTTTGGTTTCGATATTGACGGAACCGGATACCGCGCCTTCAGGGTCCATGCCGTTTACGGCGGTGGACGCGCCTTTAATCAGTTGCGCGGAGCCGACTTGCACGCTGGCCGTGCCTTGCGTGCCGTACATACCTGCCAAACCGTTGACGCTGAATTGGCGCGCATCAAGCTGATAACCGCGGAAATACAGGCCGGTCAGCGTGTTGCTTTCTCCGCCAAACTGCCAAACGGAAGCGTCTTTTTTCGCTACGGCATCCACCAAAGTACGCGCTTCGGTGTTGTTGAGGGCTTGTTCGTCGTAGTTGACGACGGTAATCGGCGCGGTAAAGGCGTTTGCTTTACCCAATACGCCCAAGTTCACGCGGTCGCGCAAGTCGCCGTCGCTGGCGATGGAGTAAGAACGGGCAGCTTTGACGCGTTTGGCGTCGGCGCGGACTTCCACTTGCTGCAATTCCGTCTGCTGCGCATTGGTAGCGGTGGTCGCGGCTGTTTCTTCTGCCGCATAAGAGAATGTGCTCATAATCAAGAGCGGCATCAAGGCTAATCTACTTTTCATATATTCCTTCGGATGTCTAAAATTTTGAGTTAAAAATCACAAAGTAATTTTGCTTCGGAATTATATTTGATAACATTCTGCTTTTCTATAACAATGAACAATAATTGTTTTTAAAAATAAAAAATGCAACACCAAGCAAAAAGGTTTTTAAGCAGATAATGCTAAAAATTGTACCTTATTCACTTAAATATATTCATATTTTATAAACTGCCTCTTTTCAGACGGCCTCACTGAAAACCGAAACATACCAATATGCAAAAATGGCAAACCGAGCTTTATTCCACGCCGTCTTGGCTGTTACAGACCTTATTGATGGTCGCCGCCGCCTCGGCGGTAATTCTGTTTTTGGCACGCGAAACGCGCTTCGGGCGCGAGTTTGCCTATATCCTGCGGCTGTGCCTAACGCCGAAAAGCGCGGTCAAAATCTTGTTGCTGATTACGGCGATGATTGCGCTGCTGCTGACCGAAGTGCGGCTGAATGTATTGAGTACCTTTATGTCCAAAGGGCTTTACGACTCGATGCAGGATTTGAACGCCTCCGCATTTTGGATGTTTGCAGCGATGAACGCGGGCGTGGTGCTGGTGCGGGCGTTTAACAACGTCGTCAACGACTTTCTCGATCAAGGCTTGGCGATTAAATGGTCGGAGCGGCTCAATGAAGTGCTGACAACGCGCTGGCTTGCCGACAAAAACTACTACCGCCTGCAAATGCGCCGCCATGCGCCGGACAATATCGACCAGCGTATCCAACAAGATGCGCAGGATTTCATCGCATCGACCATAGAATTTGTGCGTGGCATGGTCAATTCGGTCGTTACTTCGCTGGAATTTGCCGTTGTTTTGTGGGGCTTGGCGGGCATCCTGACCGTGTTCGGCTTCGACATTCCGCACGGCATCGTTTGGTTTGTCTATATGTTTGTGATTTTGGCGACCTTTATCGCCATGTGGATAGGCAACCCTCTGATTCGTTACAACTATGAAAACGAAAAACTCAACGGCGACTACCGTTACTCCCTCATCCGCGTGCGCGACCACGCCGAAAGCGTGGCGTTTTACAGCGGCGAACAACACGAACACGATCAGCTTGCCGACCGCTTCAAAGCCATCATCCGCAACCGTTGGCGCATCGCCCGCCAAAGCGTCTGCTTAAGCGGCTTTAACGACATGTTTACTAACGGAATCAAGCTCTTCCCCATTATTTTGCAAGCCCCGCGCCTGTTTGCCGGACAAATCAAAATCGGCGACATCCAGCAGACCGTCCAAGCCTTCTCCCGACTGCAAAACGCCCTCTCCTTCTTTCGGCTGTTCTACAACAAATTCACCGCCTACCGCGCCCGACTGGAGCGTCTGTACGGCTTTTTGCTGAGTACGGAAGAACAACACAGCGCGCAGCAACCCGACATTACCGAGGTTTCAGACGACCTCTCGCTGGAAAACGTCGCCCTGTTCCGCCACAACGGCGAAATCCTGTTGAGCGGCATCAACGTCAACCTCAAAAGCGGCGATTCCCTGCTGATACGCGGTCCGAGCGGTTGCGGCAAAACCTCGCTGCTGCGCGCGCTGGCGGGGCTTTGGCCGTTCGGCAGCAGCGGCAAAGTCCGCCGTCCGCCGCATCAAGACATCCTCTTCCTGCCGCAACGCCCCTACACGGCGCAAGGCAGCCTGCGCGACGCGATTTGTTATCCCGACATCGACAAACAGCATCCCGAACTAGCCGAAGCCATGAACACCTGTCGTTTAGGTTATCTCATTGATAAATTGGACAAAACCGACGACTGGCAACACAAACTCTCCCCCGGCGAACTGCAACGCGTCGCCTTCGTCCGCGCCCTGCTCTCGCAGCCCAAAGTCATCCTGCTCGACGAAGCCACCGCCGCCTTGGACGAACCGACCGAAGCCCTGCTCTACCGCGCTTTGAAACGTAAACTGCCGCAGAGCATCATCATCAGCATCGGCCACCGCAGCACGCTCAACGAGTTTCACGATTTTCAACTTGATGTCGGCAACGTAGCTTGCGATTGAATTTATAGTGGATTAACTTTAAACCAGTACGGCGTTGCCTCGCCTTGCCGTACTATCTGTACTGTCTGCGGCTTCGTCGCCTTGTCCTGATTTAAAGTTAATCCACTATAAAGCAACAGGGTCGTCTGAAAACCCGTAAGGGTTTCGCCAAAACGAGCGTAGCGAGTTTCGCTAAAACTTTTTCAGACGACCTTTCTGCTAAAATGACACGCTTCAAATACAAGGGAAACCCGCCATGCACGAAATCAAATGCCCGCACTGCCACACCGCGTTTACCGTCAACGAAGCCAGTTACGCCGACATCCTGAACCAAGTCCGCACCCAAGAATTTCAAACCGAAATCCACGAGCGTCTGCAACAGGCGCAGATGCAGTTTCAAAGCGACATGCAGCTTGCCCAAGCGCAGGCGCAAAATCAGTTCGACAAAATCCTGGCCGACAAAAACCACGAAATCGCCGCCCTATCCAACCAAATCAATGCCTACGAAAAAGACAGCAAACTCGCCGCCGCCGAAATCGAAGGTCGTCTGAAAGCGCAAATCGCCGAACAGGACAAATTGATTGCCGAGCTGAAAGCGCAGGCAAAATCGCTGGAAACGGCGAAAAACATGGAAAAAGAGCTGGAAATCACCAAAGCCGTTGCCGAAAAAGAGCGCGAATTGGGCAATTTGAACACGCAGCTCATGCTGCAATCCAAAGAAAACCAGCTGGAAAAACAAAGCCTGCGCGAAAAATACGAAGCCGAACTCAAACAAAAAGACGAAACCATCGCCTTCTACAAAGACTTCAAAGCCAGACAGTCCACCAAAATGATAGGTGAAAGCCTCGAGCAGCACTGCGAAACCGAATTCAACCGCATCCGCACCACTGCCTTTCCCCAAGCCATCTTCGGCAAGGACAACGACGCCAAAACCGGCAGCAAAGGCGACTACATCTACCGCGAAACCGACGAAGAAGGCAATGAAATCATCTCCATCATGTTCGAGATGAAAAACGAAAACGACGAAACCGCCACCAAAAAGAAAAACGAACACTTTTTCAAAGAGTTGGACAAAGACCGCAGAGAGAAAAACTGCGAATACGCCGTCCTCGTCTCACTCTTGGAAGCCGACAGCGACCTCTACAACAACGGCATCGTCGATGTGTCCTACGCCTACCCGAAAATGTACGTCGTGCGCCCGCAATTCTTCATCCCCATCGTCTCCCTGCTGCGCAACGCTGCGCTCAATTCATTGAAATACAAACAAGAATTAGCACAAATGCGCGCGCAAAACATCGACATCACACACTTTGAAGAAGACTTGGACAAGTTCAAAACCGATTTCGCCCGCAATTACGAACTCGCCAGCCGCAAGTTCCAAACCGCCATCGACGAAATCGACAAAACCATCAGCCATCTGCAAAAAACCAAAGAAGCCCTGCTTTCTTCGGAAAACAACCTGCGCCTTGCCAACAACAAAGCAACCGACCTGACCGTCAAAAAATTAGTGCGCAAAAACCCGACCATGAAGGCCGCCTTTGCCGAGCTGGAGAAAAAAGAGGATTGAGGCCGTCTGAAAACTGCCGAACCCAATCCATTATTTTTAATTCGGAATATACAAATCATGAAAACCTACCTCGTCGGCGGCGCCGTCCGCGATTATCTTTTAGGTTTGCCCGTCAAAGACCGCGACTGGGTGGTCGTCGGCGCCGACGCGCAAACCATGCTGGCGCAAGGCTTCCAGCCGGTCGGCAAAGATTTTCCCGTGTTCCTCCACCCTGACACCCACGAAGAATACGCCCTCGCCCGCACCGAACGCAAAACCGCCAAGGGCTATGCCGGTTTCAGTTTTCACGCCGACAAAGACGTTACGCTGGAGCAGGATTTGATGCGCCGCGACCTGACCATCAACGCGATGGCGCAGGATTCAGACGGCCTCATCGATCCCTTCGGCGGACAACAGGATTTGGCGGCGGGCATTTTGCGCCACGTTTCCCCCGCCTTTGCCGAAGACCCCGTCCGCATCCTGCGCACCGCCCGCTTTGCCGCGCGCTACGGTTTTGAAATCGCCAAAGAAACTATGAAACTGATGCGGCAGATGGTGGAAAACGGCGAAGCGGACGCTTTAGTCGCCGAGCGCGTCTGGCAGGAGTTGGCGAAAGGTCTGATGGAAAAAAATCCCCGAAGGATGATTGAAGTGTTACGCGAATGCGGCGCGCTCGAAGTCTTGCTGCCCGAAGTCGATGCCCTCTTCGGCGTGCCGCAACGCGCCGACTATCATCCCGAAATCGACAGCGGCATCCATACCCTGATGACGCTGCAACGCGCCGCCGATATGGGTCTGAGCCTGCCCGAACGCTACGCCGCCCTGCTGCACGATTTGG
The DNA here is from genome assembly GCF_045062685.1 of Neisseria oralis. Lineage (NCBI taxonomy): Bacteria > Pseudomonadati > Pseudomonadota > Betaproteobacteria > Neisseriales > Neisseriaceae > Neisseria > Neisseria oralis. Next base: position 136,274 of record NZ_JBJGEB010000002.1, read on the forward strand.
GCAAAGCCAAAACCCCGCCCGACATCCTGCCCAAACACCACGGACACGACCTCAACGGCGTTGAACCCGTGCGCGAAGTCAATCAGCGGCTGCGCGCGCCGAGACACTGCGCCGAGCTTGCCGAACTTGTCTGCCGCTGGCACATCATGTTCCACCAAGTGGGGCAGCTCAAAAGCAAAACCATTCTGAAGGTTTTGCAAAAAACCGACGCCTTCCGCCGCCCCGAACGTTTCGCCGCCGCCCTGAACGTCTGCATTGCCGATACGCAAGGCCGTCTGAACCGTGAACACACGCCCTACCCCCAGCGCGCGCACTGGCTCGCCCTGCTCGAAGCCGCCAATCAGGTGGATTCGGGCAAAATCGCCGCCGAATGCCGCGCGCAGGGAAAAGCCCACCTCATTGCCGAACAAATCGACCGCGCACGGCTGGAACGGATTACCCCGCTGCAAAAAGCGTATCAACTCGATTCGGCAGACCTTAGCCATTATTGATCCGCCGACAAATGCAAAAAGGCCGTCTGAAACAAGGTTTCAGACGGCCTGATATGATTGGATTTACTGTTTTTTCAAACCTTTAGCCTTCACCGTGGCAATCGTGCCGTCGATGCCTTTCTGTTTAATCAGTTCGGCAAACTGATTGCGGTAAATCGTTACCAGACTCGCACCGTCCAGGCGGATGTTGTAAACCTTGTAAACCGGACCGGATTGGTAAAGCTGATAGGCGACTTCGTATTTCACGCCGCTTTTGGTCTGGATTTCGGAAAACACGTCGAATTTGTTACCGTTGGCGGTCATTTTCGGCAGCAGCTTCACTTGCGCGTCGGCCGCGCCGACCAAGGCTGAATGCGAATACATGCCGATAATCATCTCTTTGAAGGCATTAATAAATTCGCTTTTCTGTTTGTCGGTAAACTCGCGCCACGGCGCGCCGACCGCCAGCGCGGAAATGCGCTCGTAATCCAGATAACGGTTGGCGTAATTTTCAATCTGTTTGATTTTCTGCTGCTCGCTCAGAGAGCTGTCGCGCGCGATTTTCAATACGGTATCGATATTCTGCTGCGCCTGCACTTGGGCGGGGTGGGACTGGGCGGCAGCATACGGAGCCACGACAGCCATCGGCGCCGCCAATATGAAGGCAGATAAATAACGGTTCATCGTTCATCCTCAAAAGGAAGTTAAAATACGCGCCATTGTAAGGTTTTCAGGATTAGGAAATTTTAACGGAATGTAAAACGAAGAAAGGCCGTCTGAAAACGGCGCATCCGGCCTTTACAGACACAACAGGGCTTTTATTTTCAGACGGCCTGAAATATCATGGCTGCCTGACTTACGGAGGACCATTATGCCTTATGTGAACATTAAAGTAACCGGCGGCAGCGAAGCGCCCACCGCCGAGCAGAAAGCCGAATTAATAGCGGGCGTTACCGAGCTGCTGGCGCGGGTATTGGGTAAAAATCCTGAAACGACGGTGGTCGTTATCGACGAAGTGGATATGGAAAACTGGGGGATAGGCGGCGAGAGCGTGGCAGTAAGACGGCGGAAATAACCGTCGCCCCTGCACTTAGGTGAGACACGAATCGACGGCGGCGCACCATGCGGCTTTTTCTTCGCTGCTCAGAAACGATGCGGCAAACGAGTTTTTACATAGCGTGCGGATGTCGTCTTCCGTCAGTCCGAGGGCAGCGGCAAGCGCGCTGAAATTCCGGTTGACGTAGCCGCCGAAGTAGGCCGGATCGTCGGAATTTACCGTAACCAGTACGCCGTTTTGCAACATACGGCGCAAGTTGTGTTCGGAAAGATTGCCGACGACTTTCAGCTTCAAATTGCTCAACGGGCACACCGTCAGCGGCATTTTTTCCCGAATCAGCCGCTGCATCAGCCCGGCGTCTTCTTCCGCACGCACACCGTGGTCGATGCGGGAGACTTTCAGCAAATCCAACGCCTCATAAACATATTCCGGCGGCCCTTCCTCGCCGGCATGTGCCACGGTCAGGAAACCGGCTTGCCGTGCGGCGGCAAATACGTTTTGAAATTTGGACGGCGGATGGCCGACTTCGCTCGAATCCAATCCGACGCCGATGATGTGTTCCCGATACGGCATGGCCTGCGCCAACGTTTCGAATGCGTCCTCTTCAGACAAATGGCGCAGGAAACACATAATCAGCGCGCTGCTTATGCCCCATTCCTTATGGGCATCGTCGCAGGCACGGCGGATGCCGTTCAGCACGGTTTCAAACGCCACCCCGCGCGCGGTATGCGTTTGCGGGTCGAAAAAAATTTCGGTGCGGACGACGTTGTCTTCGCGGCAGCGCAGCAGGTAGGCGCGGGTCAGGTCGTAAAAATCCTGTTCGTGCAGCAAAACGGCGGCGGCCGCATAGTAAATGTCGAGAAACGATTGCAGGTTGTGGAAATCATAGGCGGCGCGCACTTCGTCCACATCGGCATAGGGAATGCAGACGCCGTTGCGCCGGGCGATTTCAAACATAAGCTCCGGCTCGAACGTGCCCTCGATATGGACGTGCAGCTCGGCTTTGGGTAAGGCGCGGATTAAGGCGGAATGCGGCATGGGTCGGGTTCCTTGCATATCAGGCCGTCTGAAAAATCGTGTTCAAACGGTTTGGGATAATGAAACACCCCGAAACTGCCGTTTCGGGGTGCCGGTTCGGAATCGGTACTGGTGGAGGCGGGGGGAATCGAACCCCCGTCCGAAAGTCCTCTACAAAGCGTTCTACATACTTAGTCTTGCCTATTTGGAAATCTCACCTTCCTTGCGCCGACAGACAGGCTCTCGGAAGGCCAGTTACCTTAAATCTTATTCCCCGCCAAGTAACCCGACAGGAAACCAGTCAATGTAAAATGACGTTGCGGTAGCTTGCGCTACACAGCCCATTGACCAACTGCTGCAACGGCAGGCCTTAAGCGGCCAGTGCGTAAGTTTCGTCGTTTGCGACTATTTAAGTTCAGTGTTTTACGGGAAATCTGAGACCCCGGTATGCCCGCATCTGCTTCGCAACCCCCGTCGAAACCAAGATCGCCCCCAGATATTAGGAAGCACGCATTATACGCGGCTTGCCGCATTTTGCCAACGCGCGGGCGAAAGTTGGAAGCGTTGCCGGAAAACGTTTAAGATACCGCAAAACATTTTTTTTCAGACTGCCCCGATAACCGAGAGGCCGTCTGAAAGCGAGGAAACCGAATATGTACGATGTCAACACCCATGACGTGCGCCGCTTTTTCGCCCATGTCTGGCAACACCGCTTCTCACCGCTGCAACTGGACGGCTTGCAGCAAAAAGCCCTCAGAATCATCGAGGCCCATCCCGAATACGGCCCTTATCTGGAAGATATCGAACAATATCTCGATAAGGAGTGGAGGCCGGAAGACGGCGAGGGCAATCCGTTTCTGCATATGTCGCTGCACCTTTCGCTTCAGGAACAGGCCGCCATCGACCAGCCGCCGGGGATACGCGCCATCCATCACCGGCTCTGCGCCCGCCACGGCGGCGACTGGGTGCGCGCCGAACACGAAATGATGGATGCACTGGCGGAAACGCTGTGGGAAGCCCAGCGTTACGGCCGCGGATTGGACGTCAACGCCTACATGACCCGCCTGCGCAAACTCATCGGGCTGGGGCCAGAGGAACAGGCGCGGATTAATCCGCATGAAGTCGCGTCAAAAAGCGAATGATAAAAGCCGCGTTTCGGATGTCTATAGATAAAGAGGCCGTCTGAAAATTTTTCAGACGGCCTCTTTATCCGTATCGTCCCGATTACTACCCTACCCTGTAAAACGCCAGGCTTCCGAGCAGGTTCGGCAGATGTCTGACCCGTTTGTTTCCGGCCATGACCGCGCGTTCGAGCACGCGGATATTGTTTTTTGCACACAGCAAATCAAAGTCTTTCAGCGTGCACCAATGGATATTCGGCGTATTGTACCAATGGTAAGGCATCCGTTCGGAAACCGGCATATGGCCGCCCAGCGCAATCTGAAAACGGTTGCGCCAATAACCGAAATTCGGGAAGGTAACCACGGCTTGTTTGGCCACGCGCATCAGGCCGCGCAGTATCATTTCGGTGTTCTGCATCGACTGTATGGTCTGGCTCAGCACGATGACATCGAAAGTATTGTCGCCGAACTCTTCCAGACCCTGCTCCAAATCGGCCTGAATGACGTTCACGCCGCGCGACATCGCTTCGATTACGCTGTCGGTATCGATTTCGACGCCGTAGCCGCTGCATTCCTTGTGTCCGACCAGTGCCGCCAGCAATTCGCCGTTGCCGCAGCCCAAATCCAAAACGCGGCTGCCTGCGGGAATCCAGTCGTAAATCAGTTGTAAATCGTCGCGCAGGTTCATGGCTGCAACTCCTGATGGACATTATTCATATAGGTGCGCACGGCACGGATGTAGGCTTCGTCTTCCATCAGGAAGGCATCGTGGCCGTGGAAAGACTTGACTTCAATATACTGCACCGGCTTGGCGGCGGCAATCAGCGCCTTGACCAATTCCTTCGAGCGTTCGGGTGAAAAACGCCAGTCGGAACTGAAGCTGGCGACGAAAAACCGCGCCTGCACGTCTTGCAGCGCCCTAGTCAGATTGCCGCCGAAATCCGCCGCCGGATCGAAATAGTCCAGTGCTTTGGTCATCAGCAGATAAGTGTTGGCGTCGAACTGTCCGGCGAACTTGTCCCCCTGATAACGCAGGTAGGATTCGACTTCAAATTCAACGTCGTAACCGTATTGGTAACCGTTTGAACGCAGATCGCGCCCGAATTTTTTGCCCAATCCGTCTTCGGCAAGATAAGTGATGTGCCCCATCATGCGGGCGATGCGCAGGCCACGGGTCGGCGTTTTGCCCTGGCGCGCATAATGCCCTTCGTTAAAATCGGGGTCGGTCAGAATCGCCTGCCGCGCCACGTCGTTGAACGCGATGTTCTGCGTCGAGAGTTTGGGGGCGGACGCGATAACCAGCGCATGGCGCACACGCTCAGGATAGGAAATCGTCCATTGCAAAGCCTGCATACCGCCCAAGCTGCCGCCGACAACCGCCGCCCATTGCCGGATGCCCAGATAATCCGCCAACAACGCCTGCGATTTCACCCAGTCTTTAACCGTAACCAACGGAAAATCCGCACCGTAGTCCCGACCTGTTTCGGGATTTTGCGACAACGGGCCGGTACTGCCGTGGCAACCGCCCAGATTGTTCAAGCCGACCACGAAAAACCGTTCCGTATCAATTGGTTTGCCAGGCCCCACCATACTGTCCCACCAGCCCGGGTATTTGTCTTCCGCCGAATAACGGCCGGCAACGTGGTGGTTGCCCGACAAGGCATGGCAGATAAGTACGGCGTTGCTTTTTTCGGCGTTCAACATACCGTATGTTTCAATCATCAAGTCGAAACGCGGCAAGTTTTGTCCGTTCTCCAACGGGAGCGGCGTTTCAAACGGGATTTTCTGCGGTACGCCAAACGCCGCAGAGGTATTTTTACTCATGTTTGTTCCAACTGGTGCGGCAAAAAAGTTATTATAGCGGTTTGAAAATGGTTTGTGCATGGAGCCTGCCACGGTTTCAGACGGCCTTTTTAAACGAAAAACAAACGCCCACGGATTTGCCATGATAGGCCGCCTCCTCCGCCTCTTTTTCTTCTTCGCCCTAATCGCGCTGGTTATCCACCGCCTGTGTAGCCGCCGCCAGAAACGCACCCTGCGCGAAATCGCCTCCATCAGCGCATGGGTGCTGCTCGGAGCGTCTGCCGCAACATTGGTGTGGTATTTGATATTGCTTTATTTCAAACATATTCCGGATTCGTATTGAACAAATGAGAAAAGGCCGTCTGAAACGACTGTAAACACCGTTTTAGACGGCCTTTGGCTCAAACCCGCTTTTCCTGAAAAGTTGTTCCGACGAACGTCCGTTTCGGATTACCGCGCTCCACCTGATAAAGCTGACTGTGTTGTGCGCGGGCGTAATCGTCAGCCTGTCCGGCATGATGTTCCGCCAACTTTTGCGCCAGCAGGGTCAAAGCCAATTTTTTGTTGGCATGCTGACTGCGTTCGCTTTCGACCCGCACGGAAATGCCGCTTGCCTTATGAGTGGCACGCACAGCACTTTCAGTTTTATTGACGTGCTGCCCGCCTTTGCCGCCCGAACGGCAGGTTTGAAACTCAATTTCGCTTTCAGACGGCATTTCAGGCATATCGGGCATGCGGAAAACGCCGATATACCAGTTTTTACGCGGATGTTTCGGACGGACGGGGCTGGCGCACACCCATTGGAGCGAACCTTGCCAACGCTGTGCCAGAGTTTCGGCATGTTTGCCGTCCAATTTAAGCACCGCCGACATAATGCCGTGTTTATCGGCAGTTTCGGAGATGATTTCCACCCCGACACCTTCCACCTTCGCCTCGGCAAGCAGCCTGCCCAATACGAAACGGGCAAAGATGCGGCATTCGGCAGGCCCTTGCGCGGTGGAAATTTGCAGATAAATTGTTTGCATATTTTGCTTCATATTTATTCTCTACATCCGCCGCTGGTTTTGTAAGTTAAAACGGGTTTGAACCGGGCGACCAATTCAATCAGACCTGCGTTTTTCATGGCTGAAATGACGCTGTCTATGTTTTTATAAGCCTGCGGAGCTTCTTCAAAAATCAAAGCCTTATCCTGACAAACGACCACGCTGCCGAATGCGGTTTGGCGCAGGCTGTCGGCGGAATATTTGTGTGACAGGCGGCCTTTGCATTCGCCGCGCTGCCATTTCCGTCCTGCGCCGTGTGCCAACGTGTTCAGCGAAATTTGGCAATCTTGGGTCGGCAGAACCAGATAGCTGTAATCGCCGCGCGAGCCGGGTATCATGACCAGACCTTTATCGGCGGGCGTTGCGCCTTTTCGGTGCAGCCAACCGGTTTGTCCCGCGATTTCGGTTTGTTCGAGGAAATTGTGATGCACGTCGAGCAGGCATTCGCCTTCCGTGCGCCAGCGGTCGAGCATTCTGGCGGCAATCAGACGGCGGTTTAAACGGGCGAACTCAAGGGCTGCCTGATGTTCGGCAAGATAGTCCGCCGCAGCCTCGCTGCCTTCCGCCAAACCTTGATGGCCGTAGGCTTCGATGTGGCGTCGCAAAATCTGCTGCCCCAGTCCGCGCGAACCGCTGTGTACCAACAACTGCAAACGGTTTGAATCAAAGGCAGCGGGAAGCAAATCGTCGCGGTAAACGGTTTCAACGGTTTGCAATTCGGCAAAGTGATTGCCGCCGCCGATGGTGCCGACAGCGAGGTCGTCTGAAAACGGATAATCGGATGCGGATTCTCCAAGCAAGGCTTCTTGTTCGTCTTGGCTCAAAGGCGTATCGATGTTGCCAAGCTGCTTGGCGAGTTTGGTCGGTTTGAGCTTGGCGGCGGACAAATCCGTTTGCCAAAACGCCATGCCGCAGCCGATATCGTTGCCGATGAGCGCGGGGTAAAAATGGTGTTCGCTGAAAAACGCCGCGCCGACGGGATAACCGCGCCCCGCGTGCAAATCAGGCATACCGGTTACGCGCAGCATGTGCGGCAGCTTGGCGGTGGTTTCGAGTTGAGCGACGGCGTTGCCTTCAATCCAGGTTTCCGAATCAGTGATGATGTGAATATGATGGGGATTTTGATAATTGCCCATGTGTATGCTTTCTCTAAAACGGACAGATGGCAAAACGTGTCCAAACCGACAAAACAAAAAAGATGTCCGGTTTGAAAATATACCGACTGCCGTCTGACGTTTTCAGACGACCTCTGTCCGATTGATGGGAAAGCAGCCCGAAGCGGGCGATATGGGAAATGCGGGAACGCGTTATTCGAAAATCAGATCGACGCTTGGGCTGCAAAGAATGTGATTTGAGCAGATTGAAGTGTTGCGTGTCATGGCTGCTCCTTTCTTTGCGTATTAAAATTAAAAACAAACAAATTATAAAAATATTCGGTTATTTAAACAAAATTCATTGGTGTTTTATAGCCGAATATATTGCAAAATTACAACAAAAGGCCGTCTGAAACGACTGTGAACACCGTTTCAGACGGCCTTTTTCATCAAAAACCAATCAAATCAAGCCAAAAAGAGTTTGTAGGCGGCGTTTCGGGTTTCGTCCTGATAAAAGTAGCCCAATCTTTCCAAAAACTGCTCGAAGGCTTGCCCGTCTTTCGGCGGTACGTCGATGCCGACCAGAATGCGGCCGTAATCTGCACCGTGGTTTCGGTAATGGAACAGAGTGATGTTCCAGTCGCTTTGCATGTGGTTGAGAAAACGTGCCAATGCGCCCGGCCGTTCGGGAAATTCAAAGCTGATCAGGCGTTCGTTCTGTACTTTGTCGGTGCGGCCGCCAACCATGTAGCGGATATGGATTTTGGCGATTTCGTCGTCGGTCAGGTCTTGGTTGGGCAGGCCGGCGGCGGCCAGTTGCTGGCTGATAACGGCTAGGTCGCGCGAACCGGCGGTTTGAATGCCGACAAAGATATGCGCGTTTTTGTCATCACCGTAGCGGTAGTTGAATTCGGTGATGTTGCGATTACCTAACAGATTGATAAACTTTAGGAAACTGCCGGGTTGCTCGGGGATGGTTACGGCGAAAATACCTTCGTTGCCTTCGCCCAGTTCGCTGCGTTCCGAAACATGGCGCAGGCGGTGGAAATTGATGTTGGCGCCGCTGGTAACGGCTACCAATGTTTGTCCTTCCACGCCGTTGCGCTGAATGTAGGCTTTCAAGCCGGCCAACGCCAAGGCACCGGCCGGTTCCATGATGCTGCGGGTATCGTCGAAAATATCTTTAATGGCGCCGCATATGGCATCGGTATCGACGGTGATGATTTCGTCGAGCAGGTCGCGGCAGAGGCGGAAGGTTTCGTCTCCGACGACTTTTACGGCGGTGCCGTCTGAAAACAGGCCGACATCTTTCAGATGCACGACACTGCCATGTTCCACCGACTGTTTCATGCCGCAGGAATCGTTGGTTTGTACGCCGATGACTTTAATATCGGGGCGGACTTGCTTGATAAATGCGGCCACGCCCGCCGCCAGCCCGCCGCCGCCTATTGGGACGAACACGGCATTGATTTTGTCCGCGCGCTGGCGCACGATTTCCATACCGACGGTGCCCTGCCCCGCAATCACATCGGGATCGTCAAACGGCGCGATATAGGTCAGGTTGTCTTTTGCGGCCAGTTCCATCGCATGGTCATAGGCATCGTTGTAAGACACGCCTTTGAGCACTACTTCGGCTCCGCGGTTTTTAACCGCATCAATCTTAATCTGCGGCGAGGTTTCAGGCATTACGATGACCGCGCGGCAACCCAGCCGTTGCGCCGAGAGCGCCACCCCCTGCGCATGGTTGCCCGCGCTGGCGGCAATCACGCCGCGAGCCAGCGACTCTTTCGGCAGTTTGGCCATTTTGTTGTATGCGCCGCGGATTTTGAACGAAAAAACAGGCTGTAAGTCTTCGCGTTTGAGCAGGATATTGTTTTTCAGACGGCCTGAAAGGCTGCGCGCCTGCTCCAAAGGGGTTTCGACCGCCACATCGTAAACGGAAGCAGTCAGGATGCGGATGAGGTAGTCGGAATAGGATGGGCGGGTGTTCATCATCGTAATTATCGGAAAATCAAGGTTTGCAACAAGCCGCATTAACAGTGTGCAGACGTTTTGCAACCGAAGCGGCGAAAAGGTAAAACCATACCCCCGAGGCCGTCTGAAAGCAAGAAAAATCTTAGCAAAGCCTTGGTGAGTCGGTATAATGACCGCCTTGCAAAAGCAGGACGCCCGCCCGATAAGCCGATAGGAATACGGCCCGCCGGTCAGTCCGATAACGATATTCCGATTTACAGATTTGAAGTCATGAAGAAAACGCTACTCAGCCTCACACTCGCCGCACTTACCGCAGGAAATACCGCCGCTGCGCCGCAACAGGCCGCTCCGGCCAAAAATCAGGCCGCATCCGCATCCGCACCGACCGCCGCCAAAGAAGCGAAACCGGCCGACCGGCCCGCCTCCGCCCCTGCTTCCCAAACAGCTTCGGAACCGGCAAACCAAACCGCTTCCGCAGCCGGAGCGGAAGCCCGACCTTCCGGAGCACTCAGCCCCGCCGCCGTGCCGCAAATTGCCGCAACCGCCTTTATCGTCAAAGACTTGCAAAGCAATCAGGTGTTGGCCGCCAATAATCCCGATAATCTGATAGAGCCGGCATCGTTAACCAAGATGATGACCGCCTATCTGACTTTCAAAGCCTTGGAAGACGGTACGCTTAAAGCCGACGAAATGCTGACCGTTTCCGACGCGGGCTGGCACACCGAAGGCTCGCGTATGTTCCTGAACCCGCATGTTCCCGTCAGCGTCAGCGACCTGCTCAAAGGTATGATCGTCCAGTCCGGCAATGATGCCGCCATTACTTTGGCCGAAGCCATCGGCGGTGTCGGCAACGATTCGGAACAAACCGAAACGCCCAAACCCCCGCTGGAAAATTTCGTCGCCATGATGAACATGGAAGCCAAACGCCTGGGCATGAATCACACCCGTTTCAACAACCCTACCGGACTGGCTTCCGAAAGGCATTTGTCCACCGTCAGCGATTTGGCGCTGCTGGCCGCCGCCCTGATTCGGGATTATCCGAAATACTATCCGATATTTTCGCTTAAATCGTTCAGATACAACGGCATCGAACAGCCCAACCGCAACCTGCTCCTTTTCCGCGACAGCAGCGTCGACGGCTTGAAAACCGGCCATACGGAAAGCGCAGGTTACAACCTCGCCGCCTCCAGCAACCGCAACGGCCGCCGCATTATCACCATCGTGGTCGGCGCCGAATCCACCGAGGCGCGCGCTTCCGAAAGCGGCAAACTGCTCAACTGGGCGTTGCAGGCGTTCGACACGCCGAAACTGTATGACGCAGGCGAAGTGATTTCGCAGGTCAAAGTTTATAAAGGTAGTGCCAACGCGGTGAAAATCGGCTTTGCCGACGATACCTACATCACCATCCCGCACGGTTCCGGCCACCGCATCAGGCCCGTGTTGGAAACCGAACAGCCCGTACTCGCGCCGATTGAGAAAGGCAGCATTTTAGGCAAACTGAAAATCATGAACGGCAAAGAAGTCTTGGCTGAAAAAAATGTCGTCGCGCTGACCTCCGTCGAAGAAGACAACTGGTTCGGCCGGACTTGGGACAGCATCGTCCTTTGGTTTAAAAGCGTGTTCGGCTGAAATAAACGCATCTACCTGACCGAGCCGAAGGTAAAATTAAAGGCCGTCTGAAAAACTGTTTCCGGTTTTCAGACGGCCTTTTGTCATTTGCCGATATTATTTCAACGCTGCCAGCACTTTCGCGGCGATTCCGCCTGTCGGTACAGTCTGCGCTTCGTTGTCGCGGCGTTCGGCGTATTCGACATTGCCTTCTTTCAAGGCACGGTCGCCGATGACGATGCGGTGCGGGATGCCCAGAAGCTCGGAGTCGTTCAGCAGCACGCCTGCGCGTTCGTCGCGGTCGTCGAGGAGGACATCCGCGCCTGCCGCCAGCAGTTCGGCGTAGATTTTGTCGGCGGCTTCGCGCACGGCGTCTGATTTTTTGTAGTTCATCGGTACGATAACGACTTCAAACGGTGCCATCGCTTTGGTCCAGATGATGCCTTTTTCGTCGTTGTTCTGCTCGATGGCGGCGGCAACGACGCGGGTGATGCCGATGCCGTAGCAGCCCATTTCCATGATTTGTGATTTGCCGTTGTTGTCGAGGAAGTTTACGTTCATGGCTTGGGTGTATTTGTCGCGCAATTGGAAGACGTGTCCGACTTCGATGCCGCGCGCCAGTTTCAGACGACCTTGTCCGTCGGGGCTTTCGTCGCCTTCAACGACGTTGCGCAAATCGACAAACTCAGGCTCGGCGGCATCTCGACCGAAGTTGAAGCCGGTATAGTGGTAGTCGTCTTCATTCGCGCCGATAACCCAGTCCGCGCCTTTTTCAGTAGCGAAATCGGCATAGACTTTGCCTGTGAAGCCGACGGGACCGAGCGAGCCGCCGTTTGCGCCGAACTGCGCGCGGATGGCGGCAGGATCTGCCATGGTTAGCGGCGATTTCACGCCTGCGAGTTTTTCGGCTTTGATGTCGTTGAACTCATGGTCGCCGCGCAACAGCAATAAGACGATTTCGTCTTCGTTTTCGCCTTCGACCACGATGGATTTCAGTGTTTTTTCAATCGGAATGCTGAGGAAATCAACCAATGAATCAATGGTTTTAACGTTCGGCGTGTGTACTTTGGTCAGCTCTGCCTGAGCAGCCGCGCGTTCGCCTTTGAGCGGCAAGGTCGGTGCCAGCTCGATATTGGCGGCGTAATCGGAAGTGTCGCTGTATGCAATCACATCTTCGCCGCTTTCCGCCAACACTTGAAACTCGTGCGAACCGGTACCGCCGATGCTGCCGGTGTCTGCGGCGACGGGACGGAATTCCAAGCCCAGACGGGTGAAGATGCGGCAGTAGGCGTCGTACATGGCATCATAGGTCGTCTGAAGCGAGGTGTAGTCGGCATGGAAGGAATAAGCGTCTTTCATGACGAACTCGCGCGCGCGCATCACGCCGAAGCGCGGGCGCACTTCGTCGCGGAATTTGGTTTGGATGTGGTAAAAGTTTTTCGGCAGCTGTTTGTAGCTGTTGATTTCTTTGCGCACGATGTCGGCGATGACTTCCTCGCAGGTCGGACCCATGCAGAAATCGCGGTCGTGGCGGTCTTTCAGGCGCAGCAGTTCTTTACCGTAAAATTCCCAGCGGCCGGATTCCTGCCACAGTTCGGCAGGCTGCACTACCGGCATCAGCAACTCCACGCTGCCCGCGCGCGCCATTTCTTCGCGCACGACGTTTTCAACTTTGCGCAACACGCGCAGCCCCATCGGCATCCAAGTATAAAGGCCGGATGCGTTGGCTTTAATCAGACCGGCGCGAATCATCAGCTTGTGGCTGGCAAGCGCGGCTTCGGCAGGGGCTTCTTTCAGGGTGGAAATGAAAAATTGGCTGGCTTTCATGGTGTGTTTTTCTGTGTAAAAAAGTAAGCGCGTATTGTAACGCGAAACCGTTTTTCCGGTCATCGCTTTCATGGCTTTTCCTGCCAAAAACGGCGCATATCCGGATTTTTATGCTGTTGAAAAAGGAGGCGGCAAGAAACGTTTGAAGGTCGTGTCAATCTGTTTTTATACACAATCCCACACTCTTTTGTTTTGCTTGGAAATTTAGTTTTGCTTACTGACCGAGCATAACAAAATCAGCATAACCATATGATTTTAATATATTTAAATATTGAATATTTTTTAGGCAGAAGTAAGCGGTGTCTGTCGCCAAAGGATTTTTCCGACTTACTCCGAATTTATCCACACGGTTATCCACAAAGTTTGTGGGTAACAATTACCGCGCCGGCAAAGCGAATTCATTTTGAATTGCCGCTCTGCCGCATTCAGGCAAAACAGCCGCCTGAGTTCTTAACATTTTTCTTCATGCCAAACGGCAATACCAAACGTACTTTTTTATCTGAGTCGCATTTTTTTATTATGGCGGCACACTTAATCCGCATAGCGCAAAAAAAGGCGGCCCGACAGCCTGTCAACCCATTTTTATACACAATTTTCCACTACCTTGTTTTACTTGAAAATTTATTTAGAAGGTGCTTTTTTAGTTCCAATTATTATGCAACTAATTGATTTACAAATGATTTAATTTTGCCTATTTTTCAGGCAGCAATATGGAACTTTTGTCGCTAAAGGATTTTTCCGACTTACTCCGAGTTTACCCACATAGTTATCCACAGAGTTTGTGGGTAGATTTTTATGACCAATCATTAAAGCCGGCAACTGTCTTTCAGACGGCCTTTCTGCTATATTTCTTTCGTTTTCCGATAGAAAGAACGCCATGTCCCTCAAACTGCTTTCCCGTGCCAAAATGTTCAACGGCCATCAGGAGCAATATTGCTGCTTTTCCGAAACCTGCCGAACCGATATGACCTTCGGCATCTACCTGCCGCCGCAAGTATTGAAAGGCTATCCCGCGCCGGTTTTGTATTTTTTGTCGGGATTGAACAGCGACGGTTCGGAACTGATACGCCAAACCGGCATCCAGCGTTTCGCCGCGCAATGGAACATCATCGTCGTTTTTCCCGACACCTCGCCGCGCGGCAGCCATATCAGCGACAGTACGGACGAGTTTATCGGACAGGGCGCGGGATTTTACGTCGATGCAGCCGAACAGCCGTGGGCGGCGCATTATCGGATGTACAGCCATATCAGCCGCGAACTGCCCGATTGGGTGGAACGGCATTTCCCCGCCACCCAAGAACGCAGCATTGCAGGTTTCAGCATGGGTGGGCACGGTGCGCTTTCCATCGCCCTGAAAAATCCCAGCCGCTATGCCGCCGTTTCCGCGTTCGCGCCCTTGTGCCATCCGACCGCCAGCCGAGGCGGAAAGCAGGCGTTTGCCGCCTATTTGGGCAAGGAGTCGGATGCTTGGCAGGCATACGACAGTACATCGCTCGTTCAGACGGCCTCCCGCAAACTGCCGATACTCATCGACCAAGGCGGCGCCGACCCGCTGTTCCCCGACGAACTGCAACCCGAAGCCTTCGTCAACGCCGCCCGCGCCAACGGCTTCAACGTGCAATACAAAGTCCGCCCCGGCTACGGACACGATTATTTCTTCATCGCCAGCTTTATCGATTCGCATATCGAATTTCATGCGGAGGCACTGGGTTTGTAAGATATAAAGCTTCGGCAGGCCGTCTGAAACGTGAAAACGGGATGATTTTTCAGACGGCCTTTTCCTTTATATAATGGATGCCCGTCTCCGTTTTTGAAACGAAAGTATCCGCATATGTCCCGAATCGCCGCCCTGCCCGACCACCTCGTCAACCAAATCGCCGCCGGCGAAGTGGTCGAACGCCCCGCCAACGCCCTCAAAGAAATCGTCGAAAACAGCATAGACGCAGGCGCGACGGCGATTGAAGTCGAGCTGGCAGGCGGCGGCATCCGCCTCATCCGCGTCAGCGACAACGGTGGCGGCATCCACCCCGACGACATCGAACTCGCGCTCCACCGCCACGCCACCAGCAAAATCAAAACCTTAAACGATTTGGAACACGTCGCCAGCATGGGCTTTCGCGGCGAAGGCTTGGCAAGCATCGCCTCCGTCAGCCGCCTGATCCTGACCAGCCGCCAAGACGGCAGCGCACACGCGACCCAAGTCAAAGCCGAAGACGGCAAACTCAGCAGCCCCGCCGCCGCCGCCCATCCCGTCGGCACCACCATCGAAGCCGCCGAACTTTTCTTCAACACCCCCGCGCGGCGCAAGTTCCTCAAATCCGAAAACACCGAATACGCCCACTGCGCCACCATGCTCGAACGCCTCGCGCTGGCGCATCCGCACATCGCCTTCTCGCTCAAACGCGACGGCAAGCAAGTGTTTAAACTCCCTGCCCAAAGCCTGCATGAACGCATAGCCGCCATCGTCGGCGAAGACTTTCAGGCGGCATCCTTAGAAATCGACAGCGGCAACGGCGCACTGCGGCTCTACGGCGCCATCGCCAAGCCCACCTTCGCCAAAGGCAAAACCGACAAACAATATTGCTTCGTCAACCACCGCTTCGTGCGCGACAAAGTCATGCTCCATGCCGTCAAACAGGCATACCGCGACGTATTGCACAACGCCCTCACCCCCGCCTTCGTCCTCTTCCTCGACCTGCCGCCCGAAGCCGTGGACGTCAACGTCCACCCCACCAAAACCGAAATCCGCTTCCGCGACAGCCAGCAGGTACACCAACTCGTGTTCCACACCCTCAACAAAGCCCTCGCCGACACCCGCGCCGACTTAACCGAAAGCGTCGGCAACGCAGGCGAAGTGTTGCACGAAATCACAGGCATCCGTCCCGCGGCAACGTCGTCTGAAAACGAGCATAGCGGGTTTCACCCAAACCCGACCGCGTCGTCTGAAAACATTTTCGCCGCCGCACCAAGCGCACACGCTCCCGAACCGCGCAGCGCCTTCAGTTCAGGCAAAACCGCCCCCATGCCCTATCAGGCAGCACGCGCACCGCAGCAACGCAGCCTGTCCCTGCGCGAAAGCCGCGCCGCCCTCAACACCTACGCCGAACTTTTCAAAAACACCGCAGCCGATGAAGCAGACATAGAGCTGGCACAATTCGAACAAGCCCGCTTCGGCACCACATCCGCCACGTCGTCTGAAAACCCCGCACGCAGCTTTTCAGACGACCCCAAACCCGAACTGCCGCCGCTCGGCTTCGCCATCGCCCAATTATTAGGCATCTACATCCTCGCCCAAGCCGAAGACAGCCTGCTGCTCATCGACATGCACGCTGCCGCCGAGCGTGTCAACTACGAAAAAATGAAACGCCAGCGGCAAGAAAACGGCAACCTGCAAAGCCAACGCCTGCTCATCCCCGTTACCTTCGCCGCGTCCCACGAAGAATGCGCCGCCCTCGCCGACCACGCCGACGCACTGGCAGGCTTTGGTCTGGAACTGTCCGACATGGGCGGCAACACCCTCGCCGTCCGCGCCGTCCCCGCCATGCTCGGCAAAGCCGATGTCGTCTCGCTTGCCAAAGACGTATTGGGCGAACTCGCCCAAGTCGGCAGCAGCCAAACCATCGAAGAACACGAAAACCACATCCTCGCCACCATGTCCTGCCACGGCTCCGTCCGCGCCGGCCGCCAGCTCACCCTGCCCGAAATGAACGCCCTCCTGCGCGACATGGAAAACACCCCGCGCAGCAACCAATGCAACCACGGCCGCCCGACCTGGGTAAAACTGACGCTGAAAGAATTGGACGCACTGTTTTTACGCGGACAATAATGAAGTATGGCCGAAAGACATAAAGGCTGTCTGAAAAACCACCGATACGGATTTTCAGACAGCCTGTTTATAAAAAATTCGATTATGAACAAAATCGCCCTTTGCATCCCACTCATCTTGTTCACGCTGCCCGTTTATGCGGAAAAAACAAGCTACAACAAACCTGAATACTGGCGACTAATCCACTCCGACCCCGCCCAAGGAAAATCCATATACGGCAACACACTCGTCCGTTCACTTTCTCCGGGGAATTCGATAATAGAAATACGTTACGAAAAACCTAAGCCGATTATTCCGAACGAAACGATAAACGGCAGGAGTCGAATCATTGGCAAGGATTACGTCAAAACCCGTTTCAAATTCCAAATCGACTGCAAAAACAAAGAAATCTCATATGAAGAGAGCGCATTTTTTGACAGCAAAGGTAAACTCAGTGCATACGAAATCTTGCCGGTCGAAGGGTTAAAATGGCATAAAATAAAAATCGGTTCGACTGCCGAAAAATTCTACCGCTTTACTTGCGAATTCTGAGGGATGTGAGATTAAGGAATACAAAAGGCCGTCTGAAAATTCTTTCAGACGGCCTTTTAACTTTAAATCCGCTCAATACTCAATCCTGTCCCAGAATCATCGAACCGATGCCCGAATCGGTGAAAATCTCCAGCAGCAGCGCGTTGGGGACGCGGCCGTCGATGATGTGGGTGGCCTTCACACCGTTGGTGGCGGCTTCGAGTGCGGAACTGATTTTCGGCAGCATTCCGCCGTAGAGCGTGCCGTCGGCAATCAGCCCTTCGATGTGCATCGGGGTCAGATTGGTCAGAAGGCGGCCCTGTTTGTCTATCACGCCGGCGATATTGGTCATCATCAGCAGTTTTTCGGCGCTCAATTCTTCCGCCAGCCTGCCCGCCACCAAATCGGCGTTGATATTGAACGCCTCGCCGTGCCTGCCTACGCCGATGGGGGCGACCACGGGGATTCTGCCCAAACTGATCAGGTCTTTAATCAGCGAAGTGTCTATGCTCTCGATTTCGCCGACCTGCCCGATGTCCGCCTGTCCGCCTTCCGGAGTGTCCAGCAAAAGTTTCTTGGCCCGGATAAAGTGGCTGTCGCGGCCGGTGATGCCGACGGCTTTGCCGCCGTGGTTGTTAATCAGCGAAACGATTTCTTTGTTCACATGGCCGCCGAGCACCATTTCGACGATGTCCATCGTTTCGCCGTCGGTAACGCGCATTCCCTGCACAAATTCCCCCTCTTTGCCGACTTTACCCAGCATATCGTTAATCTGCGGGCCGCCGCCGTGGACCACCACGGGATTGATGCCGACCAGTTTCAGCAGGGCGACGTCTTTGGCGAAACCTTCTTTCAAACGCGGCTCGGTCATGGCGTTGCCGCCGTATTTGATGACGATGGTGCAGCCGGAGAAGCGGCGGATGTAAGGCAGGGCCTCGGAGAGGATTTCGGCTTTGGCTGCGGGGGAGAGGTGTTCGGTCTTATTCATAATTTCGGTCTTTTCTGTATGGCCGCATAAGGTGCAGGTCCGATTATGGTAATGCCAAAGGCCGTCTGAAACAAGCCGGAACGAGGCCGTCTGAAAACGGGATACGCCCGTTTCAAGGCTGATTTTCGCGTGTAAACCCGCTATAATGGCCGCTTGTGATTCCATTCCCGATTCGGAGGCAAGATGAAGAGCATTCGTGGAAATCTGCTTGCGCTGGCACGGTCCGGCCGGTTTGACGTCATCATCCACGGCTGCAACTGCCGCCACGCGATGGGCGCGGGCATTGCCAAACAGATTAAAGACAGCTTTCCCGAAGCCTGGGCCGCCGACTTGGCCACGCCCGCCGGTGCAGAGAAACTGGGACAAATCAGCAGCGCCGAAACCGATTGCGACGGCCACCGTCTGACTGTCGTCAACGCCTACACTCAGGACGACTGGCAGGGAGACGGCGTTTTACTGGATTACGGTGCGCTGCGCCGCGCCATGCGCGAAGTGAAACGGCGTTTCGGCGGCAAACGCATCGCCTATCCGAAAATCGGCGCCGGACTGGCGCGCGGCGACTGGTCGAAAATCGCCGCGATTATCGACGAAGAGCTGGCCGGCGAAACGCACACACTGGTGGAATACGGCGATACAGACACAGAGGCCGTCTGAAACACACACATCCGCATCCCAAACTTAGGAAAAACCATGATTAAAATCAGCACACAATTCGACGCAGGTTCTGTTACCGTCAAAGATTCGTCCGACCCGGACAATATCCGGCTGGCACTGCGTCCCGACAACGCCTCGCACTTTGCGCAATGGTTCTATTTCCGGCTTCAGGGCGCGGCCTACCAGAATTGCGTGATGCACTTTGAAAATGCGGCGGATGCGGCCTATCCCCAAGGCTGGGAAGATTATCAGGCTTGCGCTTCCTACGACCGCCAAAATTGGTTCCGCGTGCCGACGACATACGAAAACGGCGTGCTGACCATCAACCATACGCCGCTGTCCAACAGCGTGTATTACGCCTATTTCGAACCCTATTCCTACGAGCAGCATCTGAACCTTTTGGGCGACGCGCAAGGCAGCGGGCTTTGCCGCATCGACGACTTGGGCAGTACCGTGCAAGGCCGCGACATCAACCTGCTGACCATCGGCAATCAGGCCGAAAGCGATCTGAAAATCTGGATTATCGCCCGCCAGCATCCGGGCGAAACGATGGCGGAATGGTTCGTCGAAGGCCTGCTCGGCCGCCTGCTCGACCCGCAGGACCCGACCGCGCGCACCCTGCTCGACCGCGCCACTTTCTACATCGTACCGAACATGAACCCTGACGGCTCGGTATTGGGCAACCTGCGCACCAATGCAGCAGGCGCGAACCTCAACCGCGAATGGGAAAATCCGACTTTGGAGAAAAGCCCCGAAGTATTCCTCGTGCGCGAAAAAATGCTGGAAACCGGCGTGGATTTGTTCCTAGACATCCACGGCGACGAAAGCCTGCCGTTTGTCTTTGTCGCCGGTACGGAAGGCGTGCCGAACTACAATCCGCGCATCGCCGCGCTGGAAACGCAGTTCAAAACCGCCCTGCTCTCCGCCAGCCCCGACTTCCAAGACGAATACGGCTATGAAAAAGACGCGCCCGGTCAGGCGAACATGACGCTGGCGACCAACTGGGTGGGCAACCGTTTCGGCTGCCTGGCCTTCACGCTGGAGATGCCATTTAAAGACAACCTCAATCTGCCCGACGACGATTTCGGCTGGAACGGCCAACGTTCTTTGCGTTTGGGCGAAGCCATGCTGTCCGCCGTTTTGCAAATTTCGGCCGATTTGTCCTGATTTGAACCCGAAGGCCGTCTGAAAACCGTCCGCCCGATGCGTGCGGCAGTTTCAGACGGCCTCAACCGCATCGCAAGGAACCTACCGATATGATGATTCACCCGCAGTTCGACCCCGTATTAATCAGCATCGGCCCGCTCGCCATCCGCTGGTATGCCCTGAGCTACATCGTCGGCTTTATGCTGTTTCTGTGGCTGGGCCGCCGCCGCATCGCGCAGGGCAATACATTGTTCACGCGCGAAATGCTCGACGACTTCCTGACTTGGGGTATCCTCGGCGTCATTATCGGCGGCCGTCTGGGTTATGTGCTGTTTTACAAATTCTCTACCTATATCGACCATCCGCTGGATATTTTCAAAGTATGGGAAGGCGGTATGTCGTTTCACGGCGGTTTTCTAGGCGTGCTTGCCGCCATGTGGCTGTTTAGCCGCAAACACAAAATCAGCTTTCTGAAAACCATGGATTTCGTCGCCCCGCTCGTCCCGCTGGGGCTGGCTTCCGGCCGCATCGGCAACTTCATCAACGGCGAACTCTGGGGCCGCGTTACCGACATCAACGCTTTTTGGGCGATGGGTTTTCCGCAAGCGCATTACGAAGATGTGGAAGCCGCCGCGCACAATCCGCTATGGGCAGAGTGGCTGCAACAATACGCCATGCTGCCGCGCCATCCGTCGCAGCTTTACCAGTTCGCACTCGAAGGCATCTGCCTGTTTATCGTATTGTGGATTTTTTCGAAAAAAACGCGCCCCGACGGGCAGGTTGCCTCGCTGTTTCTGGCCGGATACGGCTTTTTCCGCTTCCTCGCCGAATTCGCCCGCCAGCCGGACGACTATCTGGGCTTGCTGACGCTCGGTCTGTCTATGGGGCAGTGGCTGAGCGTCCCGATGATTGTCTTGGGTGCAATCGGTTTCGTCTGGTTCGGCAAACGCGGCAAAGCCGTCTAATTGCCTGTGCCGAAAAGGCCGTCTGAAAATTTCAGACGGCCTTTTTTACACATACGGTCGGGGCGGCGGTTACTTTTCCTGTAAAATACCGCCCTGTTTCATTATTTCAAATTCCAAACCGCCACCATGTCCAAAAAAACCAAACAAGAATTAGAAAACAACAAACTCAGCAAACGTTTGCGCCACGCCGTCGGCGATGCGATTAACGATTTCAACATGATAGAGCCGGGCGACAAAATCATGGTCTGCCTCTCCGGCGGCAAAGACAGCTACGCCCTGTTAGACATCCTGCGCCAGCTCCAAGCCAGCGCGCCGATTGATTTCGAACTGGTTGCCGTCAATCTCGACCAAAAGCAACCGGGCTTCCCTGAAGAAGTATTGCCGACCTATCTTGAAAACATTGGCGTACCGTATAAAATCGTTGAAGAAGACACCTACTCCACCGTCAAACGCGTGTTGGACGAAGGTAAAACAACTTGTTCATTATGCAGCCGCCTGCGCCGCGGCATCCTCTACCGCACTGCAAAAGAATTGGGCTGCACCAAAATCGCCTTGGGACACCACCGCGACGACATCCTCGCCACCATGTTCCTGAATATGTTTTACGGCGGCAAACTCAAAGCCATGCCGCCCAAACTGGTGAGCGACAACGGCGAACATATCGTCATCCGCCCGCTGGCGTATGTGAAAGAAAAAGATTTGATTAAATACGCCGAACTGAAGCAATTCCCGATTATCCCGTGCAACCTCTGCGGCTCGCAGCCCAACCTGCAACGCCAAGTCATCGGCGATATGCTGCGCGATTGGGACAAACGCTTCCCCGGCCGCATTGAATCGATGTTCTCCGCCCTGCAAAACGTCGTTCCTTCCCATCTGGCCGACACCGAACTTTTCGATTTCGTCGGTTTGGAACGCGGTCAAGCCTTGAAACACGGCGGCGACTTGGCGTTTGACAGCGAAAAAATGCCCGAACGTTTTTCAGACGGCCTCGAAGAAGACGGCAGCGAAATCAAAATCGAACCGCAAAAAGCAGAACGCAAAATCATCAATATTTTGGCCAACAAGCCGAAAACCTGCGGCGCATAACGTGCCGTCTATTCTGAAACAGGACGAAACATGACTACGATTTTAATCCTCTTGGGGCTGATAGCCGTACTCGTCGGCCTGCTCGGTACCATTTACCCCGCCATCCCGGGTCTGGGACTGATGTTCGGCGGCGCGTGGCTGCTGGCTTACGCGGGCAACTATCAGGTTTACGGCACGAATACGCTGATTTTTATCGGCATCGCGGCCGCCTTCGGCATGGCCATGGACTATGTTTCGGGCGTACTGGGGGCAAAATACACCGGCGCAAGCAAACAGGCTCTATGGGGCGCGTTCATCGGCGGTATTACCGGCGCCTTCCTTTCCCTGCCCGGCCTGCTGCTCGGCCCGCTCGTCGGTGCGGGAGTTGGCGAGTTCATTGCCAAACGGGATATGTTGCAGGCAGGCAAAGTCAGCGTGGGTACGTTTATCGGCTTCATCATCGGCATGATTGCCAAAGTCGGCTGTGCGCTGGCCATTGTCCTGACCCTGCTGTCGGTATGGATTTTCAACTTGTTTACCTGACCCTAAAATAAGAAGAGGCCGTCTGAAATAGTTTTCAGACGGCCTCTTCTTATTTTGCGGGACAATCAGCTTAATTTACCGCAACAGGCTTTGTATTTCTTGCCGCTGCCGCACGGGCACGGGTCGTTGCGCCCCACCTTCGCCTCTGTGCGGCGGACGGTTTTCGGCTTGTTGATAATAGCCTGCCAGTAAAAATAAATATCCAGCAGCGTATGAGGCAAATCGGATTCCAGTTCCGTCAGCTCGGAATCGGTCAGATGCAGGACGATTTCGCCGTTTTCCTCCTCGTCGTAAATACCGCCCAAGGCCATAATCGGACAAAACAAATCCTCAAATTCTTCTTGATTGACCGTTTCAAACCAATTGGTAGGCACCACTTCCAGCGCATAAAGATAAGCGTTGCACCAAGTATAAAAATCAGGATTGCCCGCATTGTCTTCATAAAGCCATAAATCGGGCAAGTGTTTGCCCGACATCTGCCTGCGCATATCCACCGCTAGCGCCAATACCAGACGCTCCACCTCCGTCCGCTCTTTGGCTTCAAACAGTGCTTCCTCCCCCAATACTTCAGGCAACCAGTCTTCAGGGGTCAACGCATCCGGGCCGGAAAGCAGCGCCATCATGAAGCCCTGTACTTCGTCGGAACGCATGGTGTTGTGGGTTAAAGATTTTTCGTCCAGCAATTCCATCAGTCGTTTGCGGGAATGTTCGTCAAAATGATGCTGCATTCTTTTTCCTTATCGTTTTCAGACGGCCTGCGGCCATCCTCTATTAGATTTTTTCAAATTAATTGCTTGGCCTGCCTCTGCCGCATCTGCTCAAACAAACAGACGGTAGCGGCCATCGCCACATTCAGCGATTCGGTCTTCCCCTCCATCGGTATTCTGACGCAGCCACTGACTTGGTCTAAAATATTATCGTCCACGCCGCTGCCCTCATTACCGAAAATCCAAGCAGCCGACTGATGCAAGTCCAGATTATAGAGGTTATGGTTGTTTTGATGATGTAGTGCGGTCGCCCAAACCTTATCCTGATACGATGAAATCCACTGCGCCAAACGCACTTCCGTATGGATTTTCAACAGAAAATGCGCACCCATCGCGGCACGCAGCACTTTCGGCGACCATACGTCCGCACTGCCTATTCCGACAACCAAACATCCGACACCCGCCGCCGCCGCACTGCGCATCACCGTACCGACATTGCCGGGGTCTTGTATCCTGTCCAACACCACGCAGTCGCCGTTTACCGGCCAAGCATCCTGTGCGGGAATATTAATCAGCGTCATTATGTCATCCGCTTCGCTCAAACTGGTAATTCTAGACAAAGCAGCATTCGCCACTGAAGTAACAGCCTGCTCAGGCAACGCCGCAATCAACGCAAGGATTTCCCGCTGCTGCAATTTTGATTCGGGGATATAAACCTGCACAGGCGTCAATCCGGCCTGCAAATAAGCCTGCAACAGATGCACGCCTTCCAAAACGGTCTGACCGGACGCCCTGCGGGCCTTAGCCTGCGAAAGCAGCTTGGACAAATACTTGAGCCGGTCGTTTTGCGCGGATGTAATCAGCTTCATGGGCTGCATTATATAGCCGTTCTCCTGAAGAACCAATATTGCCGCTATCGTTTTCAGACGGCCTTCAAATAGTAAAAAGCCCCTGCTTTCCAAACAGAGGCTTTCTATCTTCCGAAGGGCAACCGAAATCAATCTACGATGGTCTGCTGACGCTGCTGCGACACATGTTGAGATTCGATATGCACGGCAGACTGGCTTTTCGGTTTCTCTTCAACGTTACTCGGCATAACGGGAGCAACTACCGGCGCGGATGCCGATTTCGCATCAGGCTTACCGCTCACTTCCACCACTTCGGCGCGTGCCGGACGCTGCTGTTCCACCGCAACGGGGGCAACATCTGCCTGCTCGGTCTGCGGCAAAAGCTGCCATACGGAAACCGCTACCGCCGCCACACTCGCCGCTATGGCAAAACCCTTAAACGCGTGATTCGACGCTTGTACAGGCAGTTCTTTAACCGGTTTAACTTGTCCCGCCTCATAAAGGCGTTTGTTTTCCAAACTGATTTCGGCTAAAGTCACCATAAAATTCGAGCTTTGGGCAAAATCGAAATCTTTACCCATGCCTTCTTTGCGGCTTCTGAGGCAATCACCGATTAAATGGTACTCATACCATTTTTGCGACGCTTCTTTATCGGCCAAAAGTTTATCCAGAATTTCTTCGGACAAACAGTCGTCATCCATTGCAATGGAAATATATTTGAATTTATCGTTTATTGTTGTCTGCATTTCTACCACCTTTGGTTCTCGGATGTATCCAACAAAGGCCTTAAGTCTTTTGCGATTACTTCGCGCGCACGGAAAATCCGCGAACGCACCGTACCGATTGGACAATCCATTATCTGAGCAATTTCCTCATAAGACAAACCGTCCATCTCCCTTAAGGTGATGGCTTTCCGTAAGTCGTCTGGCAGCTTGGAAATAGCTGCTTCAACAGTTTGCAATATTTCCCGATTGACCATTTCGGCTTCCGGCGTATGGTAATCCGCCACCTGATCGGACAAATCGAGAACATCCCCTTCTTCGTTGGCGGCTTCTGCACTAACAAACGGCCGCTTTCCCGAAGTAATTAAAAAGTTTTTCGCTGTATTGATGGCGATGCGATACAGCCATGTATAAAAAGCACTTTCTCCGCGAAAACCCGGCAAAGCGCGGTATGCTTTAATCATTGCCTCTTGCGCCACATCATTTACGTCATGTTCGTCTTTAACAAAACGGGTAATCAGTCTGAATAAGCGGCGTTGGTACTTTGACATCAACATTTCAAACGCTTTTTGTTCGCCTTGTTGCGCGCGCTCTACCAGCATTTGATCGATTTTACGATCATTCATATCTAACCTTTATAATTAACTGCATTATAAGTCATAATTCAGCAAAGCGTTCGTGCATTGCTGAGACAGCTTATTTGTAATTTAGTTCCGTAATATACTCTTGATACTCAAAAAAAACAGGGATTACCCCATTTTCAACTTGGAAATCTACGCCGGCCCTGAGGTTAGCAACTGCAACACACTCTTTATCGGCATTTATGATAATCGGCCAACTTTTTCGGACGAGCGGTAGGATATGGTATTCCTGCAACACTTTCTTTACCGGCTTTGTTCCGCAATCTAATTTAATTACATCACTATTATTCATGTTACGGACTATCCCTTCCTGTGCCAGCAACTCTTCCGACAATCCGAAAGGGCTAGGTTGTAAAACAAACCCGTTGTCCAACAGGATATCTTTCAGACGGCCTCTGATGACTTTTCCTTCGGATTTGGAAATTTTGTCCATTTTTTGCCGCAGCAGAGGGAACAGGCTTCCACGATACGAATAAACCGTTCCGGCAGGGAGCTTCCATTCGGCCTTATCCGATTCCATCAATACCCGTTCAAAGTCCGAAATACTGCTTTGCGAAGGTATTCCCAAACCGTGTTGCAACACAAAATGCCGCAATACATGGCGGCGGCGCCTGCTGCCCAAATTTCGCCATTTTGCTACGGAAAACCTACCGCCGCCGTACACAAATTCATAATCCTGCCGTACGATTTCGTCCAGCAGCTCCAAATCTTCCTGTAACGAACGGATATTGGACAAAATATGCCGGTCGAAATGCGGTATCCGTCCGCGCCATGCCGGTAAGGCTTCGTTGCGTAACCAGTTACGCAGATAGGCCGAATCTTTGTTGCTCTCGTCTTCGATAAAATCCAAATGATGCAGATCGGCATAATGCTGCAAGTCGCTACGGGTGAACGGAAGTAACGGCCGCCATATTTTCGTTTCAGCGTTTAAATCCCGCTGTTGCGGCATAGCGGCCAACGAACGCAGCCCGCCTCCGCGTGCAACGGCAAGCATAAAAGTTTCTACTTGATCGTCTTGATGGTGGGCCAACGCCAAAATATCGCTGAGGCCGTCTGAAAATACACGATAACGCTCGGCGCGGGCCGCCGCCTCGATACCCGAATTTCCTTTTTTGACCCGAACATGTGCAATACGGATAGGAATGCTCAAACGGTTGCAGTAATCAAGGCAAAATTCCGCCCAATCATCGGCGTTCGGGCTCAGTCCGTGATGAACATGTACGGCGCGCAGTGAGAAACCATGTTGTTGCCTCAAACAGGACAGCATATGCAGTAATACGACCGAATCCAGCCCTCCGCTCAAGCCGACTTCAATATCTTTGCCAGATAAGGATGGCGTTTCATTCATAAACAGGCATTCGAGCAAATCCATATTTATCCTTTTTCAGACGGCCTCAAAAAAAGCAGGCAGGCGACTTTCTACGCCTGCCTGCTCAAATACTGCTATTTTCTATTATTTTTCAGTGAACTGCCCATAAGCCATGATGCGGTCGAAACGGCGGGACAACAAATCGGCCATCGGGATGGACTGAGCTTCGCGAAGCTGTTCTTCCAACACCGCTTTAACGTTTTTCATAGCCGTTTGCATATCACGATGCGCACCGCCCAACGGTTCATTGATAATCCGGTCGATTAACCCCAAATCCAACAGACGTTTGGCGGTAATACCCAAAGCCTGAGCCGCATCGGCCGCTTTCTCTGCGGTTTTCCATAAAATCGAAGCACATCCCTCAGGAGAGATAACCGAATAAGTCGAATATTGCAACATATTCACATAATCGCCGACAGCAATCGCCAATGCGCCGCCCGAACCGCCTTCGCCGATAATCGTGCACAAAATCGGTACGCGCAGGCGTGTCAGTTCATACAGGTTTCGGCCGATGGCCTCGGACTGGCCGCGCTCTTCCGCACCGATACCCGGATATGCCCCGGGCGTGTCTACAAAAGTCATGACCGGCAAATTGAATTTTTCCGCCGTCTGCATCAACCGCAAAGCCTTCCGATAACCTTCGGGGCGGGGCATACCGAAATTGCGGCGGATTTTCTCTTTGGTGTCCCGACCTTTTTGATGGCCGACAACGACAACACTTTGGCCGTTGAACCGCGCCAAGCCACCGACGATGGCATGATCGTCCGCATAATGGCGGTCGCCGTGCAGTTCCTCGAAATCAGTGAAAAGCGTATTTATATAATCATAGGTATAAGGACGCTGGGGATGGCGGGAAACCTGTGAGATCTGTGCCGGTGTCAATTTGCTGAAAATTGATTTGGTCAAATCGTTGCTTTTCTTTTGCAGCCGTGCGATTTCATCGGAAATATCAACGGCCGACTCACCTTGCACAAAACGCAACTCGTCGATTTTATTGGTTAATTCGGCAATAGGTTGTTCAAAATCCAAAAAAACAGGTTTCATATTTATGAATCTTTCCACTGAATAGAATTCCGCCGCCATCATACGCCATACAGGAAGTTTTGGCAGTAGTTTGATGGTGGGAAAAATATGATTTTTATTAAAAAATCAAAGTATATTTATGTCGTTAGAGTATCAATACTGATTTTGTCCGCCGTATCTTATGATAAACTGGGTATCAGTTCAATCACTTCGTTCAAATCATGAAAAACGATCACGACACTGGCACTATGCGCTTGGACAAATGGCTTTGGGCGGCACGTTTTTTCAAAACGCGCGCGCTGGCTCAGAAGCACATCGAATTGGGGCGGATTTTAGTTAACGGCATGAAAGTCAAAAACAGTAAAAACATCACGGTCGGCGACACCATAGACTTAACGCTCAATTCATTACCCTACAAAATCAAAGTCGCCGCCCTCAACCATCAACGTCGTCCGGCCCCCGAAGCCCGTTTGCTCTACGCAGAAGATATGGACACAGCGGCACGGCGCGAACAACAAAGGCTGCTGGATCAGGCAAGCCGAGTCAGTGCTGCCTATCCCGACGGGCGCCCTACCAAGCGCGACCGCCGCCAACTTGACCGGATGAAGCGGGAAAGTTGGTAACAAAATCTTAATGAGGCCGTCTGAAACACTTGCAAATAAAAAACAGGCAGATTTTCCTGCCTGTTTTTTATTCGAGGCATCATTTAGAAATTATATTCCAACTGACCTCGGATTACGTTGACGTCTTGTTTTTCTGTTCCCACAGTAGGCGTAACCTGTTTGCCTGCCAAATAAAAACCTTTGAGCTTCCAGTTTTTCCACGGTATATAGGTTGCGCCAATTTGTACACCCTGTACGTTTTTACTGTAATCCTCAACCGAAGATACCCCGGAAAGCGAACCTACACGGCGGTAGTTCAAAAATACGTCATAAGAATTACGTTCTTTCCAATCGGCCAATTTGTAACGGACTTCAGTAAATATCCCGTCATTTTTGATTTTTTGGCCTGCGTCGTTGTAGGCCTTGATATTCGATTTGCTGACGGCTGCCATCCAATACCAATCATCGTTAAATTTGATGTCGGTACCGATTTCCCCGAAAACCGCATTTTTCTTCGAACCGCGGACATCAAGGTCTTTCATATAAGTGACCGTTGCTCCCACATTGATTTTTTCGTTAATTGGCAATTTGCTTTGCACGGAAGCAAAATGTTTGCGCCGCCCGCCGATGCCCCAAACATTGTCGTTCAAGTTACCTGTACGGCGGCCCGCCATAATTTTCGTCGGCAGTACTTTATTGTCAAAAAACAATTCGCCACCAGTTACTTCGGTATCCCAAACACGGCCGTAAGATGAAAATGCGCCGAATTTACCTACACGGGCTTTAATGTTGTTATAAACCGTCCCTTCCGCATAAAGTTTATTCATCGGTACATCATGATCGCCGTTGAATTTACCGGTTTCCAAATCTATATTCGGCTCGATCTGGCTGACCAATTTCCAGTCTTTATACAGTTTGGCACGCAGCCAAAATTCGGCATTAAAATTGCTGTTGGTATTTTTGGGTGTCGGATTGCTGGTACTGTTGTTTGCGTTGATGTCCTTATTATCCACACGTACGCGGAATGTACCGTTAACGGTCAGCAAATCATTGAAGATACTGATTTTATCGTCGTCTTTACGGACAATGCTGCCAGAATTGACATAATCGTTGGTAGTCGCCAATGAGGTGCTGTCTTTGCCGCCATCAGCAGTTTCTGCCGTGGCTGCAAGTGGGAAAGCCGCAAGGACAGCCAGTGTACAAGCAAGTTTTTTTTGGTTTTTCATAAAAATCTCCGGATTATCGAGGATAGAAACTGCAACATTATTACTTTTTCCGCTTCCGCCATCGGCGAAAACCGCGTTAACTATCGCCGGATGACATCGATGTCATCCGGCTGCAAAAATAAAACGCTTATAACTCGTCCCCTGATTAATTTATGTAAACATTATGTCTATAATCCTATGTAGTTTAATATATTCAGTCAAGTGAGTTTCACAAAATGTCCGAAATTTAAATACACTCTAAAAAATATTTGAATTTAGGTTTCAGCCAGCAACCA
Source organism: Neisseria oralis (assembly GCF_045062685.1). Lineage (NCBI taxonomy): Bacteria > Pseudomonadati > Pseudomonadota > Betaproteobacteria > Neisseriales > Neisseriaceae > Neisseria > Neisseria oralis. The sequence goes on from NZ_JBJGEB010000002.1 coordinate 166,398, forward strand.
TCATACAAATTGCCCTGTTCATGGAACCTCATGACTAGAACATAATCGGAAACCAATAATTAAAAGGATTTAATTATTTAAAACAAGCTATTAACCATATCATATAACGCCGTGCGCCGGATTCTGACAGTTTCTACCGCTGCGGTCATTTCCTGTTTCGAGCCGAAAAACACAAACCGTTTGCGCGCGCGCGTGATGCCTGTGTACAACAGCGCATTATTTAAACCGGAGAGACTGTCTTCATCATATGCCGATGCGACTGACGGCGGCACCAACCACACCTCGCGGTATTCAGAACCTTGGCTTTTGTGCACAGTCATAGCGAAGGCGGTTTCATGTGCAGGTAATCGGCTGACCGCCGTTTTTCTGAAACCCTCCATATCCGGGAAATAGGCAGCAAGCCCGTTGGCAGATGCCGTATCAGGCATAACCAGGCCGATGTCGCCATTAAATAAGTCCTGTATGTAGTCGTTGCGCGTAACCATGATAATTTGTCCGGCAAACCACGGGGTTTCTTCTGTTGCCCGTCCGAACCGTTGTAAATGGCGGCAATAGGTTTCATTGAATATTTCGGCATCTTTCCGCCATGCCGCCAATACTGCTACATCCGCCGCATGGCCGTATGCCAGCGCAACATTGCCGCTATCTACTGCCTGCCAATATTTTTCATGCCGTTGATACAACAACTTCGCTTGTTTTTTTACATCCGTCTGCATAACTTCCAGTTCTTCTGGAAACCTGCCGAACTGTGCCCAAGCCGATTCTGCATCTTTTGCAATGACCGCCCGTGCAAGGCAGCCGATGCCGCTGTCCGCACCGAAACGGTGGCTGACTGTAAGTCGTGCGGAGTTTTGCGACAACGGAACCGCTTTCTCGTCATCCACTAAAAAGCCATGTTCCGGCAGATATTCTGCCAATTTACCGGCTGTTTCAGACGATAAAACGGTATCTTGGGACAAAGCTGCCAAAACTGCTCCGGCACCGACCGACGGAAGTTGGTGTTCGTCGCCCAAAAAAATCACACGACAACCGTCGGGAACGGCGCGCAGTAACTGCAACAGCAATGAGGTATCCAGCATCGATGCTTCGTCTACCACCAAAACATCATAAGGCAGCGGCCGCCATCTGTTGTAGGCGGATTGCATTTGCGGAGGACGCAGCTCCAGCAAGCGGTGCACCGTCTGCCCTTCAAGCCGTACTAAATGACTGTAGATTTTCTCCGGCAGGCTGAAGCCGTCTAATGCGCGGTGCAGCGCACGAGCCATATGTGCGGCGGCTTTTCCGGTCGGCGCGGCCAATGCAATGCGGGGAAGCTGTCGGCTGTTGCTGCATATCAGTCCCAAAAGTTTGGCAACCGTGGTTGTTTTACCCGTCCCCGGACCGCCGGTAATCAACATAAACGATTGCAGTAATGCCAATGCTGCCGCGTCCCGTTGGCCTTCACTGCCTTTGTCTGCGAACCAACCGTGCAGGTTTTGCGCGGCCTGCATCCAATCTACTTTTTCCGCAGAGGGATGGGCAAGACGGCAGATTTCTGCGGCCAAATCCCGTTCTAGCTGCCACATCCGCCCCAGAAACAACCGTCTGCCTTGCATAACCAAAGGCATACCGCCCTGCCTGCCGACGATATTTTCCGCTGACACCAACTGCTCCGCTTCATCATCCGTCAACCGGATATAGGAATGCCCGTCCTGCAACGCGGCAAACAGGCGCAAGACATACGGCTCGGCTATTCCCGCTTCCGCAGAAGCGAAGCGTTGCAGGAAATCCAAAGCCGACTGCGCGGCAGACTGGTTCAAATCATTCTTTTCAACTGAATTGTTCATAATTTAATCCTGTAAAAAGGCCGTCTGAAAAGCATTATCCGATTCCCTATGCTTTCAGACGGCCTCCGGCGTTTGTCCCTAAAACAATGTTTATTTCATTATTTTACGCTTGCGTTTTATCGTGCAGATGCCCGTCTTTCATCGTCAGCACCCGCTCAAACCTGACGGCCAGTTCGTCATCATGCGTGACCACAATCAGGCTGGTATTCAGTTCGTTTTTCAAATCCAACATCATATCCAGCACGTTTTGTGCGTTTTTTCGGTCGAGATTGCCGGTCGGTTCGTCTGCCAGCAGGCATTTCGGGCGGGTTACCAAAGCTCGGGCGATTGCCGCACGCTGCCGTTCGCCGCCGGAAAGCTCGCTCGGACGGTGCAGGACACGTTGCGCCAAACCGACTTTTTCCAGCATCGCCACAGCCTGGGCTTCCGCCTCTGCCTTTGGTTTTTTGCCGATAAGCAGCGGCATCATCACATTTTCCAAAGCCGAAAATTCGGGTAGCAGATGATGGAACTGGTAAACAAAACCCAGATACTGGTTGCGCAAATGTCCCAACTGTTTTTGATTCAACTGCCCCAAATCACTGCCCATCAAGACAATGCGCCCTTCAGACGGCCTATCCAATCCGCCGAGGATATGCAGCAGCGTCGATTTGCCGCTGCCGGACGAACCGATGATACTGACGCTCTGCCCTTGCGAAACTTCCAAATCAAGGCCGTTCAAAACCTGCACGCTCAAAGCACCGTCGTCATATTTCTTAACGACTTTTTCACACTTCAAAATGACATTATTCATAGCGCAGAGCCTCCGCAGGTTGGGTTTTCGCCGCACGCCAGCTCGGATAGAGCGTGGCGATAAACGACAATGTCAGCGATATGAGTGCAATTACCGCCACATCGCGCGCATTGACATCGCTGGGCAGGTAGTCGATGAAATATATTTGGGAATTAATCAGGTGCACGCCGAACAATTCCTCAAAAAATTTCACGATTTGACCGACGCTCATCCCCAGTGCGACGCCGAAAACCACGCCGGTCAATGTACCGAAGAATCCCGCAAACGCGCCCTGTACCATAAAAATCTTCATCACGCCGCCCGGAGCCAGGCCCAATGTACGCAAAATCGCTATATCGGCCTGCTTCTCCGTAACCGCCATGACCAACGACGAAACAAGATTAAACGCCGCTACTGCGATAATCAACGTCAGGATAATGAACATCATACGTTTTTCCAGCTCGACCGCCTCAAAATAACTGCGGTTGTTAAACGTCCAGTCGCGCACCCATACTTTGTCCTGCTGTCCCGCCGGAATCAGGTTGGCGATAAAGTCGGGCGCATTTTGGGGATGGGCCAGTTTCAGGCGCAGCCCGCCGACATTTTCACCAAGGCGGTATAACACCTGCGCATCTTTAATATGTGTCAGTGCCAGCGAATTGTCCACTTCATACACCCCCGTTTTTACAATACCGACTACGTTAAACTGCTTCAAGCGCGGCACGACGCCGGCAGGCGTTACATTACCTTCCGGCGTGATGACGGTAACTTTGCCGCCCTTCTCCGTGCCCAGCGCCTCGGCCAACCCTTCACCAAGGATGATGTCAAACCCGCCCGGTTTCAAATCATTGAAGCTGCCCGAAGGCATATTGTCGCCGTAATCCACCACGTTTTTTTCTTCGTCCGGCAAAATACCGCGTATCTGCACGCCGCGCACTTCGCCGGCGTTCGCCAACAATGCCTGATCCGAAACATAAGGCGCACTGGCCAATACTTCTTTTTTCCCCTTCACGAATTGCCGCAGATTCTGCCAGTTTTCGCCGCCGCCATTGTCGTAATAACCGATTTCCGCATGAGGCGCCACATTCAAAAGCTGGCCGCGGATTTCCTTTTGAAAACCGTTCATCACCGACAGCACCACAATCAGCGCCATCACGCCCAATGCGATGCCGGCTATCGACACCATGGTGATAAACGACATGAAACCGTTGCGCTTTTTCGCCCGCAGATAACGCAGGCCGATCCAAGTTTCCAAAGAAGCCATTTTTATCAAAGCTGCCTTATGAATGAAAAATAAAACGCGTATTGTACCGTAAAACCGACAGGCCGTCTGAAAGCATACCGGTTGGGCGGGAAGACTGTTAAACGGCGAAAAACGCAGTAAATCAGGCCGAAAAACTTGCCAAAACCGCAAACCGCCCTTATTCTTGATTCCAAGGGCGCAAGTCTGCGTCTGTCAAAAAGGAAAACTCAATGAAATTTAATAAATTCTTGGCGTTAACCGCCGCTGCCGGCTTGGCTTTCAGCGTTAATGCGTATGCAGCCAAGGAAATTAAAATCGCATCAAACAACACACCATACAGTGAAGCCGACGTGCAGAAACTGGCCGCCACTGCCACAGGCATGGGCGTGAAAGAGCCTGTCAGCCTGAATGCCGCCGGCGGTACCGTTACCGTATCGGGCAGCAGCGCTACCAAGTGTACCTTCAAGGTGGGTGCGGGCGATACGCCGCAGATTCAGGGCGTAAGCTGCAAATAGTCAGCCCGTCAGCCAAATTAGAGGCCGTCTGAAAAATTTTCAGACGGCCTTTTGCCATGTCTTTTTGTTGACCTCCTCCGCTTGCGGTAAAAAAGCACCTGTGATTCCGATTGGCTCTACAAACCCGCAGGCCGTCTGAAACCTGCACCTGCGGCTTTCGGGTTATTCCTTTATCGAACGCCGCTCGTATACGGCCTGCGCCAATGTCCCTGCATCCACATATTCCAGTTCGCCGCCCAAAGGAATCCCCCGTGCGAGACGGCTGACTTTGTACGGCAGGTTTTTAAACAGCTCCGCCAACACATAGGCCGTGGCATCCCCTTCTGCGGTGAAATTGGTGGCGATGATGATTTCCTCGGTTTCGCTGTTTTGCAGCCGTTCGATCAGTTTGTCGAGCGCGACGGCGGATAAATCCATTCCTTGAGCAGGGCTGATTTGCCCCATCAGCACAAAATACAGGCCGTCGTGGCAATTTGCCGCTTCCATATTGGATACGTCGGCGGGCATGTGCACTATCATCAGCCGGTGCGGATTACGGTCGGGATCGCTGCAAATTCCGCACAACTCCTCCTCGCAAAAGGTGTTGCACAGTTTGCAGTGGTGCACCAATCTCAGGGCATTCTGCAAGGCGTCGACCAATTCCTGCGCCTCTTCGCGCTTATGCTGCAAAAGCTGGTGCGCCATGCGCTGTGCGGATTTGGGACCGACATTGGGCAGGACTTTCAACGCATTAATCAGGCGGGTAAAGGCATCGGGTTTCTTGTTCATGGTTTCAGACGGCATCTGTGGTCAAACGGGATTTCAAAAGCGAAACAAAACGGCCGGTATTTCCGGCCGTTGCAGCGTTTACTCGGAAGCGGCGTTGATTTTCTGCCCCCCTTCTTTCCGACCAATGTTTTTACTCAGATAACGTAACAGGTTGTTGAACGTACTGTTTACCTGTTGCTGCATCAGAAGCTGTTTGGCGGCGGGTATCTGCTGGGCGACGTTTTCCGGCGGTGTAACGGCCTGCACTTCCACAATCACCGGCGCGGGCAGCCCCTGCAACATCACGTAGGCGGGTTTGTCTTTGGACGGGCGGGCTTTGGCCAGCTCGCTGTAAGCTTCGGGCGGCATGGACTGACGCGCCTGTTCCGCCGTCAGTTTGGTTACGGGCGACCATTGCAGTTCGGTTTTCTTACCCGCCTGCAAATCGGCCAATGCGGCCCGGGCCTTTTTCTCGGCCAGCTTGACTGCTTCCGAACGAAGATAGGCGGCACGCACATCGTCTTTTACTTCGGCAAACGGCGCGGTTCTCTCTTCACGCACTTCTTTGACGCGGACGACCCATACGGTGTTGTCGTTGATGGTAATGGGTTCGGAATTGTGTTTTTTCTTCAAAACATCATCGCTGAACACTGCATTAATCAGTTCCTGCGGCATACCTGCCGCCGCACCGTTGGCCTTGGTCAGCCACTCGTCGGACAATTTGACTTCCAGTCCCAACGCTTTGGCGGCCTCTGCCAAACTGTTGGGATTGTTGAAAGCGGCTTCGCCCAGTTTCTCTTTGGCGGCATTGAATCCGGCGGCGGCTTTTTTCAGTTTCAACTCTTTTTCCAATTCGGCTTTTTCCTGCTCGAATACGGGTTTGTCCTGAATATTCAGAATTTTGATGATGTGGTAACCGTAGGCCGTCTGAACCACGTTGCTGATTTCGCCTTTCTGCATCGAGAATGCGGCGTTTTCAAATTCCGCACCCAAGCCACCGTCTTTCGGCATAAAGCCCAAATTGCCGCCGTTGGACGACGAGGCGGGGTCTTTGGAATATTGTTTGGCCAATGCGGGGAAGTCGGAAGGCTTCGCTTTTACCATCGCCAGCACTTTTTCGGCTTCCGCTTTCGCCGCCGCACGTTCTTCCGCACTGGCGTCCTGCGCCACGGGGAACAGGATGTGTGCGATTTCGCGGCGCGGCGGCAGTTTGTTGAACGCCTGACGCAACTCCGCGTCGCTGACGGTCTGTTTGTCGGCCAATGCCTGCGTGGTCAGCGCCACCAGCTCGATTTTCACGGCCTGCGGGATAATGTAGTCTTTTTTGTTGGCATCATAGTAGCGCTGCAATATCGCATCGTCGACTTTAATCTGTCCGGCAAAGGCTTCCGGATTGAACGTTACCGAACGTACGGTGCGTGCCGCCTGCGCTATGTTGACCAACTGCGCAGCCTGCGCATCACTGACGATGGTGCCGTTCTGTACCAGGTTTTGCAGATTTTGGAACAAAAACTGGTCGCGGATTTCTTCAACAAACTGGTCTTCGCTCATACGGCGCTGATTGAGATACTGGGTCAGCAGCGCCTGGCTGAACTTGCCGTTTGCATCGTGGAAACTCGGATCGTCCACGATAATTTGCTTAATCTGTTCTTGCGATACGGCGATGCCCATCTGTTTCGCACCTTGGGTCAGATACGCGCGCTGCAACAACGATTGGAACACGGCGTCGCGCGGCTGTTCGCCGCCTGAGGCCTGTATATTTTGCATGGCCAAGTTCAGGTCGTGGTCGCTGATTTTCTGATTGCCGACTTTGACGATATAGTCCGAATCAGGATTGGCAACAGTACTGACACCGAAACCGACGAAAGTCAGTGCAATCAATCCCAACAGGATTTGGGCGGGGCCTTTGTATTTTTCTACAGTATGGAACATGTTTTCAATTCAGACGGTGATTAATGGCAAAGGCGCATTTTAGCGTGTTTTCACCCGACATGCACCTTTCAGACGGCCTCCGCAAACCGTCGGGCCGTCTGAAGGGCTTGCCGCGGAACGGCTAGCGGCCGAACAGTGTCCGGTAGGATTCTTCGGAAAAGCCGACGTGAAAGCCGCCGTCCTTATCCAATACGGGTCGTTTGATGATACTGGGCTGCTCCGCCATCAGTTTGACGGCCCCCTGCGGGTCGGCTGCTTCCGCCTGCTGTTGCGGCGTCAGTTTGCGCCATGTCGTACCGCGTTTGTTGAGCAGCGCATCCAAAGGAATCTGCGTCAGCCATGATTCTATCAATCCGACGGAAGGCGGCTGCTTTTTGAAGTCGACAAACTCATACGCTAGGCCGTTGGCCGCCAGCCAGGCGCGGGCTTTCTTAACCGTGTCGCAGTTGGCGATACCGTAAATAACCGTCATTTCCTATCCTTGTCGCTTGCAGTGAAAACCGGCATATTCTACCGAGCAACGGAGCGATTTGTCCCGTCTGTCGAGAAAAATGCCGGTTTGCGGTTTCTTTTTCGGCAATAAACTTCTAGAATGGAGGCGTTTTCCAACCCGCATTTTTACGGAGTTTAATGATGAAGAAAACCGCAGCCGCCGTTGCCGCCCTGATGCTTGCCGCCTGTTCGGGAGACAGCCCGAGCAACGCCCTGTTTGAAAAAACCATCAACAATTACGCCAAAAAAGAAGGCGTCTGCCTGCCCCTGCTGCTGAACGTCCAAGACCCTTGGGGCGTGGAATCGTTCACTCCCGTGGCCTTGGGCAGCACTACCGTGAAAATCGCCGAAAAAGACAGCAAAGGTAACCGCATCAACAAAACCGCACTGAAACAGATGGAGCTGCTTGAAGACGAAGGTTTTTACGACGAGGCCGAATCTGAAACGCTGACCAAAACCGGCGGCGGGGAGAAAATCAGGCTGTCCGTATACAAACTGACCCGGAAAGGCACGGAACAGGTGCGCGGCGGAGAAGCCGAACCGCGTTTCTGCATCGGCCTTCAGAAAGTGGAAAAAATCAACTGGTACACCGAACCCGCTTCCTCCAACGGCATGACCGTTGCCCGTGTTTCCTACAAAGCGCGCATGGAACCGGAAAAATGGGCGGAAAAACTGATTCGGGCGGGCGGCGGTAATATGCCGTTTGACAACAAGGCCGCCGAACAGACCGCCGTATTGGTTAAGACCAACAAGGGATGGAAGGACATGCGCGAGCTGAACTGACCTGCCGCCTTCCGGCCGAAATGCTGCGGATGCCGTTTCAGACGGCCTCCGCAGTTTAGTTTATACGTGATAAAACATAAAATAATCGATAAATAACCAATAAGGAGTCCGAATCATGAATCATCCCCAAACAGCCATCATTCCCGACCACTGCAAAGCGGGCATTTTTATCGAAGCTGACATTCTTGCAAACAGGCAAAACGACATCAAAACCGCCTGCCGCGAAAGCCTGAAAGCACTGAAAGCCTTGCAGGACAAATATCCGGAAGACTCGCTCGGCATGACCGTTGCCTTCGGCAGCGACGCCTGGGCGGCTTTCGGCCATAGCGGAGAAGGCAGCGAAATCAAACCCTTCCGCCCGTTGGGCGGCGGTCTGGCTCCGGCCACGCAGCACGATATTTACGTCCATATCCAGTCCATGCACCAAGACACCGCGTTTGCCTTGTCGCAATCCGTTTTGGCCGCATTCGGCGGCAGCATCCGTATCGCCGGCGAAGTCCACGGTTTCCGTCTGCTGCAAGAACGCGGCTTGGACGGTTTCGTCGACGGTACGGAAAATCCGCAGGGCGACGATAAAGTCCGCGATGTCGCCATTATTCCCGAAGGCAGGCCCGATGCGGGCGGCAGCTACGTCCTGCTGCAAAAATACCGCCATGACCTGAAAAAATGGGACGCCGTGCCCGTTGCCGAACAGGAGGCGTCTATCGGCCGCAGCAAGGAAAGCAACGAGGAATTCAGTAAGGAAGTGCGGCTGCCCGACTCTCATCTCGGACGCGTCAATCTGAAGGAAAACGGCGTCGGCCTGAAAATTGTCCGCCGCAGCCTGCCGTTCGGCACGGTCAGCGGCGAACACGGCCTGATGTTTACCGCCTACTGCCACACCTTGCACAATATCGAAGCGCAGTTGGTCAGTATGTTCGGCGAAACCGACGGTAAAACCGATTTGCTGCTGAGGAACCTGTCCGCCGCCGTATCGGGAGCCTATTACTACGCGCCGTCGGTAGAGCGTCTGGAGAACCTGTAACCAATGGCCCGGAGGCCGTCTGAAAAAGCGCATCTGGATTTTTCAGACGGCCTCAGCAACCGTTTTCGCTTCCAGTCAGAATCTTATGTCCGAAAAAGCCCAAACATTCGACCCGCTGAACATTCCGATTGAAGGTACCAACCTTATCGAAGCCTCCGCAGGCACCGGCAAAACCTACGGCATCGCTGCGCTGTTTACGCGGTTGGTGGTGCTTGAACGGCTGCCGGTGGAAAGCGTGCTGGCGGTTACCTTTACCAAGGCCGCCACCGCCGAACTGAAAACCCGCCTGCGCGCCCGTTTGGACGAAGTGTTGCAGGTTTTGGAAAATATTTCGGATGCGGAAAACGGTTCAGACGGCCTCGACGCTTATTGTGCGGCACACCATCCGGACGACGCGTTTCTGCCCGCGCTGCTGCGGCGGGCTTTACGGCAGGAAAGCCGCAGCCGGCTGATTGTACGCCTGAAGGCCGCCATCGGCCAGTTCGACAACGCCGCCATCTACACGATACACGGCTTCTGCCAGCGGATACTGCGCGATTATGCGTTTCTGTGCAGTGCGCCGCTCGATGTGGAACTGACCGAAGACAACCGCGACCGCCTGCTGGTTCCGGCCCAAGATTTCTGGCGCGAACGCATCAGCGGCAACCCCGTCCTTTCCAAACTGGTTTTCAACCGCCGCTATACGCCCCAAACCATGCTGGCGCAAATCCAAAAGTTTACCGGCCGCCCCTATCTGGTTTTCAGACGGCCTGAAAACACATTGGAAGCCGCGCAACAGTCTGCACAAGCCGCTTGGGAAAGCATCCGTAGCAAGCTGCCCGAACTGGAAGCGGCTTTCTGGCGCATCCATCCCGCATTGAACGGCAGTTCATACCGCGGAAATACGTTTACCAGCGTCTTTGCCGAACTCAACGCCGCCGCCGGATACGAATCGTTGCCCAAACTGAGCAAAACAACCCATGAAAAGCTGCCGATGTTCTCAGCCGAAGCATTGGAAAACGGCCTCAAAAAAGGACAATCGCCCGACGCTGCCGCCTTCGCCGCTTTGCAGGAACTGGCAAATTTCGGCCGCGATTTAAATTCCGCCGCCGAAGCCGAACAAAATACCCTTACCCTGCTCTGCCTCGAGCTGCTCGACTATCTTGCCGACGCGCTGTCCGAACAAAAAAAAGCCCGCCGCGAACGCGGTTTCGACGATTTGCTGCTGGACGTACATCACGCCCTGACCGACAATCCGCACGCCGAAACGCTGGCGCAAACCGTCGCCCGAAACTGGCGCGTCGCCCTGATTGACGAATTTCAAGACACCGACCCGCTGCAATACGAAATCTTCCAGAAAATCTTTATCGCGCAAGGCAACCCGCTGTTCCTCGTCGGCGACCCCAAACAGGCGATTTACAGCTTCCGCGGCGCCGACATCTATGCCTACCTCCAAGCCGCCGAAGACGCGCGGCACCATTACACCCTCGCCACCAACTACCGCAGCCACGCCAAGCTGGTCGACAGTATCGGCATACTGTTCCGCCGCAAAAACCGCCCGTTTGTCTTGGAACGCATCGACTATGCCGACGTCGGCGCTGCGCGGGAAACAAGCAGGCTCACCCCCGCACGGCCGGCCGTTCAGGTGCGCTGGCTGCACGGTGCCGATACCGAACCGCCCAACAAAGACATCCTGCGCAAACGCGCTGCCGAATACTGCGCCGACGAAATCGCCGCCGCGCTCAACGATGCGGAGGAAGGCCGTCTGAACTTTAAAGACCGGCCGCTGCAATCGGGCGACATCGCCGTATTGGTTCGCACGCACAACGAAGGCAGCATGATTGCCCGCACACTGAAAAACCGCGGCATCCAAAGCGTGCTGCTGCACCGCACATCCGTGTTCGCCTCAGCCGAAGCCCGTGCAACCGCCTCCCTGCTCGAATTCTGGCTCGACCCGCGCCGTACCGAGCCGCTGCGTTTTGCCCTGGCCGGCGTGTTGTTCCGCTATACCGCCGACGAACTGCATGCGCTCAACCGCAACGAAGCCCGACTGCTCGACTGGATGGATTCCGCACAAACCGCCCACGAACAATGGAAACAGCAGGGTATCTACGCCGCCATGCAGCATTTTTCCGCCCGACACGGCATTGAAGCCCGCCTTCTGTCGCAAGACGGCGAACGCAGCCTCACCAACTACCACCAGATTCTCGAACTGCTCGCCGAAGAAGATGCGCACAACCGCAATCCGTCGTCGCTGTACCAATGGCTGCTGGAACAAATCAGTCTCGCCTCCGGCGACAAAAAAACTTCCGGCGAAAACGACCTGATACGGCTGGAAAGCGACGAAGCACTGGTTAAAATCGTAACCATGCACGCTTCCAAAGGTTTGCAGTATCCGCTCGTATACTGCCCCTTCGTTTGGGATGCGCAACCTCTCAAATCCGGCGACTGGCAGATACTCCACCGCAGCGGCGGCGCAGCCGAACTTCTGGCCGGGCACCAGCTTGACGATGCAGACCAAGCCCGTCTTGCCGACGAAGAAACTTCCGAACGCCTGCGCCTGCTTTACGTCGCCCTCACCCGCGCGGAAGAGCAGCTCAATATCTATGCCGCCTGTTGCGACGGCACTCCCGACAACACTTTCGCCTACCTGCTCGAAGGCCGTGCGGACAGCAGCCGCGGAGAAACCCAAAAAGCCTATCTCCACCGAAAAAGCGGCAAGGGCGGGAAAACCGCCCTGATGCAGATGCTGGAAGACAACTGGCGGCAGTTTATCGCTCACGCTCCCGATAACACCGATTTCGCCTTCGCCGACAAAGCCCCCGCAGAAGCCGCCTCGCAGAGCAGACGCGGCGGCGGCATAACCTACCGCGCCGCCGTCATTCCCGAACGCAGTTTCGACATTGTCCGCCACACCAGTTTTACCGGCCTCAGCCGCCACGTTAAAACCCGCGACGACGAACGCGAAGAATTGCAACCCGCCCTCGACCCTGCCGAAAATATCGAAAGGCCGTCTGAAAACATTGTTTCAGACGGCCTGACCGATGCAGAAGACATCCATCATTTTCCGCGCGGCACCAATGCCGGTATTTGCCTGCATGAAATACTGGAAAAATTCGACTTCTCCCTCTCCGCCGCCGAACAAGCCGAAACGGTGCGGGAAAGCCTCTCCCGCTACGGCTTCGAACCCCGATGGCAGCCTGCCGTCCATACCATGCTGGACCACTGCCGCCTCGCCCCGCTGACCGCGGCGTATGCGCTTGCCGATATTCCGCCGCAAAACCGCCTGCCCGAAATGGGTTTCACACTCTACATGGAAGACTTCGGACTTGAACGGTTGCGCGCATGGTTTGCCCGCCCAAACAGCGGCCTGCCGCCCGAATGCGCCGAAGCCGCCCGAATGCTCGATTTCAAAGACGTACAAGGCTTCCTCAGCGGCTTCATCGACATGGTTTATCAAGATTCAGACGGCCTCGTCTGCATCATAGACTACAAATCCAACCACCTCGGCAACAATGCCGAAGCCTACACTCCCCAGGCCATGAACGAAGCGATGGCGCACCACCACTACTATCTGCAAGCCTTGATTTACGCCATCGCCGTCGCCCGTTACTACGCACTTCGCCGCCGCCCCTTGCCGCGAATCGCCGTCCGCTACCTTTTCCTGCGCGGGCTGGACGGCGGGAAAAACGGCGTCTGGAGCTGGAACATAGACACCGCGGATTTAACGGAATGGTTGTGAACAATCCGGGCCGTCTGAAAGCTCATTTCCAAGCAGTCCGATATAAACACAATCCTTTGATTAAAATAATAATTTATTAATTATCGCATATTAGGCTATTCAGTTTTGCATACCTTTTCAAAGCCTGTATTTCCAGTTTACAGCCTTTTTGCGACAATACCCCCTATTCGTCAGGGGAGTTTTCTACCTTGGCGGAGAAGATAAATACAAACCGCATACCAAAAGGAAACAACGGTGAAACGCATTTTTCTGTTTCTTGCTACCAATATCGCCGTATTGGTCGTCGTCCGCATCATCTTGGCCGTCCTCGGCATCAACGGCACCGACCAAGTCGGCAGCCTCCTGGTTTATTCCGCCGTAGTCGGTTTCAGCGGCTCGATTATTTCGCTGCTGATGTCGAAAACCGTCGCCAAAAATTCCGTAGGCGCCGAAGTCATCACTACGCCGCGCAACGAAGAGGAAGCGTGGCTGCTGGAAACCGTAGCCGCACAGGCCTACCAATGGAACCTGAAAACGCCCGAAGTAGCCATCTACCATTCTCCCGAACCCAACGCCTTTGCCACCGGTGCGAGCAAGAACAACTCCCTTATCGCCGTCAGCACCGGCCTGCTCGACCATATGCGCAGGGACGAAGTCGAAGCCGTCCTCGCTCATGAAATGGCGCACGTCGGCAACGGCGATATGGTTACGTTGACCCTGATTCAGGGGGTGGTCAACACTTTCGTCGTCTTCCTTGCCCGTATCGTTTCCAGCATGATTGCCCGCAGTAACGACGGCAGCTCTTCACAAGGAACCTATTTTTTGGTCAGCATGGTGCTGCAAGTTGTTTTCGGTTTCCTCGCCAGCATTATCGTGATGTGGTTCAGCCGCCAGCGTGAATACCGTGCCGACGCGGGAGCAGCCAAACTGGTCGGAGCGCCGAAAATGATTGCCGCACTTCAACGGCTGAAAGGCAGCCCCAGCGACTTGCCGCAGGAAATGAATGCAATGGGTATCGCCAGCGACACCCGCGATTCGCTGTTGAGTACGCACCCCTCGTTGGATAACCGCATCGCCCGTTTGAAGGCCCTTTAGTCTGTTCCGCGGGTTCTATTACCCATACGAAAAGCTGCCGGAATAATCCTCCGGCAGCCTTTTTGTTTTCAGACGGCCTTTTGGCTACTTCTGCCAATAAGTCTTCACGTTAACGAACTCATACAGGCCGAATTCGGATAATTCCCTACCGTAGCCCGAATCTTTCACCCCGCCGAAAGGCAGACGCAGATCGCTGCTGGTATGACGGTTGATGAATACCGAACCCGCATGGATTTTTTCAGCGAAGCGCCATGCTTTTGCAGTGTCCGCGGTATAGATGCAAGCCCCCAAACCAAAAGGCGAATCGTTGGCCAGTTCGACAGCATGTGTTGCACCTTTCGCCCGCAACAACATGGCAACCGGACCGAATACTTCTTCACGGTATACGCGGCAATTCGGATTGACATGATCCAATACCGTGGCGGGATAAAACCAGCCGCCACCATCGGGAACAGTGCCGCCGAGTAAGCATTCCGCACCGTTATCCAATGCATCTTCCACTTGTTCGTGCACCCTCAAGCGCAAATCGGCGCGGTGCAGCGGAGCCAGCGTCGTGTCCGCATCCAACGGATTACCGGTTTTCAGTTTGGCGCACTCTGCAAGGAAAAGCGGGATAAATTTTTCGGCAACGGCTTGGGTTACGATAATTCGTTTGGCTGCATTGCAGGATTGGCCCGCGTCACGGAAACGCGAATAACAGGCCTCTTTCGCCGCTTGGGCGAGATCGGCGTCCGGCATGACGATAAAAGCGTTGCTGCCGCCCAACTCCAATACGCTTTTTTTCAGATGGGCTCCGGCATGTGCAGCCAAAAGGCGGCCGGTAAAGGTCGAGCCGGTGAATGCCATCGCGTCGGTATGCTCAATAGCCTTCAGCGTATCGAGTTCATCCAGCCAAGCGGGAATGACAGGCAGCCCGCTGCCGATGATGTCGAACAATGCGGCCGTTACGCGGGAGACGCTGGGAGCAGGTTTAACCGCACAGGCATTACCCGCGCACAACGCAGGAACGGCAAAACGTAAAACCTGCCAGACGGGATAGTTCCACGGCATCACAGCCAAAACCACGCCCAACGGTTCGAAGCGGACTTGGCTAAGGCTTGCCTGAGTGGCAATGGTTTTATGTGCCAGCAGTTCAGGGGCAAGACGGGCATAGTAGCGGATGAGTTCGACCGATTTATTCAACTCAGCCCTGCACTCGCGCAGACAGCGACCGACTTCCTCACACATCATTCGCGCCAACTTGTCCTGATTTGCTTCCAAACGGGCGGCAAAATCGCTCAATAATGCCGTGCGTGCGGTAACGGGTAATGTAGAAAACGATTGTTGTTCGATTCTGAGACAGTGCAGTTTTTGCAGAAACGACTGCCATGACTCGGCTTCGCGGCGGCAGAGTTCCGAACCGTCGGCTGGATTGTGACTGAGAAACAAAATCGGCTCCTTTGTTTTGCTTATCGTTGTTATTGGAAAAACGTATTATATGATGAGGCCGTCTGAAAATGTAGTGCATTGTAGTGAACACTGTTTTCAGACGGCCTCCCAAAATGTGCCGGATTAGGATACAAGCATTAAGGGGTTGCTTCACTTTGCATGTTTAACGCCGATTTCCTTTATAAAATGGAAACATTATGAAATAAGCTGCGGGAAAATCGCTTTTAGTCCCGCCACGATAATTTCCACCGACACGGCGGCCAGCAGCATACCCATAATGCGGTTGAGTATCGTCAGACCGGTATCGCCTAAAAAGCGGCTGATACGGGAAGATGCCATCAGTACGGCATAACAAATCAGGCTGATGAGCAGGCCCGCCGCAATAATGGAAATAATGTCCCAATAATTTTTGGCTGCCGAGGCATAAATAATCACGGTAGAAATACCGCCCGGACCAACCATCATCGGAATAGCAATCGGCACTACGGCGATAGCGTTGATATTTTGGTCATTTTTAGGTTGCTGTATGGTGATTTCCGCTTCTTCCGAAGTGCCTAAATCGGGTTTTGCCGGATTACTGTTGCCGTTCATCATGGAAATGGCAATCAACAAAACCAAAATACCGCCGCCCACTTGGAACGAACCAACGCTAATGCCCAGAAGTTTCAGCAAAAAGCCACCGGTCAGTGCAAAAACAGTAATGACGATGAAAACAGTCAGTGCAGCAACCGAAGTGATTTTACGCCGTTCCTTCGTATTATGGTTGCGCGTCAAATCAAGATAGATGGATAAAGCGCCGAAAGGATTAATCAACACCATAAAAGCCAGTATCAGCTTTGAAATCTCAACACCCAAACCCATACTTACTCTTTCCCTTTAAATCTGTTTTCGTTGCCTATGCTCATCAAAAGAGCCAATATCATCATGATGGAGAGTGTTGCCGTACCACCATAGCTGACCAGAGGCAGCGGTACGCCGACGACAGGCAGGATACCGCTGACCATCCCCATGTTTACGAACGCGTAACAGAAAAACGTCATGGTTAGCGCACTTGCCAAAGCGCGGCTATACAATGTTTCCGCCCGTGCGGCGATAATCAGCCCGCGCGCCAAGATAATCAAATAAACCAAAAGCAGCAATACATTACCGATAAGCCCGAATTCTTCTCCGAACACGGCAAAAATAAAGTCGGTCGTTGCTTCCGGAATATAGTCGAGATGGGTTTGCGTACCGTTAAGCCAGCCCTTGCCCCAAATACCCCCCGAGCCGATGGCAATCATCGACTGGATAATGTGGTAGCCTGCACCAAGCGGGTCTTGCGTCGGATCAAGCAACGTCAGAACACGGGTACGCTGATAATCATGCATACCGAAATTCCATAGCAGAGGCAACATACCGATAAACCCGATTACGGCAACCAATATGGCTTTCCACGGCAAACCTGCAAAGAAGACGACCAGGAGTCCCGAAGCCATAATCAGTGTTGCAGTCCCCAAATCGGGTTGTTTCAAAATTAAGGCGACCGGAATCATCACTATCAACAGTGCGGCGAAATAATGCTTCCAGTTGAGACTGTCCTCATAACGCTGAAAATACCATGCCAACATAACCGGCAACGCGATTTTCATAATTTCGGACGGCTGAATGCGCGTAAATCCAAGATTCAGCCAACGTGTGGAGCCGTTTACAGTAACCCCCGCCACTTCCACACCTATCAACAGCACCACACCCAATATATAAAACGGCGGTGCAAATTTTGCTATTGCCTGCGGGCGGATACGGGCGATAACCCAAAGCAGCATAAACGATAAAACCGTATGCAGGGTTTTGTTTTCAAGTTGGCCGAATTCCTGCCCGTCGGCAGAATAAAGCAGGAAAAGGCTCATAACGTAAATCAGCAACATGGCGAAAAACAGCCATGAATCGATAGGCGACCAAAGTTCCCGCTTGATTTTGCCTAAAACCTTGACTATTTCATTCACTTCATTCCCCTTGTACCGCACTTGCCGCCGCCGTGCTTTCCGCATCAGCATTAGCATTGGTATTGATGCCATAGGCCGTCTGAAAAACCGTTGGAGCCGTCATACTTCTTTCGGAATGCCTGCCGCCGGAAATATTTTCCGCAGGAGGCTGTATACCCTGCTTCAGGTTGAGCATATAAAAATCCGTCAGACTACGTGCCAGCGGAGCGGCACTGGCTCCCCAACCTCCGTTCTCCAGAAGTACGGCAATGGCAATTTCCGGTTTTTCCAATGGAGCGAACGAAATGAACCAAGCATGGTCGCGGTGGCGTTCGGCAAGAGCGGCAGCATTATAACTGCGTCCCTGTTTAATCTGTACCACCTGCGCCGTACCGGTTTTCCCTCCCATGCTGTATGCCAATCCTCCGCCGATACGGTGTGCGGTTCCGCCCGGTTGCAGCACTTTCTCCATAGCGCGCTTGACGTACTCGAAATTATCTTTTTTAAAAGGTATGGTCTTCGCCGGATTCGGATTGATTCTAGTGATTTCTCTGCTGCCGTAATTCAACAGTTCTTTAGCAAGATGCGGCTGATAAACCACGCCGTCATTGGCCAATGATGCAGTGGCATGAGCCATTTGCAGGGGGGTATAGGCGTTGTAGCCCTGTCCGATACTGACAGAAACCATCTCCCCCGGCATCCATTCCCTTGCCGCCTTATTTTTGGATTTGGCAAACCGTTTAGCTTTCCATTCCCTACTCGGTAATACGCCGCGATACTCGTTCGGCAGGTCTATGCCGGTTATAGAACCGAAACCGAATTCAGCCAATTTGGGACTGGCTTTGTCTATGCCCATTTCGTAACCTAAACGGTAGAAAAACGTATCTGACGAAACCTGAATAGCCTTGCTCAAATTTGCTGAACCGTGGCCCCTGCGCACCGAATCCCGGAAGACATGGCGGCTACCCGGAATGCTCCATGCCCCCGGAGCAGGAATGACTGTATTTTGCGTAATTTTTCCACTTTCCAACAAAGCCATACCCATAAACGGCTTAAACGTAGAACCTGGCGGATAAAGCCCTTGCGTTACACGGTTAATCAACGGTCGCTGCCAGTCTTCGTTCAATGCCTTCCATGTATCTCCGTCGATACCGTCAATAAACAGGTTCGGATCGAACGAAGGCTTGGAAACGAATGCCAAGACATCACCGTTTTGCGGATTGATGGCAATCAATGCACCACGCCGACCTTCCAACAGGCGGTCTGCTTCCAACTGCATACGGATGTCCAGCGTAAGACGCAAAGTTTGCCCCATTTTCGAAGGAACGTTTTTCAATACACGTACGACATTACCGTAAGCATCTTTTTCCACCTCCTGATAACCGGGCACGCCGTGCAACTGGTTCTCATAATATGCTTCTAAACCCGACTTACCGATATGGGTACTGCCGCGATAAAGTGCGGTCAGGTTATTTGCATCCAACTGCTCTTGATCTCGGTCACTGATGCGGCCGATATAGCCTAGGAAATGTGAAGCTAATTTCCCATAAGGGTATTCGCGGAAAGTGCGCGAATTGATTTCCACACCTTTAAATTCATGCAGATGTACTGATAATTTTGCAGCTTCTGCATCGGTCAGCCTTAGTTTCAAAGGGATATTTTCAAATTTGCGGTAAGCAACACGAAATTTCTCAAAACGTTTCAAATCAGTTTTACTGATTTCCACATACGCACCCAATGCCTGAATCAAATCCTCCATCCTACCTTCAATCTTGCTCGGAATGACTTCCAACGAAAAAGCAGGATAGTTTCTAGCCAACGACACGCCGTTTACATCTACAATATCCCCACGAGCCGGAGGCGTAGGGATAAGCGTAATACGATTACTGGACGCCTGCCCCGAAAACTCATTGCGATGCAGTATCTGCAAATAAACAAACCGGGCAAACAACAGACTGAAAAAAAACAGAATCAGGGCGAAAGCGACAATCAGCCGTAACCTGAAATCGCGTTTCACCCTTAAAGCCGCTTCCTGCTTATCAATCTGTTTGGCGGGTCGGTCAGATTTAATCTTATTCATTGGCATTACCGACGGATTCTGCGGAGATTGACTATCATCTGTATCAACTGGCTGAACAGAGGCCAAAGCAACGCTCCGACAATCGGAGCAATAAAACTTTGTAACGTAATGATTTGACGATTGAGAAAAAGACGCGCCACCACCAATACCGTCTGATTACATAACAACAACGCCAGTACTACGAGAATCTGCATAACATGGCCATATAGCATGATTTGACGGTGATAACGCAAAACGAAAAAAACCATCACGGTATAAGATAAAGCGTGCAACCCCAAAGACGCAGCCGTACCGACATCAACTAAAAGACCGATAAGAAATGCCGTCCCCATGCCAATTCGATTAGGTAAATACATAACCCAATAAAGTAAGGCCAATGCTGTAAGTTCCGGCAACCAGAAAAATACATCGAAAGGAAACGGCATAAAATCAAGCAGTATTGCCATAAGGAAACTACCTATGACGATGCGCAACGGAATTTCCCGATATGAATCTTCAAAATCACTCATAGATTTATTGCTGAGGTTTAGTTGTCTGGGATTTCGGCTGAGAAACAACCAGCACGAAGCGGCTACCACGTAAAGCGGCAAACGGAGAAAGTGAAGCGGTATAGTACGGCGAACCCGAAGATCGCTCTATGGTATCAACCGTCGCAACCGGAATACCGGCCGGATATACGCTGTCCAAACCGGAAGTCAGCAAAATATCCTTCGCCTTCAAATCAGATGCAGAGGGAAAATAGCGTAAATCAAGTTTATTGCCACCGCCGTAAAGCAGGTTGCGTTCACCTGTGCGGGCCACCATGACAGGTACAATGCTCTGACTGCTATAGAGCAGCGTTACTTCGGAACTGTACGGCAGTGCTTGGGTAAGTTGCCCTACCAGTCCATTTTGGTCAATAACAGCATCTCCCGCCTTCAAACCATCCAAGCTGCCTTTATTGATAATCAACTTATCCGATAACGGATCTTTTCCGCTCGAAATAACTTCGGCACCGGTAACATCATTAATTCCCGCCTGCTGCAAACGGTAAAGTTTTCTTAATTCGTTCAACTCGCTCAAATTGACTTCGTCTCGTTGCAAACGGGTTTTCAGACGGCCATTTTCTTCCAACAGCAATCTGTTTTGCTCGATAAGCCCGCTCTGGGATTGGGCCAGGGTGCCTATATATTGGTACAGTCGCACCGGTTGGTTGGAAAACCACTGCATCGGATAAAGCACTACCGAAGCTGCCTGCCTAATATACTGTACGGCCGCCAAACGGCTGTCCAAAATCATTAATGCCACGCTAAGCGCGGCATAACCGACAAACCTGAAAAAAAGCTTGCCACTGTTTCTTTCGTTTCCGGCAAAACGCCAAGACGGCTGTCCCATCACCTTTCCGCCTTACATGTTTTCAACGAACACTGCATTTAAAGTCCCTATATAATCCAAAGCCTTACCTGCTCCGTATGCAACACAGTTCAAAGGCTCTCCCGCAATACCGACCGGTAGTCCGGTAGCATCTGCCAACAGCAAATCCATACCCTTGAGCAAAGCACCACCGCCGGTCAAAACCAACCCGCGATCGGCAATATCGCCCGCCAGTTCAGGCGGAGCGAGTTCCAATGCCAGTCTGACGGAACGTACAATCTGATTCAGTGGTTCGCTTAATGCCTCGCGCACTTCATCTGAAGTTACTGCCATTGATTTCGGCGTACCTTCCGCAAGGCTGCGTCCTTTAACCGTGATGGCCGTTGTTTTATCGTTTCCGAACACCGTACCGATTTTCTTCTTAACTTCTTCCGCCGTAGTTTCTCCGATAATCACTCCGCGGTTACGGCGCAGATGATGCACGATAGCTTCGTCAAAAGTATCTCCGCCAACACGGACGGAATCGGAATATGCCAAACCGTTCAACGACAAAATACCGATTTCGGTCGTACCACCGCCGATATCCACTACCATCGAACCGGCGGCATCTTCAATGGGCAGCCCTGCACCTAAAGCGGCAGCCATCGGCTCTTCAATTAAATAAACACTTGCCGCACCGGCTGCGAAAGCAGAATCGCGGATGGCTTTGCGCTCTACTTGGGTGGAGCCGCCCGGCACACATATAACCACGCGCGGAGGTACAACCATTCTTCCGCCTACTGCTTTCTTAATGAGCAGACCAAGCATTCTTTCAGTAATATCAAAGTCCGCAATCACACCGTCTTTCATCGGGCGCACGATATGGATGTTGCGCGGGGCGCGCCCCTGCATTTTTTTTGCCTCCGTACCCACTGCAACGATAGCATCCCTGCCTCCGGAGGTATTCTGTATGGCTACGACGGACGGTTCGTCCAACACAATCCCCTTATCCCTAAGATAAATCAAGGTATTGGCGGTACCCAAATCAATAGCGATATCATTGGAAAAGTAACGTGAAATAAATTGAAACATGAAAATACCTGAATGCGCGGGTAAAAACCCAAACGTGCGATAGTACCCTATTGTCAAAACATATCGGCATAGATATTTTCAGACGGTTCCTATAAGGTACAAACGGAGACCCTTTCCAAAAACGCCATGCCGCCATATCGGTTTTCAGTTATAATTCTTCATTTCCGCGAAGACGGACACAATCATACCTTATTAAGGTCGGATTTACTATTCAGACAAGGATTTTTTATGGCTTTAACACTAAATGACGTGGAAAAAATCGCTCGCTTGTCCCGCCTGTACCTTAACGACGGCGAAAAAGCACAGACATTGCAAGAGCTAAACGACATCTTCGCCATGGTCGAAAAAATGCAGAGTGTAAACACCGACGGCATCGAACCGATGGCGCACCCGCATGAAGCTGCCCTGCGCCTGCGCGAAGACAAAATCACCGAAACCGACCGTGCCGCCGAATATCAGTCCGTCGCCCCCGAAGTGCGCAACCGCCTATATATCGTGCCACAAGTAATCGAAGAATAATTTTTCAGACGGCCTTTATCCTAATCAAGGCCGTCTGAAAGCATACTTCAATCTCCATCTGTCAAACCGATTGTTTGAAGCATTCTACGTGTTTGAAATCCAAACAATAAATATTTGAGGCCGTCTGAAAAGCCCTTCCGGAAGAATAATTTATGACCCGATATACCCTCACCCAAGCCAGTCAACTACTCCAATCCAAACAAATCTCCGCCGTCGAACTGGTAACCGAATACCTCGCCGCCATTGCTGCGCAGAACCCGGCTATCAACGGCTACATCACCCTCGACCAAGACAAAACCCTCGCCGAAGCCCGTGCCGCCGACGCACGTATCGCGCAAGGTAATGCTACTGCACTCACTGGCGTACCCATCGCCTACAAAGACATTTTCTGCCAAACAGGCTGGCGCAGCGCGTGCGGTTCCAAAATGCTGGACAACTTCGTTTCGCCCTACACTGCCACCGTCGTTCAAAACCTGCTCGACGAAGGCATGGTAACGCTCGGCCGTACCAATATGGACGAGTTCGCCATGGGCTCAACCAATGAAACCTCGTTCTACGGCGCGACTAAAAACCCGTGGAATCCCGAACACGTTCCCGGCGGTTCATCTGGCGGTTCCGCAGCCGTCGTTGCCGCACGCCTTGCTCCTGCCGCGCTCGGTTCGGATACCGGCGGCTCCATCCGCCAGCCCGCATCACACTGTGGCATCACCGGCATCAAACCTACCTACGGCACGGTTTCCCGCTTCGGCATGGTCGCCTACGCCTCCAGTTTCGACCAAGCCGGTCCGATGGCGCAAACCGCCGAAGACTGCGCGATTTTGCTCAATGCGATGGCGAGCTTTGACGAGCGCGATTCCACCAGCTTGGAACGCAGCAAAGAAGACTACACCCGCGATTTGGACAAACCGCTCAAAGGCATGAAAATCGGCCTGCCCAATGAATATTTCGGCGAAGGCGCGGATGTCGATGTGCAGGCTGCTTTGCAAAGCGTCATCAACCTTTTAAAAGCACAAGGTGCGGAAACCATTGAAGTTTCCCTGCCGCAAACCGCCCTATCCATTCCCGCTTACTACGTCCTCGCTTCCGCCGAAGCCAGCACCAACCTTTCCCGCTACGACGGCGTGCGTTACGGTCACCGTGCCGCAAAATTCAACGACCTTGAAGAAATGTACAGCAACACCCGCGCCGAAGGCTTCGGCAGCGAAGTCAAACGCCGCATCATGATCGGTACTTATGTGTTGTCGCACGGCTACTACGATGCCTATTACTTGAAAGCTCAAAAACTGCGCCGCCTCGTTGCCAACGATTTTCAGACGGCCTTCGCGCAATGCGACTTCATCCTTGCTCCGACTGCGCCCACCGCCGCCCCGAAACTCGGCAGCGACATCCACGATCCCGTGCAGATGTACCTTTCCGACATCTACACCATCGCCGTGAATCTGGCCGGATTGCCCGCCCTGACCCTGCCCGCAGGTTTCAGCAACAGCGGACTGCCCATCGGCGTACAATTTATCGGCAACCACTTCTCCGAAGCTAAAATCCTCGGCGCGGCGCATCAAGTACAGTTGGCGAGCGATTGGCACACCCAAACCCCTGATGGAAAAGCATAATGCCGGAGCAGTTTGTTTTTCCCGATTTCGAAACCGTATATAAGGATGCGCCGAAATTTCAAATCCAGCATTTGAAATTCTCCTTACGCAAATTGTTTACACGGCGACAAGTCAAAGATTTTGAAAAATTTGTCAACGCCTCCGCGCCGCGCCGTACTTTTTTCCAAAGGCGGCCGCAAGATGCCTATCCGTTGATACACGCCTTTGTCGACCAACGCTTCAACAGACGGCGCAGGCTGCAAGTCATGAAAGAAGACCTGCTAACAGCCGAAAAACTGTTCGGGCAGGAAACGCTCGTCAATATGACGACGCGCAAATTCCATGTCGTTCTGGCGCATCTTTCAGACGGCCTGACTTTATGGCTGAACCGGAACGATAATTGCGTGGATGAAGGAATGTGGTCGCTATCCTTGCGCGATAGCGAAGGAAAACGTCTCTACATGGCTACCTTCGCCCTAGTTGACGGCAGATTGCTGGCCGCTTCCATCCAAGGCCCCGCAGGGGAAGAAGCTAAAGACCTTGTACGCAGCCTGACCAAACAACTCCACGGTCTGCGCCCGCAGCAACTGATGGTAACCGCCCTGCAATATTTTTCGACATCGCTCAATTTGGGCGGCGTTATCGGCATTGCCCAAGAGCATCAGGTCAAACTGCGCTGGCGGCTGAAGAAACGGGTCAAAATGAATTACGACCTGTTTTGGCAGGAGAACGGCGCAACGCTCGAAAGCGACGGCTACTGGCATCTGCCGCAAATCCCGCCGCGAAAAGACTTGGCAGAAATCGAAAGCAAAAAGCGTTCGATGTACCGCAAACGTTACCAAATGCTGGATAACATGGCGGCCGAGATGCAGGCTTGCTTTCAGAAGACTTGATTCTGCGTTTTCAGACGACCTTTGCCATTTAAAAAACAAACAGGTCGTCTGAAAACGGCTGACCACTTTATATTATTGACATCAAAAGAAAGAACCTCTTATGACTTGGGAAACAGTAATCGGCTTGGAAATCCACGTCCAATTAAACACCCAATCCAAAATCTTCAGCGGCGCATCGACTGCATTCGGTGCGGAACCCAATGCACACGCCAGTGTGGTGGAATGCGCGCTGCCGGGCGTGCTGCCGGTGATGAACCGCGAAGTCGTTGAAAAAGCCATCAAATTGGGCTTGGCTTTGGATGCGAAAATCAACCAGAAAAACGTGTTCGACCGCAAAAACTACTTCTATCCCGACTTACCCAAAGGCTATCAAATCAGCCAGTTAGATCTGCCGATTGTCGAACACGGCAAATTGGAAATTGTGGTCGGCGACGCGGTGAAAACCATCAACGTAACCCGCGCACACATGGAAGAAGATGCGGGCAAATCCGTGCATGAAGGCTTGAACGGCGCAACTGGTATCGACCTGAACCGTGCCGGCACGCCGTTGTTAGAAGTGGTATCCGAACCCGAAATGCGCTCCGCCGCCGAAGCCGTTGCCTACGCCAAAGCCTTACACAGCTTGGTAACCTGGCTGGACATCTGCGACGGCAATATGGCGGAAGGTTCGTTCCGCGTTGATGCCAACGTATCCGTGCGTCCGAAAGGTCAAGCGGAATTCGGCACGCGCCGCGAGATTAAAAACCTCAATTCCTTCCGCTTCTTGGAGCAGGCGATTAATTACGAAGTGGAAGCGCAAATCGAGATTTTGGAAGACGGCGGCAAAGTACAGCAGGCAACCATGCTGTTCGACCCTGAAAAAGGCGAAACCCGCGTGATGCGCCTGAAAGAAGACGCGCATGACTACCGTTACTTCCCCGACCCTGATTTGCTGCCCGTCATTATTTCAGACGGCCAGTTGCAAAAAGCCAAAGAAGAAATGCCCGAACTGCCGAAAGAAATGGCGGTACGTTTCGTGGAGGATTACGGCGTATCCGACTACGACGCGCGCCTGCTCACCGCCAGCCGCGCGCAGGCTGCCTATTTTGAAGAAGCCGCCAAAGCCAGCGGACAAGGCAAGCTAGTTGCCAACTGGATGAACGGTGAACTCGCCGCCACGCTGAACAAAGAAGGCATGGAACTTGCCGGCAGCCCGATTACCGCCCCACGCCTCGCCGCGCTGGTAGGTAAAATCGCCGACGGCACTTTAAGCAGCAAATTGGCGAAAAAAGCCTTTGAAGCCATGTGGGCGGAGCCCGAAGCAACCATCGCCGAAATCATTGAAAAACACGGCTTGCAACAGATGACCGACACGGGGGCGATTGAAAAAATCATCGACGAAGTGCTGGCTAACAACGTCAAATCGGTGGAAGAGTACAAATCGGGTAAGGAAAAAGCCTTCAACGCGCTGGTCGGCCAAGTAATGAAAGCCAGCAAAGGCAAGGCCAACCCGCAACAAGTCCAAGAATTGATGAAATCGAAATTGGCTTAAACTTTGAGACTGAAACGGCTGTATCACTGTTTTTCAGACGGCCCCGTTATTCCGTATCTGTACATGATTCCGTTTTGGAACCTTTATCCGACCCGTCGTTCGGCTTAGAAACCTCAACCCATTTCAGGAACCCGACCGTGATTGGTACCGTTATCGATTTTATCCTCCATATCGATCAGCACCTTACCGCACTTTCCGCACAATACGGCATGTGGATTTACGCGATTCTGTTTTTGATTATTTTCTGTGAAACGGGTTTGGTTGCCACGCCATTCCTGCCCGGAGACTCTTTATTGTTTGCCGCGGGCGGAATTGCCGCTGTCGGCGGGATGAACATTCATATCATGGTGCTGATTCTGCTGGTTGCCGCTATTTTGGGCGATGCGGTCAATTTCATGATTGGCAAATATTTCGGCGCAAAGCTGTTTTCCAATCCCGATTCCAAAATATTCCGCCGCGCCTATCTGGAAAAAACCCATGCGTTCTACGAAAAACACGGCGGCAAGACCATTATCATTGCCCGTTTTGTTCCGATTGTGCGCACCTTTGCCCCGTTCGTGGCCGGTATGGGCGACATGCATTACGGCAGGTTTATCCGCTACAACATCATCGGCGCGCTGGCATGGGTATTGCTATTTT
The DNA here is from genome assembly GCF_045062685.1 of Neisseria oralis. Classification (NCBI taxonomy): domain Bacteria; kingdom Pseudomonadati; phylum Pseudomonadota; class Betaproteobacteria; order Neisseriales; family Neisseriaceae; genus Neisseria; species Neisseria oralis. The sequence goes on from NZ_JBJGEB010000002.1 coordinate 193,591, forward strand.
CGTATTTGGGTTATTTCTTTGCCAATATTCCCTTAGTAAAAAACAACTTAGGCTTGGTTCTGGGTGCAATCATCGTTATTTCCATCCTGCCGGCCATAATCGAAATAGTACGCGCCAAATATGCGGCAAAAAAATAACCGGCGATTCTGGCAAACAAAAGAGGCCGTCTGAAAAATTACTTTCAGACGGCCTCTTTACCAAAATCAATCTATTTCTTCGCGGCCATTAAAATATTCGACCGCCCCACCTTCAAAAAAACCCTGCAAAATGGCTTGTGCGGCCACTTGGTCAAGCACGGCTTTTTGTTTGCGGCCGAACACTTGGGCTTCGGCCAACAGGCTTTCCGCATATAGCGACGACATCCGCTCGTCTACCCAATATACTGGCCGCTTGAACCTGCCCTGCAACCGCCTGCCGAATTTCCGGCTCAGTCGGGTCAGTTCGTGCTCCGTACCGTCGACATGTACCGGCAAGCCGACTACGAATTGCACGGGCTGCCATTCGTCGACCAGTTTCGCCACCGCTTCGAATTTGGCCTCGTTGCTGCCGCCCGTTACCGTGGTAAGCGGATGGGACAAACCTACCTCCGCATCACCTTGCGCCACACCGATTCTCACTTCGCCGAAATCGAAAGCCAACGTCGTACCGGCAGGCGCTTTAAGCATGTCCCGCTCCGCAAATCAGAGAAGCAGGTTCGATGCCCAGCTTGGCAAACGCCGCGCTATAACGGTTTTCATACGGCACATCGAATAAAATCCCTTCATCGGCAGGCACGGTAAGCCATACGTTATCTGCCAATTCCTGCTCCAACTGGCCTTTTCCCCAGCTCGAATAACCGATGCTGACCAGCGCCTTGGCGACCTTTTTCGGGTCGGCGAGATTTTCGATAATATCGCGCGAAGACGTCAATGCGACATCTTCCGTAACCGCCATACTGCTTTGCCAGTTGCCGATCGGCGTATGCACCACATAACCGCGATCGACATGTACCGGCCCGCCCATCATCACGCTTTCGTCTTGAAAACGCAGCGGAATATTGCGGTCGCTGGCTGCAAAAATCAAATCCATCGTAACCGGCGAGGGTTTGTTGATAATCAGCCCCAAAGCGCCGTCTTCATTATGTTCGCAGATATAGACCACGCTGCCGTCGAAAAACGGATCGTCCATATCCGGCATCGCAACTAAAAAATGATTGGCTAAATTCATGTCGTTTCTTTACCGTTTGGCAGCCGCAGCCACGTCAACAACGCACGAACCGAAAATCTGCCGGTTCGGCACCCCCGCAATCTCCCGCTCGTCCGCCTTTTGGCCGTTGTAGCAGGACACCGCGCTCAACGAATTTTTCGGCGAACCTTGGATAATCTTGTCGCTATACACCAAATAAGCAAAAGCCTTACGCTTCCCATCGTAATAGCGGATAATCTGCTGGCTCTTAAAAGCCACGCTGGCGCTGCGTTTGAACACTTCCTTAGGCTTGTTTACCGCCTCTTCGCGATAACGGATAATGTCCGCCGTCTGCACGCACGACACCGAAGCATCGCTGGCATCTTCTTCCAAGTTGACCGTTTCCTTCAAACCGCCCTTTTTCGCGTAAGAAATATAACAGGCCACTCCCTTAACATCGGGGTCGTCAAAACCTTCCACTTCGATACGGTCGTTTTTACCCAGCATATTGAATACCGTACTGGCCCTGCCGATTTTATCTGCATCGCTGCCGCCGCAGGCCGCCAATATCAGGGCGGCAACCGCTATAAATAATTGATGTCTCATTCTGATGGATTAAGATTGTTGGTTTGACACGGATACTATATGAGGCTCCCCGCAGATATTGCAAGCCGACCAGGCAAGGTTTCAGACGGCCTAACAGCCTACGTTCATACCAGCCGCAGCCTTTCGAACAAATTGCCACCCGCCCGCTGCAAACAGTATAATTCCGCATTGTCCTCCATCTTTTCATTCATTATTTTCACAAAACATCATGATGCGTTACAAACCCCTCTTACTCGCCCTGTTAATCTCGTTTTCCGCTCCCGCATTTGCCGCCCACAACGCCGCTAAAAGCAAGGAAAACAAAGCCCAATCCGTCAAAGAACAAAATATAAAAAGCAAAAAAGACACCGCCAAGGCAAGCGGAAACAAAACTTCGAAACAAACAGTCGGAAAAACCTCCGGCAAAAAAACGGATGCAGACGAACCGGCAGGCAAACAATCACGCAAAGGAAAGGCGGACAATAAGAAAAACGACACACGGCAGGACAAAGAAGACGGTAAAACCACCAAACGGGACAAATCCGAAAAACAAGAAAACCCGAAAAGCCGCAAAGGAAAGGAAACACTGAAAGGAAAAGAGAAAACCGACGAAGACAAACCGTCGGCCAACGTCAAAAAAGAAACGGCCAAAGCAGACCGGAAACACAAACAAGATACCGACCAAGATGAAGGCGGCAGAGGCAGAAAAGCCGCAAAGAAATCGGACAAGCAGGCCGAACGGCAGGAAAATAACGAGCAACAACCCGATGCCGTTATCGGCAAAAACGGCACACCTCAGATGCGCGCCGCCGTTACTGCGGCAGCCAATGATTTGGAAAGCAAAAAGGCATTGCACAACCGCGCCGACGCATTGCTGGTCCACGTTGCAGCCACATTGCGCCAAACGCGTAACGACCTTGCGGGCATCAACCGGCAGCAGCGGGACGCCTGGGACAAATTCCAAAAGCTGAATGCCGATTTAGGCCGTCTGAAAACCGAAGTTTCCAGTATGCGCGCGCAGATTTCCCGTTTTGTATCGGGGAACTATAAAAACAGCCAGCCCAATGCGGTTGCCCTGTTCCTGAAAAAAGCCGAACCCGGCCAGAAAACCCGTTTCCTGCGCTATACCCGCTACATCAATACCGCCAACGAACAGGTCATACGCGATTTGTCGAAACAGCAGCAGGAATTGGCCGCACAGGAAAATAAAATCAATGCCGAACTTACGCGCCTGAAACGCCTTCAGGCCGGCGTCCAGTCCGCATTGCGCAAGCAAGGTGTGCACAACACCGCCGAGCAAAACGAAAGCCGCCGCCAGAATGCGCAAATGGCAAAGGACGCCCGAAAACTGCTCAACCGGAAAGACAGCGAGCAGCGGTTGAACACCTTATTGGACAACCTCAACAAACGCAAAGCGGAACAACACAGAAAAGAGGCCGAGGCGCGTAAAAAAGCCGCCGAAGCGCGCTTGGCTGCCGCAGATAAAGCGCGCAAAGCCAAGGCGGCCGAGCAAAAATCGACGGACAGCCAGTCTGCCACGTCCGGTCTAACCGCCGAAGACATGAACCTGCGCGCGCCCGTTACCGCGGGCCATTACATTTCCACCAACCCCAACAGCTTCAGCCGTATGCAAGGCCGTCTGAAAAAGCCGGTTCAAGGCACATTGGCAGGACTGTTCGGACATGACCGCGGCGACGGCGAAGTATGGAAAGGCGTGTTCTACCAAGCCGTTCCTTCGACCGTCAGCAGCATTGCGGCCGGTACGGTCGTTTATGCCTCCGAACTGGAAGGCTACGGCAAAGTCGTGGTTGTCGACCACGGCGAAGGTTACGTCAGCATCTATTCGGGGCTGGGCAGTATTTCCGTTGCCGACGGCAGCCGGATTGACGCCGGTGCGCCCCTAGGCATCAGCGGCGTACTGCCGGGCGGCGAAGAAGGCCTGTATTTGGAAATCCGCTACAACGGTCAGAATATGAACCCGCTCTCCTGGATAAACTGATTTTCAGACGGCCCGATGCCGTCTGAAAACCCGCCGGACACACAGCCAGCCACATCTATCGGATAGCATAACGTTATACTTTGATTAGCATTTTTTTACCCGAAAGCAGTTGTTTCACGCGCCATAATCGCATAAAGTACAAAACTTACGTTTTCAGGCCGTCTGAAAACTCAGATAAGAAAGAGAAAGTAAAAAATAATGTCGAATTCCACTTTGAAAAAAGTCGCACTTTACACTCTGGGCGCATTCAGCGGCGTCGCACTCAGCCTCAGCCTACAAAGCTTTGCAGCCGAGAAGGCAAAGAAAGAAGAATCCCTGCCGGTACAGTCCATCCGCACGATGGCGGAGGTATACGGCCAAATCAAAGCCAACTATTATCAGGACAAACCCGATTCCGAGCTGTTCGAAGGCGCCATGAAAGGTATGGTCGCAGGCCTCGACCCGCATTCGGAATATATGGACAAAAAAGACTATGCCGACCTGAAAGAATCCACCAGCGGCGAATTCGGCGGTTTGGGTATGGAAATCGGACAGGAAGACGGTTTTGTCAAAGTTATCGCCCCGATTGAAGATACGCCCGCCGAGCGGGCCGGCGTGAAAAGCGGCGACTTCATCGTCAAAATCGACGACGTATCCACCCGCGGCATGACCGTCAGCGAAGCGGTTAAAAAAATGCGCGGCAAACCGGGTACCAAAATCACCCTGACCCTGTCGCGCAAGAATGCCGACAAGCCCATCGTCGTCAACCTGACCCGCGCCATTATCAAAGTCAAAAGCGTGCGCCACCACTTGCTCGAACCCGGCTACGGCTACATCCGCGTTTCCCAGTTCCAAGAACGCACGGTTCCGGGCATTACCGAAGCGGCCAAGGATTTGACCAAGCTCAACAAAGGCCCGCTGAAAGGCCTGATTCTTGACTTACGCGACGATCCGGGCGGCCTGCTCAACGGCGCGGTCGGCGTGTCCGCAGCCTTTTTGAAACCCGATGTCAACGTCGTCAGCACCAAAGGACGCGACGGCAAAGCAGGCATGGTGCTTAAAGCCACGCCCGAAGATTATCTGCTGTCCGCCGGCAAAGACCCGCTCTCAGGACTGCCGGCCGAGTTGAAAACCATCCCGCTGACCGTGCTGATCAACTCAGGTTCGGCTTCCGCTTCCGAAATTGTGGCCGGCGCGCTGCAAGACCACAAACGCGCCGTCGTAGTCGGTACGCAGAGTTTCGGCAAAGGTTCGGTGCAAACCGTTATCCCGTTGTCCAACGGCAGCGCGGTCAAGCTGACCACCGCCCTGTACTACACGCCGAACGACCGCTCCATCCAAGCGCAGGGTATCGTGCCCGACATAGAAGTCAAAGACAAAGACCGTGCCTTCGAAAGCCGCGAAGCCGACTTAATCGGCCACATCGGCAACCCGAACGGCGGCGAAGATGTGAAAAGCCGCAGCGATTATCAGGAAATCGATAAGTCGGAAGCAGGCAAAACCGACGGCAAGGGCAAACAGGACAAGAAAAAAGACGAAGCCGACCTATCGTCGCGCCGCATCCCGAATCCGGCCAAAGACGACCAGCTCCGCAAAGCGCTCGAATTGGTCAAAAATCCGGCGGAATGGCAAAAATCCTTAGGCTTGGCAGCGAAAAAACCCGTTCAGAAAAAAACGAAAAAAGACGAGGATAAATAACGGCGGCCGCACAGGCCTACCCGTTCTCGTCCCCACCAAACAGGCAAAGGCCGTCTGAAAATTACTTTTTCAGACGGCCTTGGGATTTGTCGGCATACCGGCCGGTTCCAATTATCAGGGAAAACATCATGGCAAAAGCCCCCAAAACCATCTACCAATGCACCGAATGCGGCGGCACTTCCCCGAAATGGCAAGGCAAATGCCCGCATTGCGGCGAGTGGAACACGCTTCAGGAAAGCCTAGCCGCGCCAGAGCCTAAAAATGCCCGTTTCCAATCTTGGGCGGCAGATACCTCGACCGTCCAATCCCTCTCCGCCGTTACCGCCACCGAAGTGCCGCGTAATCCGACCGGCATGAGCGAACTCGACCGCGTATTGGGCGGCGGTTTGGTCGATGGCGCGGTCATCCTGCTCGGCGGCGACCCCGGCATCGGCAAATCCACGCTGCTGTTGCAAACCATCGCCAAAATGGCGCAAAGCCGTAAAGTGCTGTACGTTTCCGGCGAAGAATCCGCCCAGCAAGTCGCCCTGCGCGCGCAACGTTTGGAACTGCCCACCGAAGGCGTGAATCTGCTTGCCGAAATCCGTATGGAAGCGATTCAAGCGGCGTTGAAACAGCATCAGCCCGAAGTCGTCGTCATCGACTCCATCCAAACCATGTATTCCGACCAAATCACTTCCGCCCCAGGTTCCGTATCGCAGGTGCGCGAATGCGCCGCCCAACTGACGCGTATGGCGAAACAGATGGGCATCGCCATGATACTGGTCGGACACGTTACCAAAGACGGCGCGATTGCCGGCCCGCGCGTATTGGAACACATGGTCGATACTGTGCTGTATTTCGAGGGCGACCAACATTCCAACTACCGCATGATACGCGCCATCAAAAACCGTTTCGGCGCGGCAAACGAACTGGGCGTGTTCGCCATGACCGAAAACGGTTTGAAAGGCGTGTCCAACCCGTCCGCCATCTTCCTTGCCAGCTACCGCGACGACACGCCCGGTTCGTGCGTTTTGGTCACGCAGGAAGGCAGCCGCCCGCTTTTGGTTGAAATTCAGGCATTGGTCGATGACGCACACGGCTTCACCCCCAAACGCCTCACCGTCGGCCTCGAACAAAACCGCCTCGCCATGCTGCTCGCCGTCCTCAATCGCCACGGCGGCATCGCCTGCTTCGACCAAGACGTGTTCCTCAATGCCGTCGGCGGCGTCAAAATCGGCGAACCCGCCGCCGACCTCGCCGTCATCCTCGCCATGCTCTCCAGCTTCCGCAACCGCCCGCTGCCTGAAAAAATGGTCGCCTTCGGCGAAATCGGCCTAAGCGGCGAAGTCCGCCCCGTCGCACGCGGACAGGAGCGGCTCAAAGAAGCGGAAAAACTCGGCTTCAAACGCGCCATCGTTCCCAAAGCCAATATGCCGCGCAATCCGAAAGAATTTCCCAATCTGGAAATCTTCGGCATCGGCAGCTTGCAGGAAGCGGTGGATATTTGCCGGAACGCAGCCGAATAAAGGATTAAAAACAAGCGAAAGGCCGTCTGAAACGATTTTCAGACGGCCTTTTATACCGGCTCCAAGCGATTAAGCCTCAGAAACCGTTTTCCATCATAATCTGTCCGGGCAGGCGGTTGCGGTGCATGGCAAACCCCATGTCGAGCAGCGTTTGGAAGGTGTCCTTCACCATCGCTGGATTGCCGCAGACCATAAACCGCGTGGCGGCGGTATTAAATTCCATACCCAGTTTCGCGGCCAGTTCGCCGCTTTCCAGCAATGCGGGAATGCGTTTGCCGCTTAATGCACCTTCGGTCTGCTCGCGGGTGGTAACCGGCGCGAACCGGAATTTGCGGTAGTGTTCTTCAATCAGAGGATGTTCCACCAACGCGGCCAGACGGTCGTTGAAAATCAGCTCGTCGGCATAAGACACGGAATGCACCAGCGAAATGCTGTCGAAGCGCCGCCAGACTTCGGGCTGCTCCAAAATGGACAGAAACGGGGCGATGCCGGAGCCGGTGCACAACAACACCAAATCTTTGCCGTCGGGGAAACGTTCGGGCAGTAAAAAGCCGGTGGCGGTTTTGTCGAGCAGGATGGCGTCGCCCTCTTTCATAACCGCGAAACGGGCGGACATCGGCCCGCCTTCGATTAATACGGCGAAATATTCGAGCGTGTCGGCGTATTCGGCGGACACGACGGAATAAGCGCGCCAAATGAAGCCTTCGCCGTCGCGGAAGCCGAGACGGGAAAATTGTCCGGCGGAAAAACGGTAAGACTCCGGACGGCTGATGGCAAAAGTCATCAGTTTGGGCGTATGGTGTTTGACCCACAACACGGTTTCTTCGGTGAATTTGGCTTCTGGTGAGGCTGCCATGCTTGTCGTTCCTAGGATGGGGGTTTTCAGACGGCCTTTATTATAGCAGAGGCCGTCTGAAAATCTTTCAGACGGCCTCTGGGATTAGCGGTTACAACGTCGAATCCAAAGCCTTGGAAATATCGTTCCAAATATCGTCCGCATCTTCGATACCGATGGAGAAACGCAGCAGGCCGACTTTGATGCCCATTTCCATTTTCACATCATGCGGTACGCCGCTGTGGGACTGGGAATAGCAATGGTTGACCAGACTTTCGACGCCGCCGAGGCTGGACGCCATTTTGACCAGTTTCATGTTTTTAATCACGCTGTTTGCCGCTTCGCGCGTGTCGTTTTTGAGGTAAACCGTTACCACGCCGCCTATGCCTTTGGGCATTTGGGTTTTCGCCAGTTCGTAGTGTTCGTGCGACGGCAGGCCGGGGTAGAACACTTTTTCCACGGCGGGATGGGCTTCGAGGCGGCGGGCGATGTCGAGCGCGTTTTTGCAGTGCGCTTCCATGCGCAAAGCGAGTGTTTTGATGCCGCGCAACACCAGCCAGCAGTCCATCGGGCCGGCAATCGCGCCGGTATGCACCATCATGTCGTGTAGCGGTTTCGCCAGTTCTTTGGTTTTGACGGCGACGATGCCCATCAATACGTCGGAGTGGCCGCAAAGGTATTTGGTGGCGGAGTGGAACACGATGTCGCAACCCATTTCCAAAGGTTGTTGCAGATACGGCGTGGCGAAGGTGTTGTCGATGCCGACCAATGCGCCGGCAGCGTGGGCTTTGGCGGCAAGCGCTTTGATGTCCACTAATCTCAAAAGCGGATTGGACGGGGTTTCCAGCCAAACCAGTTTCACACTGTGCGCGGCAAGCAGCTCGTCCAAACGGTCGGGGTTGCCCAAATCGGCAAAGACGACGTTTACGCCCCATTCTTTATAGACATCAACCAGCAAGTCATACGCACCGCCGTAAATATCGGCGACGGCGACGATGGTATCGCCTGGACGCAAGAATGTACGCCACACGGCATCGATGCCCGCCATACCGCTGGAAAAGGCAAAACTCGCCGCCCCGCGTTCCAAATCGGCAACCGTGTCTTCCAAAACCTGACGGGTCGGATTGCTCAGGCGCGAATAGCGGTAGGGAACCTGCTCGCCGATTTCGTGCAGCGCGAACATACTGTTCTGATAAATCGGCGGCATCAGCGCACGGTTGTGTTCGTCGCAATCGTAGCTGGAATGGATGGCTTTGGTGGCGAATTTCATCTCGGTTCGACCTTGTAAAGATGTGAATAATTCAGGATTCTATCACTATCCGAAAAATAGAAACAATCAATGCGGGCAAGGTTTGCAAGTGATATAATCTCGCATTTGCAAAACGGACGGCATGAATCCGTTTCCAAACGACACACACCCCAGCAATCCGACAATTAAGGACAAACACCGCATGAACGCCATTGCAGACGTGCAATCCAGCCGCGATTTACGCAATCTGCCGATTAACCAGGTCGGTATCAAAGACCTGCGCTTTCCGATTACTTTAAATACCGCCGAAGGCAGCCAATCCACCGTCGCCCGCCTGACCATGACGGTTTTCCTGCCCGCCGACCAAAAAGGCACGCATATGTCGCGCTTCGTGGCGTTGATGGAACAACAAACCGAGGCTTTGGATTTCGACAGGCTGCACAAACTGACCGCCGAAATGGTTGCGCTTTTAAACTCTCATTCCGGCAAAATCAGCGTTTCCTTCCCCTTCTTCCGCAAAAAATCCGCCCCTGTTTCCGGCATCCAATCCCTGCTGGACTACGACGTTACCCTGACGGGCGAAATCAAAAACGGCGCATACAGCCATAATTTGAAAGTCATGGTACCCGTAACCTCTTTGTGTCCGTGTTCCAAAGAAATTTCCCAATACGGCGCGCACAACCAACGCTCGCACGTTACCGTCAGCCTGACCGCCAACGCCGAAGTCGGTATCGAGGAAATCATCGACTGCGTGGAAGCGCAGGCAAGCTGTCAACTTTACGGCCTGCTCAAACGCCCCGACGAGAAATACGTTACCGAAAAAGCCTATGAAAACCCGAAATTCGTGGAAGACATGGTGCGCGATGTAGCCACCGCGCTGATTGCCGACGGGCGCATCGAAAGCTTCATCGTCGAAAGCGAAAACTTCGAGTCGATACACAACCACTCGGCTTACGCCTATATTGCTTATCCTTAAGCGGATTCTTGTTGTCGCGAAATCAAATAGCATCCAAAACAGAAGCATACGAAACCGCATAGACAAACAACCTAAACGACTCCTACAAGTCAGACTGGAAACTACGCAATCAATCTGCCCTCCCTTAATTCGCTACAAAACTTCAATTCCAACGCAGATTTGTAGTTTTTCGAAATGTAACAGCCAACCGGAACTGCCCTACAAGCATTTTTACCAAAATGAATAGTGAAGAAATACGAAACAGAAGACACAGCCGACCTCGCGGCCGTCTGAAAGGTTTTTCAGACGGCCTGCCTATATTTTACACATCCCGTCAAAACCTGCCGCTGCCGCAGGTGTTATACTATAAAAATAACAACCATTAATATAAACAGACCGCACAAAACGAGGCACATTATGTCCCCAACACCCGTTACCGTAACTTCCTACAACATGCACAAAGGCATGTCGGCACTCAACCGCAAAGTACAGCTTAATAGTATGGCCGACGCGCTGCATGATTTGCGTTCGGACGTATTTTTCTTACAGGAAGTACAGGGCAGGCATCAGGCGCGCAGCAATAAGATAGACGGTTTTCCCGAACAGCCGCATTACGATTTTCTGGGCGAGCGGCTGTCGTATAACCGCAGTTACGGCAAAAATGCCGTTTATCCGCAGCGACATCACGGCAATGCCATTCTGAGCCGCCTGCCGATTGAAACGCTGCATAATCTGAACATCACCGTCAACCGTTTGGAACAGCGCGGCGTGCTGCATTGCGAAGTGCTGCCCGAAGGTTGGGAAACATCGCTGGTATGTCTGTGCGCCCACCTCAACCTGCGCGAACCCGACCGCGCCAAGCAATACCGCGCTATTTTCGAGTATGTCAGTATGCACGTCGACCCTGCCAGCCCGCTGATTATCGCCGGCGATTTTAACGACTGGCGAGAAAAATCTGCGCTGTCGCTGGGAAAGGCCTTGAATTTGGACGAAGTGTTCGTCGACGGCAACGGTCGCCGTCCCAAAACCTTTCCTTCCCGTATGCCTTTTTTAAGCCTTGACCGTGTGTATACCCGCAATTTGGAAGTGCTTGATGCGCAAATCCACAACAACAAACACTGGCAGCACCTCTCCGACCACCTGCCTCTGAGCGTAAAAGTCAGGCCGAAACTGAAATTGCCGAGATAGGCCGTCTGAAACCATGCTCAAATGGAGCCGGCAGCCGGATTCGGCGCGGTGGCGGTAAGTGTGTTATATTGTCCCCATCATTCGACCGATGCCGAAAAACATTATGGAAACAGAAGATTATCTAAGCCGTATGCCATTTACCATTGTGTTTATCGACCCATTGCACAATGACTTTCAGGGCAGCAGCCGGAAAATCAACGAATATATCGGCCGCATTCCCGCAGCACTGCCGCGGCTGCACCAGCCGAAATTTGCCGAAAAGATCCTCGAAATGGCCGCCCACTGCTGCAATATGCGCGTCGTCGTCCGCAACGCCGATTCCCTGGTCAAACACGAACTGCATTACATCGTCCGTAACGGCGTGTTCTGTAGCGACGAAAAAATGTGGACGTTCATCAACGATCCCGACAATCTGGCGGTAGTCGTCAGTCAGCCCTGAAACAACCGCGGAATCCTTCCAAACCGTTAAGTTATCCGAAAATGCTACTCTTTATCGACAATTACGACAGCTTTACCTATAACATCGTGCAATATTTCGCCGAACTCGGCCAAAACGTCGAAGTTAGCCGCAACGACGATATTACTTTAGAAGCAATCGCCGTATTAAAACCGCGATACCTGGTCATCGGTCCCGGCCCGTGCACGCCGAAAGAGGCGGGTATTTCCATCGCCGCCATACGGCATTTCGCCGGCAAACTGCCCGTAATGGGCGTGTGCCTCGGCCATCAGGCGATAGGCGAAGCGTTCGGCGGCGACATAGTGCGCGCGCAGACACTGATGCACGGCAAAGTGTCGCCCGTGTTCCACCACGGCAAAGGTATGTTCAAAAACCTGCCCGACCCCGTAACCTGTACCCGTTACCACAGTCTTGTCATTGACCGTGCCACATTGCCCGAATGCCTCGAAATCACTTCATGGACGGAAGACAATGAAATCATGGGCGTGAGGCATAAAAATTATGCCGTCGAAGGCGTACAGTTCCATCCCGAAGCACTGCTAACCGAATACGGCCATGACATGCTGCGTAACTTTTTAGAAGAATTCAAGGATTTTAAAGCGGCATAAACGGCGGACGGCGGCCCGTTTTTCAGACGGCTTGCAAGCTGCTATACTTTCGCCGTTTGCACCCATCTATATTTTTAGCGATAAGGAAACAACATGGCAGATTTCAATAAAATCCTGACCCCGGGCGACGTAGACGGCGACATTATCAACGTAGTCAACGAAATCCCCGCCGGCAGCAACCACAAAATCGAGTGGAACCGCAAACTGGCGGCTTTTCAGCTCGACCGCGTAGAGCCCGCGATTTTCGCCAAACCGACCAACTACGGCTTTATCCCGCAAACACTGGATGAAGACGGCGACGAGTTGGACGTATTGCTGATTACCGAGCAGCCGCTGGCAACCGGTATTTTCTTAGAAGCCAAAGTTATCGGCGTGATGAAATTCGTCGACGACGGTGAAGTGGACGACAAAATCGTCTGTGTGCCCGCCGATGACCGCAACAACGGTAATGCCTACCAATCGTTGGCCGATTTACCTCCGCAGTTGATTAAGCAAATCGAATTCCACTTCAACAACTATAAGGCCCTGAAAAAACCGGGTTCCACTAAAGTAGAACACTGGGGTGATGTTGAAGAAGCCAAACAGGTTATCAAAGAATCTATCGAACGCTGGAACAAACAGGCATAAAGTTTAAAATACGGATAGATAAAAGATCCGTGTTACACATTTTCAGTATAACTTTCCATAACAAAAAGGCTGGTATACGGTAGCGTACCAGCCTTTTCATAACAAAGAAAATTATTAAGTGGGTACACCTAACCCACTCTAAGTAGAAAAAACAGCCTAAATACACGTCCTACAAAACAAACTAAATGAAAACTACGCAACTAAATCGATAAACCTCTTAATATCTGCATAATCTATTTCCCCAAACAAGGTTTATGGCTACCTCCCACCAACCTAAACTATTACCGCAATAAGGCTCCTTATTGTTTTGTTGTTTTATTTCACCCTGCCGCCAATCCGGCAAAGGTATCGAAATACGTCGGAAAAGTTTTATGCGTACATTTTGGGTCGTTGATAACGACCGGTACGCCCATCAGCGAAACCAGTGAGAAGCACATGGCGATGCGGTGGTCGTCGTAAGTGTCGATAACGGCATCGGTACGCAACTGTTCCGGCGGTGTAATGCGGATGGCTTCCGGTTCTTCAACGACCACTGCGCCGAGTTTGCGCAATTCCGCCGCCATCGCTGCGATGCGGTCGGTTTCCTTTACCCGCCACGAACCGATATTGCGCAGCGTACATGGCGCATCTGCGGCCAGTGCAACCACTGCCAGCGTCATGGCCGCATCGGGAATATGGTTCGCATCCAAATCGAAAGCTTGGACAGGGCGTGTTTCAGGGCGCGACACTTCGATGAAATCGTTGCTCCATAAAACGTCTGCGCCGATTTTTTCCAATTCGCGGGCAAAAGCAACGTCGCCCTGTATGCTGTTGCGGCCGATTCCGGTAACGCGCACGGGCACGCCCGTTATCAGCCCTGCCGCCAGAAAATAAGACGCACTGGACGCATCGCCTTCCACATACAAATGTTCCGGCGCATGATAGCGCGCGCCGGCGGGAATCTTGAACACGCGATAACCTTCGTTGGCCACATTCACACCGAACCGCGCCATCAGTTTCAGAGTAATATCAATGTAGGGCTTGGAAATCAGTTCGCCAACTATCCTGATTTCAAACGCCTTTCCGGTCAGCGGCAGCGCCATCAGGATTGCAGTCAGGAACTGGCTGGACACGTCGCCCCGAATCGGGATTTCGCGCACGCCGCTGTCGGTACGTTCGTTGATGTGCAGCGGCGGATAGTTTTCCCTGCCCTCGTAGCGCACGTCCGCCCCCGCAATCCGCAAAGCGTCGACCAAATCGCCGATGGGGCGTTCGTGCATACGCGGTACGCCGTGCAGGCTGTAACTGCCGCCCAATACGGCCAACACGGCGGTCAGCGGGCGGAAGGCCGTACCTGCGTTGCCGAGGAACAAATCGGCGCTGCGGTTGGGAAAGCGCCCGCCCGTTCCGTACACTTTCAGACGGCCTCCGTCCAAAAATTCGATTTTCACCCCCAAAGCCGCCAGTGCGTCCAGCATACGGTCGGTATCGTCGGACTTCAGCAGCGAATGGATTTCGCAAACATTGTCAGACAGCGCGGCCAACAGCAGCGAACGGTTGCTGATGCTTTTGGAACCGGGCAGCGCGACGGCGGCGGGTTTGGTTTTAACGGCGGGAAGGCGGATAGATTCGGTCATGGCAGGACTTTACAGGAATGGTTGCAAGCCGAGCCATTATACGCGATGGGCGGTATTGTTTAAACGCTCCGCCTTCAGTACACTTCAGGCCGTCTGAAAACCGAGTCTGCCGCTTTCGCTATGAAAAAACGCTATAAAGCTGCATTATTCCTGCCAGCCGCTGCCGCCGCTTATTTTCTGGCGGCATGGACGCTGTCGTCGTTTCGCGTCAACGACAGGCAGTCCGGCGGGGAAATTACGCTGTTCCTCGTCAGTAACGGCACTCATGTCGACGTTGTGATGCCGTTAAAAAATAACGTGTTCGACTGGACGCAAACCGTCAGCCCCGCCGACAGCGGTTTGGGCGATTCCGGAACGGAATATATCGGTTTGGGTTGGGGCGAACGCAATTTTTATCTGAACACGCCAAGCTGGGGCGACCTGACTGTCCCGACCGCACTGCGCGCCCTGAGCGGCTTCAACCGAACCCTGATACACGCCACCTACTACCCGTCCGAACCCGCCGAAAACGAAAACACCGTCAGATTCTCCGCCTCTCCCGAACAATACCGGCGGCTGGCCGAAGCGTTGCGCGACGGTTTCCGGCTGCAAAACGGCCGCGCGGTGGCCGTCGCCGGCGCGCATTACCACTCGAACGACGCGTTTTATGAAGCCGAAGGCCGCTACCACCTTTTCAATACCTGCAATACCTGGCTAAACGGCAAACTCACCCACAGCGGCATGAAAGGCGTGGTGTGGACGCCGTTTGCCGGCCCTTTGCTGGACAGTTACCGCTGAAAATATCGGAATAATATGCAAAGGCCGTCTGAAAAATTTCAGACGGCCTTTTGCCGATTGCTTGCCAGCCATGTTGTTTTCGTTTAGATTATTAATCGTAGCCATAAATATTTTTTATAACTACGACATATCCCAACTTTCAAAGAATCTGAACATGAAACATTTCGGCATTAAACTTGCGTTATTTATCAACTACTTCGTATTCGCCATCCTACTCAACAGCGTCGGCATCGTTATCAAACAATCCTTGGCCAATTACGGCGTTACGGAAACGGAAGCCAGCATTCTGGAAGCCTTCAAAGACCTGCCGATTGCCATCGTTTCGTTTTTCGTGGCTTCGTTCCTGCCGAAATTCGGTTATAAAAACAGTATGCTGTTGGCCTTGGCCGTGGTATTCGGCGCATGTCTGTATATGTACACCGGCAACAGTTTCACCGCTTCGAAGGCACTGTTCCTCTGCATCGGCGTCGCATTCGCCTTTATCAAGGTATCGGTTTATTCGATGATAGGCCTCTTTACCGAGAGCAAAGAGCAACACAACAGTTTCATGAGTTCCATCGAAGGTTTTTTTATGGTCGGCATCGCGTCGGCCTATTTCCTATTCCCCGCTTTTTTCGACGGAAACAATCCTGATGCGTGGCTGCGGGTTTATCTGCTGCTGGCAGGGTTGATTGCCATTGCGTTTTTCCTGCTGTTGTTTACCAAAATCGATGTGGCGATTCCAAAATCGGAAGGCAGACTGATTGACGATTTCACGGGGATGATCAAACTTATCGCCCTGCCCCTGACGATTTTCTTCATCTTGAGCGCGTTCTGCTTTGTGATGGTCGAACAGGGCATCATGACGTGGCTGCCGACTTTCAACGAACGCGTTTTATCTTTGAACGACACCTTGAGCGTGCAAATGGCGAGCATTTTGGCGCTTTCCTTGGCCGCCGGACGTTTTCTGGCCGGACAGGCGGTCAAGAAGCTGCACTGGTTAAAAATCGTCTCCGTATGCCTGTTGGTTGCCGCCGCCATCGTGGCGTTCGTCCTGCCCCAGGCCCTCAACGCCGGCCCCCGCACTATCCATGCGTTCAGCGAAATTCCCGCCATTGGTTTTATCTTCCCGCTCATCGGCCTGTTTATCGCGCCGATTTATCCGCTTTTAAGCTCAGCCACCCTGTCTGCCCTGCCGCAACGGATGCACAGCTCCATGACCGGCCTGATTGTGATTTTTTCCGCACTGGGCGGCACGCTCGGTTCGCGTATCATCGGCATGTTGTTCCAGCATGTCGGCGGTGCGCAGGCCTTTTATTTCATGCTGGTGCCGATAGCCGTCTTACTGGTTACGCTGACGCTGCTGAACAAATTTATCAAGGATTATGAAAATGCGCATCCGCAAAACTGAAACCCTGGCCGCCCTGCTCGCCCAAGAAGACACCGACGGCAGCAACACCATCACCGTTGACGATACCGGCCCGAAGTCCTTCACCGTAAAAGGTGAAGACGGCGATGCATTGCAAGTGGACGGCACCTACTACCTGGCCAACTTGTTGCAGGAAATCTGGCTCGGAAACGGGGTGCTCGAACCGGAAAAAGTGTTCATGAAACCGCTGGAGCGGGTGGACTGCCTAATACAAAACCACTACTGGCACACCCTCAGCCGCCGGATGAACGCCGACAACATCCTGACTGTCTTGTCCGACGAGAAACGCAGCAGCGACAAAGCCTATCTGTATGTCCCCGCCGCCGATGCGGACGGGCTGGCGTACTACCGATCCATCAGTGCCGCCCATCCGCAAATCGAAATCGTCGAATTGCCCGCCCCGCCGTTTTCAGACGGCCTCTTAGCGGAAATAGACCGCAAACCGGGCCTTTTGGCGTTGAAATACGATTCCGAAAGCGGCAGCCCGCTGCCTTACGTCGTCCCCGGCGGCCGCTTCAACGAAATGTACGGCTGGGACAGCTACTTCATCGGCCTCGGACTGATGGCGCACGACCGCTACGACTTGGCCAAAGGCATGTTGGAAAACATCGCCTACCAAATCAAATACTACGGCAAAATGCTCAACGCCAACCGCAGCTACTATCTGACCCGTTCGCAGCCGCCGTTCTACACCCCTTATCTGAGCGCGTTTTACCGCCGCTACCGCGACCGCCTGCCTGAAAGCTGGCTGGACGAGCATTTGGGCATAGCCATCGACGAATACCTCGATGTATGGATGAACCCGCAAACCCACCTGTTCGCCGACATCGGGCTGAACCGATACTTCGACGAAGGCCGCGGCAGACCGAAAGAAACCGAAACCGGACACTTCGATTTCATCCTGAACCGCTTTGCCGCACGCCACGGCATTTCCGCGCAGGAATTGGAACAGGCCTACGACGGAGGGAAAATCCAAGACTCGGAGCTGGACCGCTATTTCGTTCACGACCGCGCCATGCGCGAAAGCGGACACGACACCACCACGCGGCTGGACGACGTATGCGCCGATACCGCCTGCGTCGACCTGAACGCCATACTCTACCGCGTCGAAACCAACATCGCCGCCCTGCTGGACGACTACTATCCGCAAGGCTTTACCCTCAACGGCGAAGTACATACCGCGGCAGGCTGGCAGGAAAAAGCGCAGGCGCGCCGCCGTGCCGTACAGCAATATTTGTGGAACGAGGAACACGGCACCTTCTACGATTACAACGTCTCGCGCGGCAGCCAGAACCATTTTGTCTCCGCCACCAATCTGTTCCCGTTGTGGGCGGGGCTGTGCAGCCGCGAACAGGCGGAAAAAACCGTCAAAAGCCAGCTTCCCGCACTCCTGTGCCGCGGCGGCATCGCCTCCTCCGCCCCGATAAGTGCGGAAATTTCCGGCCCTGAAAGGCAATGGGACTACCCCTACGGCTGGGCACCGCATCAAATCCTGATTTGGGAGGGGTTGGAACGTTACGGCTTCAAAGAAGAAATGCAGCGCGCCGCCTTCTCATGGGTAGGGATGATTATTCGCGCCACCGTAGAATACAACGGCCTGATACCCGAAAAATTCAACGTCGAAAAAGGTTCGCACAAAACCGACGTCGAATACGGCAATGTCGGCGCGATATTCGATTATGTCCCGCAGGGTGGCTTCGGCTGGACCAACGCGTCGCTGGTGCTGGGCATAGCCAGACTGACCGATGCGCAAAAGGCAGAACTGGACGCATTGGCCGATAAGGTCTGACGCGCCGTTGCGTCTGATTTCCCGATTGATATTGGAAAGGCCGTCTGAAAACTTTTCAGACGGCCTTTGTATCTTGTCCGGCGGGCTGCCCTACCCCCGCCATATCGCAAGGAAGCGGAATTCGGGCGGCCTCAGTTTTCAGACGGCCTGATTAAGGGTTTGGCCGGATTGCCCGCCACCGTCAGGCCGTCTGAAATATCTTTGACCACCACCGCGCCCGCGCCGACAACGGCGTTTTTACCGATGCGTATCTGTTGGCGGGTGCACGCGCCTATGCCGACCCACGCGCCGTTGCCGACCTGCGTGCCGCCCGCCAGATGCACGCCCGGGCTGATGTGGACGAAACCGCCCAGCCGGCAGTCGTGATCGACAGTGGCCGCGGTGTTGATGATGGCGCCTTCGCCGATGCGGCTGTCGGGCTGGACGACCGCCTGCGCAAACACCACACTGCCCGCACCGATTTCGACATTGGGCGCGATGACAGCGGTCGGATGAACGATGACCGGCTGGTTAAAACCCATGGCGACGAAACGGCGGTGCAGATGCGCGCGTACGTCGTTGCTGCCGACGGCGATTGCCAAGTCATATTCGGCCGGCCGCAGACTCATACCGAGCAGGTCGGTACCGCCGATAACCGGCAAACCGAACACTTCGCCTCTGGCTTTGTCATCGAGAAAAACGATTTTCGTCCAGCGGGCGGCCATCGCTGTGGCGGCGACAACTTTGCCGTGCCCGCCCGCGCCGACGACGGCGAGCTTCTTACGGGGTGTCAACATGTTTTTTTCCCAACGGTTTCGATAACGGAGGCCGTCTGAAAACGGAAAACTGCACCAGACGGCTTGATACAACGAAATGATGTGTGATGGGTTTGGGACGAAACGGCGGATTACCTGTATTACAAGCATCGGCGCCAAGGCGGATGATTGCCGTCCGGCAAAGGCGGCACCGTTTTATTTCAGCCCGGCTGCATCCCCATTCCCCGCCTGCGGACACACGCCGCCGCACAAACAAAAAACACCAACTGCGCCAGATTGAACGTCGCCCCGCCAAGAGCGGCGGCAACGGGCGATTGCGGAAACAGGCTGCACGAAACCGCAATAACCGTTCCTACCGGCAACGGATTGCACCACGCGGCGGCACGCGGAAGCAGCGTCCTGCGGCGCAGCGTCTGTATCAGCAACAGCAGCCATCCCGCCGCAATCGAACCGACCGAAGCCATCCAGTGCACCGCCAGCATCCGGTAAAAATGGCGGAACAGCGCCAGCAACGCCGGATAATCGTCCGGCGCGGCATTCAGCAGCACTTTGGCGGCCATACCCGTGAAATAGAAACCGGCATGTCCCAAAGGCGATAACGCATATCCGAAAAACAGCACTGCAAAACCGACCTTGGCCGTGCGTCCGGGCCACATCAGCCGGTAAACGCCGAATGCCGCCGCCAGATACAGCGCCGCAGAAAACGTCGCCGGCAACACGCCCCACAGCAGCCGCTCGGGCGAGCCGGCCTGCATCAGCACGGCAAAATCCGCCGCCTCGCCCAACTGCGGCGCCAGCGTCTGCGAAAGCAAAGGATAACGTTCCGGCGTCTGCACGAATCCGACCAGCAACATATCGGCAACAGTCCAGCACACTGCCGCTGCAATTCCCGCCCAAAGCAGCAGAGAAAGTCGGGAAACAGCGGTTTCAGACGGCCAAACCCCAACGGATGCTTCATTTTGATTTTGCATATTATGGAATCCTGTCGGGGTATTCTCGACAATGAAATAGACTATTAAACGGGAAGATAAGTTCTCAAATTATCGGTACGTCCTATGATATTTTCGCAAAATTTTCGATAACCGCTTAAATTCATAGGGAAATAATATAAGGCCGTCTGAAAACTATTTCAGACGGCCTCAAATCATTCCGGTAATTAAAATCAGGCAACCTGTGTCTGATGTTCGTCGCCGTTTCGCCCGCGGATAACGCCCAAACGGTAAACGGTTTCGCCTTGTTCGGTTAAGAATGCCTGCACCGCGTCGGCATCTTCTTCGGCAACCACGACCACCATGCCGATGCCGCAGTTGAAGGTGCGGTACATTTCTTGCGTTTCCACATTGCCTGCCTGTTGCAGCCATTGGAACAGCTTGGGCAATTCCCATGCTTTGGCATCGATTTGGGCGACGGTGTTTTCAGGCAGGATGCGCGGCACGTTTTCGGTGATGCCGCCGCCGGTGATGTGCGCCATGCCTTTGATGGTGAATTTTTCTAAAGCAGCGAGGATAGGTTTCACATACAGGCGGGTCGGGGCGATGATGGTCTCGCGCAGGGTTTTGCCGTTGTCAAACTCGGCGTCCAAATCGGGATTGTCCCGCGCGATGATTTTGCGGACGAGGGAGTAGCCGTTGGAATGGGCGCCGTTGGAAGCCAGACCCAACACAATGTCGCCTGCTTTGATGCTGCGGCCGTTGATGACGCGCTCTTTTTCGACCACGCCGACGGCAAAACCCGCCAAGTCGTATTCGCCTTCGGGATACATGCCGGGCATTTCGGCGGTTTCGCCGCCGATAAGGGCGCAGCCGGATTCTTCGCAGCCTTGGGCGATGCCTTTAATCACGTCGGTAGCGCGGGCGACGTCGAGTTTGCCGCAGGCGAAATAGTCGAGGAAGAACAAAGGTTCTGCGCCTTGAACCAAAATATCGTTGACGCTCATGGCGACGAGGTCGATGCCGACGGTGTCGTGCTTGTCCCAATCGAAGGCGAGTTTGAGCTTGGTGCCCACGCCGTCGGTGCCGCTGACGAGTACGGGATTTTGGTATTTTTTGCTGATTTCGACCAATGCGCCGAAGCCGCCCAAATCACCCAACACTTCGGGACGCATGGTGCGTTTGGCAAAAGGTTTGATGTTTTCGACCAGTTGATCGCCTGCGTCGATGTCGACGCCTGCGTCGCGGTAGCTGAGTGGAGTGCTCATTGTCGGGATTCCTTTTCGGGTTTGGAGGCCGTCTGAAACGCTGTTTGCAAACGGTGCGGCTGAAAATTCAACGGCCGTTTATTCTACCTTATTTTGCATCGCGCGGCTTCGCGCGGCGGAAATTATTTCAGGCCGCACCACCGTGCCGCCCAATCCGGAAAACCGCGCCGAATGCCGCCGGAACACGCAAAATGCGGGCGAACTGTTATACTTGTGGCCGTCTGAAAACTTGGATTGCCGTATGTATCAAAAGAAAACGCGCGGTGCGAAGCCGTGGATTATTATGGGTTGCGTGATTGCGGCGTTATTGTGGCTGCTTTACGCGCTGGGCGACATCCTGACGCCGTTCGTCATCGCGGCAGTGCTGGCCTATGTGCTGAACCCGCTGGTGGAATGGCTGCAACTCAAGCGCTTCAAACGCGGTGCGGCGTCGATGATGGTGATGGTGTTCGCATTGTCGGTGCTGCTGGCTTTGACGCTGATTATCGTACCGATGCTGATTAACCAGTTCAACAACCTCGTGGCACGGCTGCCGCAGATTACGGCTTTCGTGCAGAACACGCTGCTGCCGTGGCTGAGCCGGTATGCGGGCAGATATATCGAACTGGATACCCAGTCGATTGTAGGCTGGCTGCAATCGCATACGGGCGAGTTGAGCGGCACGCTGCAAAAAATCATGCCCGAAGTGATGAAGCAGAGCGGCAACGTCATCAGCGGCGTGAGCAACCTCTTCCTGCTGCCGTTTCTGCTGTATTACTTCCTGCTCGACTGGAGGCGCTGGTCGCAGGGCATCAGCAAACTGGTCCCCCGCCGCTTTATCGACACCTATTCGCGCATCACCGGCAATATGGACGAGGTTTTGGGCGAATTTTTGCGCGGGCAGTTGATGGTGATGCTGATTATGGGCGTGGTTTACGGTGTCGGGCTGATGCTGACCGGATTGGATTCGGGCTTCGCCATCGGCATGATTGCCGGTATTTTGGTGTTTATCCCGTATTTGGGCGCATTTACCGGCCTCTTGCTGGCGACGGTTGCCGCTTTGCTGCAATTCGGCACATGGCACGGCCTGATTATGGTGTGGGTGGTGTTCGGCATCGGCCAGTTCCTCGAAAGCTTTATCGTTACCCCGAAAATCGTCGGCGACCGCATCGGCCTGTCGCCGTTTTGGGTCATCTTCTCTCTGATGGCTTTCGGGCAACTCATGGGCTTCGTCGGCATGCTCGCCGGCCTGCCGCTTGCCGCCGTAACGCTGGTATTGCTGCGCGAGGGTGCGGCCGCCTACTTCGGCAGCCGTTTTTACAAACACAAATAAACCGAGGCCGTCTGAAACCCGATTTTCAGACGGCCTTCTAAACCCTCTTCCAACCGCCATGATGAACAATTTTGCACTTTGGTTTTTATCCGGTTTCATGTCGGTGCTGCTATGGGAAGTGCTTCCCGTAGACGACGGATACAGCTTTGCGGAAAAAATGAAGATATTAATCCTGTTTTCCATCATCATGACTGTTTTGCAGACCTTTTTCTTTCCGACACTGACGCCCTGAAACCATTTACACAAAGGACAATATGTTAGCCATTATCGGCGGCAGCGGCCTTGCCCGACTGCCCGAACTCACCATTACCGACCGCCGCATCGTGCGCACGCCCTACGGCCTGACCAGCAGCCCCATCCTGTTCGGCAGGCTGGGCGGGCTTGACATCGTCTTTCTCGCACGGCACGGTTTCGGCCATACCATCGCCCCGCACGAAATCAACTACCGCGCCAATATCTGGGCGCTGCATTCCATAGGCGCGGAAAACATCATCGCCGTATCGGCCGTTACCAGCATCAACCGCGAACTCGAAAACGGTTCGCTGGTGATGCCGCACGACCTCATCGACTACACCCACGGCCGCAAAAGCACATTCTTCGAAGGGCAGGAACAGGCCGTCGTCCATACCGATTTCGCCTGTCCCTATTCCGCCGAACTGCGCACTACGCTGCTCGAACACGTCGGCAGCCACGGCACTTACGTTTACAGCGAAGCCGTATACGGCTGCACGCAGGGTCCGCGCCTCGCCACCCATGCCGAAGTGCGCCGCTACCGTAACGACGGCGTGGACGTTTTAGGAATGACCGGAATGCCCGAAGCCGTTTTGGCACGCGAGCTCAACATCGGCTACGCCCACTTCTGCGGCATCATCGGCATGAGCTGCATCACCAACAACGGCAACGGCCGTCCCGATTTCTGCCAAACCGAATCCCATCAGGCCATCGAAAAAATCCGCCGCCTGCTCATCGACTTATAGGACCAACTATGCCCGATACCGTAATCATCGGCCTCGTTTCCACCAGCGACCGCGCCAGCGGCGGCATCTATCCGGACGAAGGCATCCCCTCGCTCAAAGCATGGCTGGCAAAAGCCGTCAGAAACCCCGTCCGCTTCATCGAGGCCCTCGTTCCCGACGAACAGGCCGAAATCGAAGCCGCGCTGAAAAAAATGACCGACGGCGACCGCTGCGACCTCATCTTCACCACTGGCGGCACAGGCCCCGCCCCGCGCGACGTTACCCCGGAAGCCACCCTGAACGTCATCGAAAAAGAAATGCCCGGTTTCGGCGAACAAATGCGCCAAATCAGCCTGTATTACGTCCCCACCGCCATCCTTTCGCGCCAAACCGCAGGCATACGCGGCAAATGCCTTATCGTCAACCTGCCCGGCCGCCCCAAAGCCATCGCCGAAACCCTCGGCGGCGTGCGCGGTGAAAACGGCGGCATCAAAGTGCACGGCCTGTTCAGCGCCATCCCCTACTGCATCGACCTTATCGGCGGCCCCTTCATCGAAACCGACGAAACCGTCAGCAAGGCGTTCAGACCGCAACGGAAATAAAGCGGACAAAAAAGGCCGTCTGAAAACCGATTTTCAGTTTTCAGACGGCCTCAATATCATTTTCAAGACCAATCCGCCCTTTTTTCCATATCTTCCACCGCCCTGACCAACGCTTCCGCCAAAGGTGCGTCAAATGCCGAATGTCCCGCTTGAACCGCGCGCAGTTCGGCTTCGGGGAGCGCCTGCGACAATTCCCACGCGCTTTGCATGGGGGTGCATAAGTCGTAGCGCCCTTGTACGATGATGGTCGGGATAGGGCGGATTTTGTCCGTGTTTGCCAAAATCGCTTTGTCGCCCTTCAGCCAGCCTTCGTTGACGAAATAATGGTTTTCCAAACGGGCGATGGCGAGCGATTGGTACGCGTCTTCATCGACGTCTTGCGGCTCGAAACGGATAAGGTAGCTTTCCCAGTCCGCCCAAGCCTTAGCCGCTTTCAGACGACCTGCTTCGTCTTCGCCGAACAGCATTTCGTGATACGCCGCAATCAGGCCGCCGCGTTTTTCTTCGGCGACGGGTGCGAGGAATTTCTGCCATTGCGCCGGATAAATCTGGCTGACGCCGCCCGCTTCGTTTAACCACGCCGTTTCAGACGGCCTGCACAGGAATATCCCGCGCAACACCAGTCCGGCAACGCGTTCGGGATGGGTTTCGGCATACGCCAGCGACAAGGTGCTGCCCCACGAACCGCCGAACACCAGCCATTTTCGGATGCCCAGCATTTCGCGGATTTTTTCGATGTCGGCAACCAAATCCCAAGTCGTGTTGTCATCGGTGCAGGCGTAAGGCAGCGAACGGCCGCAGCCGCGCTGGTCGATGATGACGATGCGGAACACGTCGGGATTGAAAAAGCCGCGGCAGGCAGGCGATGCGCCTGCGCCCGGGCCGCCATGAAGGAAGATGACGGGCAGGCCGTCGGGATTGCCGGACTCTTCCCAGTAGATTTGATGGATGTCCGATACTTGCAGCAGGCCGCTGCGGATGGGTTCGCGGATGGGGTGCATATCGTTTTTTTCCCGT
This sequence comes from Neisseria oralis, assembly GCF_045062685.1. Lineage (NCBI taxonomy): Bacteria > Pseudomonadati > Pseudomonadota > Betaproteobacteria > Neisseriales > Neisseriaceae > Neisseria > Neisseria oralis. The sequence continues at coordinate 218,872 of NZ_JBJGEB010000002.1, forward strand.
TTCTTTTCCGAAGGTTGAAATTGTATCATTGGCGGCCTCAAAACAGCGTAGAATACCCGTCTGTTTTGACTCCCAAAAAGGAATACGAAATGCCTCAAAATACCGAATTGCACACCGAACCCCAAGGCGAGTTGCTGCTGCGCACCGTCGCCATGCCGCGCGACACCAACCCGAACCAGGATATTTTCGGCGGCTGGATTATGTCGCAGATGGATTTGGGCGGCGGCATTCTGGCGGCCGAAATCGCACAAGGCCGCATCGTAACCGTGGCCGTGCAGGAAATGAATTTCATCCGCCCCGTCAGGGTAGGCAACGTCGTTTGCTGTTACGGCCGTTGCGTACACGTCGGCAATACCTCGCTGCAACTGAAAATCGAAGTCTGGGTCAAAACACTGATGAACGATCATCTTACGGAAAACCGCCAACTCGTTACCGAAGCCGTATTTACCTATGTCGCCATTGATGCGGAAGGCAATACGCGGCCGATTCCGAAAGAAGGCAATCCGAAGCTGGCGGGACTGCTGTAACAATCAAGACAGGCCGTCTGAAAAATCATTTCAGACGGCCTGTCTTTATCAATCCGGCGGATAAAAAAACGGCATATCAAAAGGATATGCCGTTTTACGCTTAGGGTCGAGAACCGCTATATATGGCAGTGGTTTGTGTTTCAGTCCTCTTGCGCCCCGGTTTGCAGGTAGTTTGCCAAGCCGATGCCGGCAACCAGTTCCTGCTGAGTTTCCAGCCAGTCGATGTGTTCCTCGTTGATGTCTTTCTGCTTTTCCAACAAGTCACGGCTGACATAATCCTGCTTCTCTTCGCACAATGCGATGGCTTCAATTAAGGCCCCGTGTTTTTCCTGCTCCTTCTGCAAATCGCAGGAAAGGATTTCCTCGGCGCTTTCACCAATCAGCAGCTTGCCCAAATCTTGCAGGTTAGGCAGCCCCTCCAGAAACAAAATGCGTTCGATTAAATCATCGGCCGATTTCATCTCTTTGATGGATTGTTTGAAAAAATGTTCGCCCAATTCTTCAAAACCCCAGTTTTTCAGGATACGGGCATGGAGGAAATATTGGTTGATGGTAACCAGCAGCAAACCCAGATTCTTATTTAACTCGCGAATAACCAAACGGTCGCCTTGCATAATCAGCTCCTTTTCCTTACGCGCAAGATTACATCTGGCTTTGCAGGTAGTTTTGCTCGCCTACGAGTTCGATCAGGCGCAGTTGCTGTTCCAGCCAGTGCGCATGGTCTTCTTCGGTGTCTTTCAACTGTTGCAGCATCAGGTCGCGGGTAACGTAATCCTGAGCTTCCTCACACAGGCGGATACCTTTTTTCAGCGCGTCGCGCACTTCATATTCGGTATTCAGGTCGGCCTGAATGCAGGATTTCACATCGGTACCGATATTCAGTTCTGCTCGAACCATCTTGGGCGTACCGCCCAACATCAGGATGCGGCGGATGAATTGTTCGGCATGGGTGGTTTCCTCTTCCATCTCGTGGTTCAACCGGTCGAACAATTTGGTGTAGCCCCATTCGGAATACAGACGGGAATGGATGAAATATTGGTCGCGGGCGGCCAATTCGCCTGACAACAATTCGTTCATGTAGTCTAAAACTGCTTGATTGCCTTGCATAATGTTCTCTTTCTTTATCAAGTGATGCCGTCTGAAACACAGTGTAAAGGCGGCTGGTTAGTGTTGTATTTCGATGTAGTGAATTGTATTCAAGATTTTGGGTTCGCACAATTTTTCTATTTAAAATACAAACAATTATCAAAAATGATACTTGAACAGACAGGCCGTCTGAAAATTCAATTTCTTGTTTTACATGAAATTTTGTTGCCATTAGTATTAAGAATCCATTGCAACATTCAAATTTATTTACCTTCTTTAACCCTTACGATATGGCCATCCGATGCCGTTTTTCAACAATCCCGAAGCGAAAACCGAATAAATTTCCTTTATTTTTAAAACGCTTATGCTATTGATAATTTTTATCGAATGAAAATGCCAAACCGGTTTCCGCCGCAAAATCCGACTGAAGCAATCCGCTTATGTTACAATTCGCAGTTATTTTTTACTCAAGAACATTAAGGCAAGATTCAAGCCATGAAACAAATCCGCAATATCGCCATCATCGCCCACGTCGACCACGGCAAAACCACATTAGTAGACCAACTGCTACGCCAATCCGGCACATTCCGCGCCAACCAGCACGTCGACGATCGCGTGATGGACAGCAACGACATTGAAAAAGAACGCGGCATCACCATCCTCGCCAAAAACACCGCCATCGATTACGAAGGCTACCACATCAACATCGTCGACACTCCGGGACACGCCGACTTCGGCGGCGAGGTGGAGCGCGTTTTGGGTATGGTGGACTGCGTCGTATTATTGGTGGATGCGCAAGAAGGTCCGATGCCGCAAACCCGTTTTGTAACTAAAAAAGCCTTGGCTTTGGGACTGAAACCGATCGTCGTCATCAATAAAATTGACAAACCGTCCGCCCGTCCGAGCTGGGTCATCGACCAAACTTTCGAACTCTTCGACAACTTGGGCGCAACCGACGAGCAATTGGACTTCCCGATTGTCTACGCTTCCGGCCTGTCCGGTTTCGCCAAACTGGAAGAAACCGACGAGAGCAACGACATGCGTCCGCTGTTCGACACCATCTTAAAACACACGCCCGCACCGAGCGGCAGCGCAGACGAAACGCTGCAACTGCAAATTTCCCAACTCGACTACGACAACTACACCGGCCGTCTCGGCATCGGCCGCATCCTGAATGGCCGTATCAAACCCGGTCAAGTCGTTGCAGTGATGAACCACGACCAGCAAATCGCCCAAGGCCGCATCAACCAACTTCTAGGTTTCAAAGGCTTGGAACGCGTACCGCTTGAAGAAGCCGAAGCCGGCGACATCGTGATTATTTCCGGTATCGAAGACATCGGTATCGGCGTGACCATTACCGACAAAGACAATCCCAAAGGTCTGCCGATGTTGAGCGTGGACGAACCGACGCTGACCATGGACTTTATGGTGAACACCAGCCCGCTCGCGGGTACCGAAGGCAAATTCGTGACCAGCCGCCAAATCCGCGACCGCCTGCAAAAAGAGTTGCTGACCAACGTCGCCCTGCGCGTGGAAGATACTGCCGATGCCGACGTGTTCCGCGTATCCGGACGCGGCGAACTGCACCTGACCATTTTGCTGGAAAACATGCGCCGCGAAGGCTTTGAACTGGCAGTCGGCAAGCCGCGCGTCGTGTACCGCGACATCGACGGTCAAAAATGCGAACCTTATGAAAACCTGACCGTGGACGTGCCCGACGACAACCAAGGCGCGGTAATGGAAGAACTCGGCCGCCGCCGTGGCGAACTGACCAATATGGAAAGCGACGGCAACGGCCGTACCCGCCTCGAATACCATATTCCCGCGCGCGGCTTAATCGGTTTCCAAGGCGAATTCATGACCCTGACGCGCGGTGTCGGCCTGATGAGCCACGTATTCGACGACTACGCGCCCGTGAAACCCGATATGCCCGGCCGTCACAACGGCGTACTGATTTCCCAAGAACAAGGCGAAGCCGTCGCTTATGCCTTATGGAATCTGGAAGACCGTGGCCGTATGTTCGTGTCGCCTAACGACAAAATCTACGAAGGCATGATTATCGGCATCCACAGCCGCGACAACGATTTGGTGGTCAACCCGCTCAAAGGCAAAAAACTCACCAACATCCGCGCCAGCGGTACTGACGAAGCCGTGCGCCTGACCACGCCGATCAAGCTGACGCTGGAAGGTGCGGTCGAGTTTATCGACGATGACGAACTCGTTGAAATCACGCCGCAGTCCATCCGTCTGCGCAAGCGTTACCTGAGCGAACTGGAACGCCGCCGCCATTTTAAAAAGCTGGATTAATCCAAACAAATACGGATTAAGCACATAAAAAGGCCGTCTGAAAACGATAAAAACGGAAAATAATTCCGAAATATTGATTTTCAGACGGCCTTTTAACCGTTATAGTGGATAAACTTATTTCAGCTTCACAGAAACCCCGTTTTAGCTTCGCAGAAACTGCGTTTTCTGCCAAGGCATACCATATTGAATTGAAATAAGAAATATACAGCCACCATCATCAGCTTATGCCAGCCCGTTACGCTTTCCTGCGCAGGCTGGAAACTGGGAAAAGTTGAGAATAAAAATAATCTTTAAACCTTTCTGAGAACAACGTAAACCGCTCTTCCCCAATTTCAGACGGCCTCCCCGTTCAAACCATCATCCTTTAAACCTATGAGCCAACAGCCGAACACCGCCGAACAGGCCGAAATCCCGCAAGACCAAACCGTCCCGCGCAGCAATACCGACAACGCGCCGCGTTCCGCCATCCACCAAACGCTTTATTCCGCCGATACGTTTGCCCAGCACGATTATCTCGCGGGTAAAAAACTGCCCGATATCGCCCGCCCGCAAGCGGGGCAGACCAACTGGCTGCATTTCGTCGGCATCAACGACGCCGCGCTGCTCAAACACACGCTGGAGCCTTACGGCATCCACGAGCTGGTCATCGAAGACATCCTCAGCCGCAAACAACGCCCCAAAATCGAAGACTACGACAATTATCTGTTTATCGCCGCTCAGGTTTACCACTACACCGCCGCCGGCAAACTGAATTCCGACCAGGTGTATCTGATTATCGGCAAGGATTTCGTGTTGTCGTTCCAGCAAAAACCGCTGGGGCTGTTCAGCCAGTTGCGCCGCCAAATGAGCGAAAACCTGCGCGGCATCCTCGGTAAAAACACCGCTTTCCTCGCCTATTGCCTGCTCGACCGCATCGTGGACGACTATTTCATCGTTTTAGAAGAGTACAACAACCGCGTCGAAGCCATAGACAAATCCCTGTTTAAAAACGAAAACAGCGACATTCTCGGCAAAATCCACCGACTCAAACGCGATGCCGTCCGCCTGCGCCGCACGCTCTTGCCTTTGCGCGATGTGTTCTATCAGCTTGCCGTACGCGGCGATTTTGCCATTTTCAAAGGCGAATCCACCGTCTATCTGCGCGACGTGTACGACCACAACATGCAGCTTATCGAATCGCTCGACGCCTCGCGCGACATGGTGTTGAGCATGATGGACATCTACCTTTCCTTCCAGTCCAACCGCATGAATCAGCAGATGCGCGTTCTGACCGTCATCACCATCATCTTTATGCCGCTGACCGTCATCACCGGCATCTACGGCATGAACTTCGACAACATGCCCGAGCTGCATTGGCATTACGGCTATTTTATGGTTTTAGGTTTGATGCTGTGCATCATCGTCGGGCTGCTGATTTTCTTCTCGCGCAGGAAATGGTTATGAAAAAGGCCGTCTGAAAAACAGGTTTCAGACGGCCTCCATCCAAACGTACAAACCAGCTAAAAAAGGAACACATCAATGGAACAAACCCGCCAACTCCCTTCACACGAACTCATCATGTCCGAACTGATGATGCCGGACACCGCCAATTTCAGCGGTAACGTCCACGGCGGCGAACTTTTGCGCCTGCTCGACCAAGTCGCTTATTCCTGCGCCAGCCGTTACAGCGGCAACTACTGCGTTACCCTGTCTGTCGATAAGGTCTTGTTTAAAGAGCCGATACACGTCGGCGACTTGGTGACCTTCTACGCCAGCGTCAACTACACGGGCAGAACTTCCATGGAAATCGGCATCCGTGTCGAAGCGCAAAACATCCGTACCGGCGAAGTGCGCCATACCAATAGCTGCTACTTCACTATGGTCGCGGTCGAAGACGGCAAACCTGTTCCCGTCCCGCCGTTGGAAATCACCACCGAACGCCAACGCTGCCGTTTCGACAAAGCCAAAAAACGCAAGGAACTGAGCTTACGTGCCGCCGACGAATCGTCATGCGGTTGCGATTGAAAACACAAACAATCCGGTTTGTACGCTTTTGAAACGATAAAAGGCCGTCTGAAAAATTCTTTCAGACGGCCTTTTGATTGATATGCAGCTATACGCGGAACAAATCCAGCGCTTTGGCAAACACCATCACCACTCCGTAAACCAAAGGAATACTGACGACGGCCCAGCGCCACCAGACGGAAATACCGCCGCGCGATACGTTTTCCTTCAGCAGGTAGGCATCGGAAATCGCCGTTTCGTCATCAGGATTGCCGCTGACGGCTGCTTTTTTGATGTCGGTCTCGTGATGTTTCTCGTGCACCGCCTTGACGCACAGGTTGCACAGCAAACCTGCCACCAGCAATGCCGCCATGATGTACATGGTTACGCCGTACGCTTCGGCCGCAGGCACGCCGCGGTCAATCTGGCCTTGGCGGATATAGTTGACCAGCACCGGACCGATAACCGCCGCCGTCGACCACGCCAGCAGAATCCGGCCGTGGATGGCGCCGACCTGATAAGTGCCGAACAAGTCCTTCAAGTAAGCCGGAATGGCCGCAAAACCGCCGCCATACATGGAAATAATCGCGCAAAATCCGATGATAAACAATACCTTGTTACCGCTCGCCCCGATAGAAGGGATGGCAAAATAAAGCAGTGCCCCCAGCACGAAGAAAACCGTGTAAGTATTTTTGCGGCCGATTTTGTCGGAAACACTGGACCACACGAAACGCCCGCCCATATTGAACAGGCTCAACAGGCTGACGAAACCCGCCGCCGCTCCCGCTCCGACCGCCGCGCTTTTACCTACCGAAACCTCGGAAAACAGTTCCTGAATCATAACCGAAGCCTGTCCCAACACGCCGATACCGGCCGTTACATTGAGGCACAAAATCCAAAACAGCAGCCAGAACTGCGGCGTCTTCATGGCCTGCGAAACATTCACATGATTGTTGCTGACCAGCCTCCCCGCCGATTTCGGCGCAACGTAACCGTCGGGTTTCCAGCCGTCTGCGGGAACGCGGATGGTAAACGCGCCGAACATCATCAGCACGAAATAAAAAATTCCCAACACCACAAAAGTCTCGGTCACGCCGACTGAAACCGGACTGCTGAAAAAACCCATCAAGGCCACCGACAACGGCGAAGCCAGCATCGCGCCGCCGCCGAAACCCATAATCGCCAGCCCCGTCGCCATGCCCGGTTTGTCCGGAAACCACTTCATCAGTGTCGAAACCGGCCCGATATAGCCCAAGCCCAGCCCCACGCCGCCGATAACGCCGTTGCCCAGATAAAGCAGGAAAAGATTGTGCCAGTGCACGCCCAAAGCCGAAATCAGAAAACCGGAACCGAAACAGCAGGCTGCCACAAACATCGCCTTACGCGGACCGACGCGCTCCATCCAAGTGCCGAACAAAGCCGCCGACGCGCCCAGCATCGCCAGCGCGATACTGAAAATCCAGCCCACTGTCGCCAGTTGCCAGTCGCCCGCAGCCGGTTCGCTAATGCCGATTAATTTTGCTAAGGGCGCGTTGAAAACCGAATAAGCGTAAATCTGCCCGATGGCAAGATGCACCGCCAGCGCGGCCGGCGGCACCAGCCAGCGGTTAAACCCCGGCTTGGCGACTGTGGCCTGCCTATCTAAAAATTTCATACCTTCCTCTTAAAATGATATGTGTAAAAATAATCGGTTCGGAATACCGAACCGCATAAATTGTTGACAATATTTTAGCATAGGCCGCCGCCCTGCCCCCGCATTCCAAGCATGAGTTTTTTTAAACCGAAGCGGCAAATAATTTCATACACCTTTCAGACGGCTTCAAAACAAGCTATATTTACAGCCTTCAAACCGTATCCCGCATGGCTTTCAGACGGCCTCCGCATCCGTGGGGCCGTCTGAAACGCCTCGAAAAGGAGTTTCCCATGCAGACCCAAGCCGTCATCGGCCACATCACCGGCTGGCTGAAAGACTACGCCCTCAACGCCCGCGCCAAGGGCTTCGTCGTCGGAGTATCCGGCGGTATCGACTCTGCCGTCGTATCCGCGCTGGCCGCCCGCACCGGCCTGTCCGTCCTGCTTTTGGACATGCCCATCCGCCAGAAGGCAGACCAGTCCGGCCGCGCGCAGGAACACATCCGCGACCTGACACGGCTCTTTCCCAACGTCAGCGGCCAAACCGTCGATCTGACCCCGACCTTCGACACCTTCGCCGCCACCGTCGAAGCCGGCGGATCCGAATTCCCCGACAAACAGCTTGCCCTCGCCAACGCCCGCTCGCGCCTGCGCATGGTTACGCTTTATTATTACGGCCAGATACACGGTTATCTGGTAACGGGCACCGGCAACAAAATCGAAGACTTCGGCGTCGGTTTTTTCACCAAATACGGCGACGGCGGCGTGGACATCAGCCCCATCGCCGACCTGACCAAAACCCAGGTTTATCAACTCGCCGCCGAGCTGGGCGTCGCCGAATCCATACAGAAAGCCGTCCCCACCGACGGCCTGTGGGACACCGAGCGCACCGACGAAGAGCAGATGGGGGCCAGCTATCCCGAACTCGAATGGGCGATGAGCGTATACGGAACGGCCAAGCCCGAAGATTTCGAAGGCCGCCGACGCAAAGTTCTGGAAATCTACACCCGCCTGCACAAAGCCATGCAGCACAAAGTCAATCCGATTCCCGTCTGCACCATTCCGGCGGCGCTGCTGGAATAAACGCCGGACGCGAAACACAATAAAAGGCCGTCTGAAAGATTTTCAGACGGCCTCGACCTTATTATCCGGCAATGAAAGAACGGCATATCAGGGCCACAGCCAAGCCCACACCCTGCGGCCTTCGCCCTGCAACAACATCAGCGTGCGGCAGGCGGAAGCGGTGTTCATACATTCCAGCCCGATACCGTGTACGGCGAGTTCGGCGGCGATTTTCGGATGAAGGAACTGTTGTTGTTCCCCTGTTCCGACCAAAACGATTTCGGGCGGCTCTTCGGAAGAGGCCGTCTGAAAAAAATCTTCCGCCGACAAATCGGACGGTTTTCGCCCGTCCATTGGCCCGACGGTACCGTCTTTCAGCACGACAGGTTCGCGGTATATTTTCCCGCTGATTTCCAACGCCCCGCCGCCGTAGGCGGTAACGGTAAAACCGTCTGCCCCCCGGTTTTCTTCAATCAACATGCCAACTCCGTTTATTCGGTAAAAAAAGTGCAAAAACAACCAATTTCGGGTACGATTAGCGATTTTACCGCCAGCCGCACGCCAACGGCGGCACTATATACCAGTGCGGAAATTTACGCCATACGCCGCCCGAATGCGGCTTCGTCTTATTTGAAAATACGGCTCGACAAGGAGATACAATGAAGCCAGTAAACATCGGTCTTTTAGGCTTGGGTACGGTCGGCGGCGGTACGGCTGCCGTGTTGCAGGACAATGCGGCGGAAATCAGCCGCCGTTTAGGGCGCGAAGTGCGCATTCGTGCCGTCTGCGACTTGAGCGAAGAAAAAGCCCGCCAAATCTGTCCGTCCGCAGCCTTCGTCAAAGACCCGTTCGAACTGGTGGCGCGTGAAGACGTCGATGTCGTCGTCGAATTGTTCGGCGGTACCGGCATCGCCAAAGAAACGGTATTGAAAGCCATTGAAAACGGCAAACACATCGTTACCGCCAACAAAAAACTGCTCGCCGAATACGGCAACGAAATCTTCCCGCTGGCGGAAGAGAAAAACGTCATGGTGCAATTTGAAGCGGCAGTAGCAGGCGGCATCCCGATTATCAAGGCCCTGCGCGAAGGCCTCGCCGCCAACCGCATCCGCAGCATCGCCGGCATCATCAACGGCACCAGCAACTTCATCCTCTCCGAAATGCGCGAAAAAGGCAGCGCGTTTGCCGACGTATTGAAAGAAGCGCAGGCATTGGGCTATGCCGAAGCCGACCCGACCTTCGACATCGAAGGCAACGACGCAGGCCATAAAATCACCATCATGAGCGCGCTGGCATTCGGTACGCCGATGAACTTCCCCGCCTGCTACCTCGAGGGCATCAGCAAACTCGACAGCCGCGACATCAAATACGCCGAAGAACTCGGCTACCGCATCAAACTTCTGGGCATCACCCGCAAAACCGACAAAGGCATCGAATTGCGCGTCCATCCGACCCTGATTCCCGAAAGCCGCCTCTTGGCAAACGTCAACGGCGTGATGAACGCCGTGCGCGTCAACGCCGATATGGTCGGCGACACCTTATATTACGGCGCGGGCGCGGGCGCACTGCCGACCGCTTCCGCCGTGGTTGCCGACATCATCGACATCGCCCGCCTGATTGACGCCGATACCGGCCACCGCGTGCCGCATTTAGCGTTCCAGCCCGCCCAAGTCCAAGCACAAACCATCCTGCCTATGGACGAAATCACCAGCAGCTACTACCTGCGCGTCCAAGCCAAAGACGAACCGGGCACGCTGGGGCAAATCGCCGCGCTTCTGGCGAAAGAAAACGTGTCCATCGAAGCCTTAATCCAAAAAGGCGTCATCGACCAAACCACCGCTGAAATCGTGATTCTGACCCACAGTACGGTCGAGAAAAACATCAAGCGCGCCATCGAAGCCATCGAAGCATTAAGCTGCGTGGAAAAACCGATTATCATGATCCGCATGGAAAGCCTGCATGACTGAGCCGAAAAACGAAACGTCCGCGGAAGAACAGGCGGCGGCGCGTAAAAAGGCAAAAGCCAAAATCCGCACCATCCGCATTTGGGCGTGGGTTATTTTGGCGCTGCTCGCCGCCACCGCCCTGCTCTCGCAGTGCGCCATGTCCAAACCGCAGGCCAAGCGGAACATCATTGAATCCTGCATCAAAAACATTCCGTTTTCCGACAAATGGCAGGCCGATTTGAAGGCGCGCGGCTTGGAAGGACAGGGAGACAAGGTTATCGCGGACTACTGCACCTGTATGTGGGAACGGCCGCTGGACAAGCTCTCCGACAAACAAATCCGCTCTTTCAGCAAAATCAGCGCGCAAGAACAACTCAAGCTGCTCGGCGGTGCCGATGCCTTTGAAGAGCGCGACAGGCAATGCGTCGCAAACCTGAAGGTCAGATAAACGGCGTCCGTTAAAAACATCAAGGCCGTCTGAAAAACAGCAACTCGTTTTTTCAGACGGCCTCTTAATATTCATTGCAATCAGACCGGAGCCTAACCTTTATCCGATTCGATTTTCTCCATAAAGTCGCTGCGGCCGACCAGCAGCCAGCACAACCACAAAGCCGCCGCCGCCAGCAATGCCCCCGCAACCCCGATGGTGTTCAATCCGAACCACACGGTAACATAATGTCCCAACAGCGCGCCGCCGCCGATGCCGACGTTATACAATCCCGAGTAAATCGAACTGGCCACATCTGTCGCATCCGAAGCAAAATTCAGCACTTTCGACATCATGCCCAGACTGACAATCGAAATCGCCATCCCCCAGACGAAACACAACACATAAACCGCAGGTGCATAACCGGCCAGCGGCAGAAGCAGCAGCGTCGCCGACATAATCACCCCGACCGAACCCGTCAGGAAGCGGCGCGGGAATTTGGCGAACCATCTGCCGAAAACATACGAAGCCGCAAATCCGGCCAAACCGTACAAACCCAAGACCAGCGTAACCTGTTCCGGCCGGAAACCGCCGGTTTGCAGCACGAACGGTTCGACATAGCTGTATGCCGTGAAATGTGCCGTGATAACCAACACCGTCAGCGCATACAGCATCATCAGGTTTTTGCGCTTCAGCAAAACCGGCAGGCTGCTTAAAGAGCCGCTGTTCCTGCTCGGCAGCAGCGGCAGGTTTTTCGCCAGAATCATCATCACCGCCGCCGCACAAACCCCGATGAGCAGGAAACTGACCTGCCAACTGAAATACTGGCCGATGACGCGCCCCAGCGGGATACCCATCACCATCGCCATCACCGTGCCGGTACTGAGCAGGCCCAAAGCCTGATTGCCCTTGCCCTGCGGCGCGACGCGCACCGCCAGCGAAGCCGTAATCGACCAGAATACCGCGTGCGTCAGCGCGATTCCGATACGGCTGAGCAGCAGGATTTCAAAGTTCCACGCCAGAAACGATACGGCATGGCTGGCGGTAAACAGCGCAAACAGCACCAGCAGCAGGCGGCGGCGCTCAAAATTCTTGGTCGCCAGCATCAGCGGCAGCGACAGCAGCGCCACAATCCACGCATAAACCGTAATCATCACGCCTACCCCGGTCGGCGGCATATTGAAACTTTTGCCGATGTCGCTCAAAAGCGCAATCGGAATATACTCGGTCGTATTGAAAATAAACGCCCCCACCGCCAGCGCCATCACACTGAGCCACTGTTTTTTCTGAGTTTCCGATGTTGCCATCCCTTATCCTTTTTCCAATCCAAAAACTCCGTATTCTACCCTCCGCCCAAAACTATTTGAATCATAACAAGCAACTACATCTTTCAGACGGCCTGAAACCGCCCTGAGGCCGTCTGAAAAAACAACACTGCGCAATCCGCCCCCCGCTTGACACTGCCCCCACGTCAAGGTTTATATTTAGCTCCGTCATCCTAACCAAAATCCAAAGGAAAACATTATGCAAACAGTAACCCTAAACATCGGCGGCATGTCCTGCGGCGGTTGCGTCAAAAGCGTAACCCGCATTCTAGAAGGCATCGACGGCGTCGGCAAAGCCGAAGTCAGCCTCGAAAACAAAAACGCCGCGGTTACATTCGACCCTGCCAAAACCAACCCCGACGTACTGATCGAAGCCGTTGAAGACGGCGGTTTCGACGCCTCGCGGTAACGCGCCGATACCGGCAGGCCGTCTGAAATGTTCAGACGGCCTGTTTCTTATAAAACCGCGGCAAATCGGCTAAAATAGCCCCCTTTGAATCTCTTGGCGCAACCAGCATGAACATCTTATCCGTAGAAAACGCTTCCTTTGCCGTCGGCCATGTCGCCCTACTCGACAAAACTTCCTTCCAACTCGACAGCGGCGAAAAAATCGGCTTAATCGGCCGCAACGGCGCGGGTAAGTCTTCGTTTCTGAAAATCCTCGCCGGCGTGCAGAAGCTCGACGACGGGCAGATTATCGTTCAAAACAACCTCAAAATCGTTTATGTGCCGCAGGAATCGTTTTTTGATAAGGAAGTCACCGTATTCGACACCGTCGCCGAAGGCTTGGGCGAAATCCGCGACCTGCTGCGCCGTTACCACCGCGTCAGCCATGATTTGGAACACAATTCAGACGACGTTTTATTAAAAGAACTCAACGAATTGCAGCTTGAAATCGAAGCGAAGGACGGCTGGAAGCTGGATGCGGCGGTGAAGCAGACTTTAGGTGAACTCGGTCTGCCGGAAAATGAAAAAATCGGCAACCTCTCCGGCGGGCAGAAAAAGCGCGTCGCCTTGGCGCAGGCTTGGGTGCAGAAGCCCGACGTATTGCTGCTGGACGAACCGACCAACCATTTGGACATCGACGCGATTATCTGGCTGGAAAACCTGCTCAAGGCGTTTGAAGGCAGCTTGGTCGTGATTACCCACGACCGCCGTTTTTTGGACAACATTGCTACGCGCATCGTCGAACTCGACCGCGGCATTCTGCGCTCCTATCCCGGCTCGTTCTCCAAATACAGCGAGAAAAAAGCGCAAGAGTTGGCAGTCGAGGCGGAACATAACCGCCTTTTCGACAAATTCCACGCGCAGGAAGAAGCGTGGATACGCAAAGGTATCGAAGCACGCCGCACCCGCAACGAAGGCCGCGTGCGCCGTTTGGAAGAACTGCGCCGCCAGCGTGCCGAACGCCGCAACGTACAAGGGCAGGTCAATTTCAAGCTCGACAGTGGCGAGAAAAGCGGCAAAATCATCGCCGAGCTGGAACACGCCTCGTTTGCCTATGGCGACAAAGTCATCATGGACAAATTTTCCGCCATCTTGCAGCGCGGCGACAAAATCGGCTTAATCGGCCCAAACGGTATCGGCAAAACCACCTTCCTCAAGCTGATTCTGGGCGAATTGCAGCCGACCTACGGCAGAATCCGCATCGGCAGCAAGCAGGAAGTCGCCTATTTCGACCAGTTCCGCAGCGCGTTGAACGAAAACGACACCGTGTTTTACACGCTCGGACAAGGCAACGATTACGTCGAAATCGGCGGCAAGAAAAAACACGTCATGAGCTATCTGGAAGATTTCCTGTTCCACCCTGCCCGCGCGCAAAGCCCCGTCTCATCGCTCTCCGGCGGCGAACGCAACCGCCTCCTGCTGGCAAAACTCTTCACCCGCCCTGCCAATATCCTGGTCTTGGACGAACCGACCAACGACTTGGATATCGACACCCAAGAGCTGCTCGAAGACCTGCTGCGCGATTATCAAGGCACGGTATTCCTCGTCTCACACGACCGTATGTTCCTCGACAATGTAATTACCCAAAGCATTGTTTTCGAAGGTCAAGGTCGTCTGAAAGAATACATCGGCGGCTATCAGGACTACATCGACGCAAAATCGCGCGAAGAGAAAATTCAGACGGCCCCCGCACCCAAAACAGCCACCGCAGAACCGGAAAAAGCCAAACCCAAAGCCAACCGCACGGTCAAACTTTCCTACAAAGAACAACGCGAACTCGACGCCCTGCCCGACGAAATCGCCGCCTTGGAAACCGAACAGGCGGAAATCAACGCGCAGCTTTCTGATCCTGAAATCTTCAAAGATTATGAGAAAGCCAGTGCATTGCAAAACCGTGCCGAAGAAATCGAAACACTGCTTTTGGAAAAATTAGAACGCTGGGAGCTTTTGGAGGCGAAGCAGAACGGCGGGGCCGTCTGAAATCTATACCATAGACCGCCATGCCTGCGAAAATTTCCGAAAACCAAACCGTGTTATTCCCGCGCAAGCGGGAATCCAAAACGTAGAATTTCAGAAACGTTTTTCTGCATCAGTTTCTGAACGGAACAATCTGGATTCCCGCCTGTGCGGAAATGACGCGGTTTAATAAACGGTTGTATCGGAAATTAATCCACTATAAACCGTCATTTCCTCAAAAATCCCCGAAGGCCGTCTGAAATCTAAAGGCCGCCTGAAAAATATTTTCAGACGGCCTTTCAAATATCCGCGTAATCAGAACTTCACGCCTTTGTGCAGCGCCACGATGCCCGCGCTCATGTTGTGGTAATCCACGCTGTCGAAACCCGCGTCCAGCATCATCTGTTTCAAAGTTTCCTGGTCTGGGTGCATACGGATGGATTCGGCCAGATATTGATAGCTGTCGGCGTCTTTCGCAATCAGTTTGCCCATAACCGGCAGCAACTTGAACGAATACAGGTCGTACACGCCTTCCAGCGGTTTGTAGACTTTGGAAAACTCCAATACCAGCAGCGTGCCGCCCGGTTTCAACACGCGATGCATCTCTTTCAGCGCGGCATCTTTGTGCGTCATATTGCGCAGGCCGAAAGCGACGGAAACCAGATTGAAGTAGTTGTCGGGAAACGGCAGTTTTTCCGCATCGGCCAGCGATACCGGCAGAATCAGTCCTTCATTGAGCAGGCGGTCGCGGCCGACGGTCAGCATGGAGGAGTTGATGTCGGTCAGCCAGACTTCGCCTTCTTTGCCCACACGCTTGGCCCAGCCGCGCGACAGGTCGCCCGTTCCGCCCGCGATGTCGAGCACTTTGTCGCCTTTTTTCAAACGCGCGGTATTGATGGTAAAGCGTTTCCAAACGCGGTGCAGACCGCCCGACATCACGTCGTTCATGATGTCATAGTTTTTCGCTACCGAGTGGAATACCTCGGCCACTTTGCCTGCTTTTTCGTTCTCATCTACGGTACTGAAACCGAAATGGGTTTTGTGGTCGCTCATGTTGCCTGCCTTTTTAAAATAATGCGGATTCAGATATTGAATACGTCGAAATCGCCAACCACTTTCGACGCGGGAAATATATTTTGCGCCTGCCGCTCCAGCATCAGCCGTTGCTCCTCATCGGCATAACGCGCGCTGATGTGGGTCAGATAAAGTTGTTTGACACCGGCTTCGGCAGCCAGGTTTGCGGCATCGGACACGGTGGAATGGAAAACTTTTTCCGCCATTGCTTCGTCTCCGGCGGCAAAAGTCGCTTCATGCACCAATACATCCGCCCCTTCGGCCGCCGCCAGTGCGGACGGGCAGGGCTTTGTGTCGCCGAAGACAGCGATTATCCGCCCTTTTCGCGGCGGCGAAAGGTATTCTTTACCGTCAATCAGCCGCCCGTCGTCCAAGGTTACGGTTTCGCCGTTTTTCAGACGGCCGAGCAACGGGCCGGGCGGGATGCCGAGTTCGCGCAAACAGTCCATCTGCAAGCCGCCCGCGCGTTCTTTTTCTTCTATGCGGTAGGCGAAGGACGGCAGGCTGTGCGCCAGTCCGAAAGCACTGACGGTAAATTCCCCGTCGTCCGATATGAGGCCGTCTGAAACAAATTCATGGAAGTTTATCAGATAGCTCAACTGCGTTTGCGAAGCTTCCAGCGCACTTTCGACAAACCGGCGGATACCGGCGGGGCCGTACAGGGACAGCGGTTCGCCCGCCCCGCCCAAAAACAAGCGGCTGCCGAGCAGTCCGGGCAGGCCGAAGATATGGTCGCCGTGCAGGTGCGTGATGAAAATCCGCCTGATTTTGCCCGGCCGGATGTTGGTACGCAGGATTTGGTGCTGCGTAGCCTCGCCGCAATCAAACAGCCAGACTTCGTTATTTTTCCCGCCTGTTTTCAGGGCGGTGCAGGTAACGTTGCGCACTTTCGACGGCGAACCTGCGCCGGTGCCTAAAAATTGCAGTTCCATATTTTCAGACGGCCTCTTCCTCAATGCCGTCCGCCGCAACCGCCGCTGCCGCAGGCATGGCCGGATTTCGGCCCGGCCTTCAAATCGTCGGGAGACGGAATGCGCGACGCGCCCGCCAGCTCCATGCGGCGCAGGTAATCCGCCCAAAGCGCGTCGTGATCGTGTGCCAGTTTGTGCAGATAGGCCCAGTCGTACAAACCGCTGTCGTGGCCGTCTGAAAAAGTGATTTTCAAGGCGTATTGCCCGACCGGCTCCAGCCCCATGATGGTAACGCCCGCCTTGCCCGTTTGCAGCACTTCCTGCCCGGGCGCATGGCCGCGCACTTCCGCGCTGGGTGAAAATACGCGCAAAAATTCGGCGCTCAGACTTTTTTGTTCGGCGCCGTAAACCAAAGTCAGTGCGCCGCGGCCGTGTTGCAGGCGGATTTCTTCGGGTATCCGGTTATTCGGGTGATTCATGTTCAAACCTTAAAATGAAATGCTTATTTGCCCGCTTTTTTGCGCAATACGGCGACGCGGATGGAAAAAATGCCGCCGAGCACCGCAAATGCCAGCAGCGCGTAAAGCGACACGCGGATAACGGTTATCCTGGCGGCGCCCGACAAACCCGCCGGCACCACCGAGACAAACGCGAACACGGCAAACGAAAACAGCATCAGGCCGATGCAGGCGAAGGCGCAGCGGGTGTTGGCTTTGATTTGGACGTTTTGGCTCATGACTGTCTGCCGTATCGGACGGAGGGGGTATTTTATCAGTTTTCACAACGCCGTTTCCGATAATTTTGGCATTGCGGCACGGCCCTAATCCGTCAGGTAGAGTTCCACCGCTTTGCGTTTGTCCCGCCCTCCGTCGAGCATCAGCCGCGCCTTATCGCCGCGCCTGCCGCTCATGCGCACGACGATGCCGCCGGGCATGTGTTTCAAAACTTCCAGCGTCGCACCGCCGGCGGTCTGGTAAACCACATCGGGACAGTCTTTCAGGCACCAGCGGCGCTGCGGGCGGATAAAGTATTCGATGCCGTCTGAAACCGCCAGTTTTTCGCCGCCTTTGACGATGAAATACGGGTAATCGGGGCGCTTGGTGCGGAACGTCCATTCCGCTTCTGCCTTTTGACCGTTGCGGCTGTAGCGGAACACGGCGCGATAGGCGGTATCGTATTCCAAGGGATTCAGGGGAAACAATGCGAACTGGCGGTCGGTGAATTTCCGGTTCGGGTCGTTGCGGCGGGTCAGCACGCGCACGGGGGCGACTTCTTCATTGCCGCGGTAGAGTTTGAACGACTGCATTTCGATGCGTCCGGCCGTTTCGGAAAACGCAATACTGGCGGGGTTGCCGGTTATGGCCCGGTCGGGTACGGGGTCGGGGCGTTCGCCGTAAAATTCGGGCACGGCCGAATTGCCGACCGGATATACGACATACGGAATTTCCTGCCGGGGTTTCATTTCGTCCGCATACACGATGGCGCCGTTGGTGCAGGCGTCCGCATAGAAAGGCCGGTCGGGTTCGGCGTTCAGACGGCCTGACGCGCAAAGATTGCGGTACAGGCTGTTGCCCTGATTGACCACCAGCGCCTGATTGCCGTTCTGCTCCTCGTAAGCCGCGCCCGCCTCGTCGATGCCTTGTTCCAACAATGAAAAACGGTGGTACACCGCCGCCATCAGGCCGTCCGCCTGCTGCCGCACCGTATCGCCGCCCGACGATGCGCCGCGCTGAATGCGGCCGGTACTGACGTTTTCCCGCACGCCGCCATACGGATAACCGACGAATGCGGCACGGTCGGACGGCGTTTCGCCGCTGAACAGCGGGCTGGCGGTATGCTTCTCGTCATGCCCTTCGTCGGGGTAATCCGTCAGATAACGCGCGTGGTTGCGCGCCGAACGCTCCAGCAGTTCGGATTTCGCCAACGCGGGCAGCCCGGCCTCTTTACGCAGGTAGTTCAGATAGCCGAGTCCGTCCAAGCCTTCGACGGCAGACGTATCGGCGGGCGGCAGCGCTCGGAGCAGGTCGGCGCCGGATAATTCGCTCTCTTCCACGTATCGGAACAGGGCAAACAATAATCCGGCCAGAACCAGCCAGACGGCAAGTGATTTCATCATTATTCTTCAGACGGCCTGTCATGATGTTTCAAGCCGCAATCATACCGCATAAAGGCCGTCTGAAAAACAAAACCTCCGGCCGGCTGGTACCGGTCGGAGGTCTGTGGGCTGCGTGCAAACTCAATACGGCTGCTGTACGGCGTTGTTCGCACTCTGTGCCGGCGCACGCCCGTCTATCTGCTCACCGCTGCGTTCCAGCGCCGCCCCTGCCTTGCCGATGCCGTGGCCGATACCGCTTACCGAACGGCCGACGATGCGCGAACTGTCCGCTTTTACTCCGTTCCATGTGCTGTGGCAGCCGGCCAGCGCCAACACTGCGGCGGCAATCAATAATTTTTTCATTTCATTCTCCTGTCGGTTGAATCAGATACAGACGCCCCGCGTACCGCGGCTTTCAAGGTAAAGCGTCATACGGGCGGCATTTCCTATTGACATAAATCCGCCGCATTAGTTTGCCGCTTTGCCTGATTTTACCGCAGCATAACAAAAGGCCGTCTGAAAACGAATCTTTCAGACGGCCCGACGGCGGCAAGCCTACTTCCGCTCCGGTTTGACCTCGAACATTTCGGGATGTTTTTTGGTGTATTCGACCGCTATAAAGCCGCCGCCGATAATCACCGCCAGAATCACGGCCAGCGCAATCATCGCAAGAATAAATTTGTCCATAACACTGCCTTTGATGCGGTTTCAGACGGCCTCCGATACCGTATGGCCGTCTGAAACCGTATTGCCGCACCGCTTTAGCGTTCGATTTGCGATACGTCGCGCACCGCGCCTTTGTCGGCGGAAGTCGCCATCGCGCCATAGGCACGCAGGGCAGCGGAGACGTAGCGGTCGCGGTTTTCCGGTTTCCATGCTTTGCTGCCGCGTGCTTCCATTTCGGCGCGGCGGGAGGCGAGTTCTTCGTCGGACACTTTCAGATTGATGCTGCGGTTGGGGATGTCGATTTCGATGGTATCGCCTTCGTGCACCAAACCGATGGCGCCGCCTTCCGCCGCTTCGGGCGAAGCGTGGCCGATGGACAAACCTGATGTACCGCCGGAGAAGCGTCCGTCAGTCAGCAAGGCGCAGGCTTTGCCCAAGCCTTTGGATTTCAGGTAAGAAGTCGGGTACAGCATTTCCTGCATGCCTGGGCCGCCTTTGGGGCCTTCGTAGCGGATGATGACGATGTCGCCGGCGACGATTTGGTTGCCCAAAATGCCTTCGACGGCGGTTTCCTGGCTTTCAAACACGCGGGCGCGGCCGGTGAATTTGAGGATGCTCTCGTCCACGCCTGCGGTTTTCACCACGCAGCCGCGCTCGGCGATGTTGCCGAACAAGACCGCCAAACCGCCATCTTGCGAGTAGGCGTGTTCGACGTTGCGGATGCAGCCTTTTTCACGGTCGAGGTCGAGGGTTTTCCACATGCGGTTTTGCGAGAACGCTTGGGTGGTGCGCACGCCGCCGGGTGCGGCTTTGAAGCGTTCGATGGCGTGGGTGTTTTCGGGATTGGTCACGTCCCATTTTTCAATCGCGTCTTTCAGCGTCGGCGCGTGAATGGTGTACACGTCGGTGTGCAGTTTGCCCGCTTTGTCCAGTTCTTTCAGGATGGCGAAAATGCCGCCTGCGCGGTGCACGTCTTCCATGTAGTAGTCGTGGTTATTGGGCGCGGTTTTGCAGATGCAGGGCACGACGCGGCTTAAGCGGTCGATGTCGGCCATTTTGAAATCCACGCCCGCTTCGTTGGCGACGGCGAGCAAATGCAGGATGGTGTTGGTGGAACCGCCCATGGCGATGTCCATGGTCATGGCGTTTTCAAACGCTTTTTTGGTGGCGATGCTGCGCGGCAGCACGGTTTCGTCGTCTTGCTCGTAATAGCGTTTGGTGATTTCGACAATCATGCGGCCGGCTTCGAGGAACAATTCTTTGCGGCCGGCATGGGTGGCGAGGTAGGAACCGTTGCCAGGCAGGGACAGGCCGAGCGCTTCGGTCAGGCAGTTCATGGAGTTGGCGGTGAACATGCCGGAGCAGGAACCGCAGGTCGGGCAGGCATTTTGTTCGACTTCTTCAACCTGTTGGTTGCTGATATTGTCGTCCGCCGATTCAATCATGGCGTCAATCAAGTCCAAGCGGCGTTCGGGCTGGATGTTGGCCACGCCGATGACCTTGCCCGCTTCCATCGGGCCGCCGGAAACGAAGATGGTCGGGATGTTCAGGCGCATGGCGGCAATCAGCATTCCGGGGGTGATTTTGTCGCAGTTGGAAATGCACACCAGCGCGTCGGCGCAGTGGGCGTTCACCATGTATTCGATGGAGTCGGCAATCAAATCGCGGCTGGGCAGTGAGTACAGCATGCCGCTGTGTCCCATGGCGATGCCGTCGTCGATGGCGATGGTGTTGAATTCTTTGGCGATTGCGCCGGCTTTTTCAATCTCGCGGGCAACCAGTTGGCCCATGTTGTGCAGGTGGACATGGCCGGGCACGAATTGGGTGAACGAGTTGGCAACGGCGATGATGGGCTTGCCGAAGTCGGTTTCCATCACACCGGTGGCGCGCCACAATGCGCGTGCACCCGCCATATTGCGGCCGTGGGTGGAGGTTTTGGAGCGGTAGTCTGGCATTTTTATTCCTTAAATTTAAAACGTGTGCCGCAAAAGACAAAGGCCGTCTGAAAAAATGATTTCATTCGATAAGTGTTGATTCAGCGGCAGATTTTCTCAATTAAGCTGCCATTTTATACCAATTGTTGACAATGAAGAACCTTAATTTGTAATCAAACAGGACCGTACGGCTTTCATGAGAAAGGCCATCTGAAACCATATTTTCAGACGGCCTCAAAGCCTGATTTTCAACCCGATTCACCCAGCCAATCCCGTGCCGCCAAAAACTCATTCAGCCGCGCTTCGGGCGAACCTTCTTCGGGCGCGTATTGATACTCGAAGCGCACCAAAGGCGGCATGGACATCAAAATGCTTTCCGTGCGACCGCCGCTTTGCAGGCCGAACAGCGTGCCCCTGTCCCAAACCAAATTAAATTCCACATAACGCCCGCGCCGGTAAAGCTGGAAATCACGTTCGCGTTCGCCGTATGGCGTGTTTTTGCGTTTCGCCACAATCGGCAGATACGCTCCGATATAGCCTTCGCCGACCGCCTTGATGAAATTCAGGCAGGTGTCGAAATCCCAGCGGTTCAAATCGTCGAAAAACAAACCGCCCACGCCGCGCGTTTCGCCGCGGTGTTTCAGGTAAAAATACTCGTCGCACCATTTTTTGAACTCGGGATAAACCTCTTCCCCAAACGGCGCGCATACGTCCCGCGCGACCGTGTGCCAGTGCAAAATATCTTCTTCAAACGGATAAAACGGCGTCAAATCAAAGCCGCCACCGAACCACCACACAGGCTCGCCGCCTTCCGGATACGCGATAAAAAAGCGCACATTCGCATGGCTGGTCGGCACATACGGATTTTTCGGATGAATCACCAGCGACACGCCCATTGCCTCAAACGCCGCGCCCGCCAGTTCAGGACGGTGCGCCGTTGCCGAAGCGGGCATTTTGCTGCCTTTCACATGCGAAAAATTCACGCCCGCCTGCTCGAATACCGCGCCGTTTTTCAACACACGAGTTTCGCCCACGCCCAATTTGCCCGTCCATTCTTCACGCGCAAACCCCGCCCCGACGTCTTCCTGCTCAAGCGCGGCGCAGATTTGGTTTTGCAGGTTTTTTAATACGGTTAAAACGGTTTCGGTGTGCATGGGAAATTCCTTGTTTTGAGGGTTGGGAGGCCGTCTGAAAAATTGCCGTACCGGATAATCGGCTTTTTATAAACGAAAAGCAGGAAATTCGGGCCGTCGCCGCAGGTGATGCGTCAAACGCGCCTTATCTTCATTTTAAACGGACAGGCCGTCTGAAAATGTTTCAGACGGCCTGTGGTTTAATCTGTAAAGAAGGTATGTGCGCCTAAGTAGTTTTTCGCATAGAAGGGCTTGGAAAGTTTCTCGGTCTGTACCGTTTTGCCGCTGCTCGGCGCGTGGATAAATTCGCCGTTGCCGATATAGAGGCCGACGTGGGAATATTTGTGCGCTCCGCCCGTGCTGAAAAATACCAGATCACCGGCTTTCAGTTTGCCGTCGGGGATTTTGCGCGAGGCGGCGGCCATGTCGCGGGCGGTACGCGGCAGGCTGACGCCGAGTGCGTTTTTATAAACGAACTGAATCATGCCGCTGCAATCGAAGCCCATTTCGGTTTTATTGCCTCCCCAGCGGTAAGGCGTGCCGATCAGCCCCATGCTGTGCAGCATCAGTTCCTGCGAACCTTCCGTATGGTCGATATTGCTGATGCGCACGGGCTGGACCTTGTGTGCGGCTGTCGGGCGGTGCGCGGGTTTTCTTGGCGTGGTGCCGCAGGATGCCAGCGCGGCAACTGCGGTGGCGAGAAAGGCGGCTTTTAAAATCGGTTTCATGAGATTTCCTTCGGTGTATTTTCAGACGGCCTCAGAGTAATCCTTCAATCGGCAGAAACGATAATATTTTGGAGATAACGCGTTTCCAGAATTTGGCTTCCGGTTCTTTCGAGTAGATTTTGCGGTCTTCCGGATTCTGCCAGCGCAGTTTGTTGTGCCGGTTGAGCGTAACTTTGTAGGCGTAGTCGGGCGTGGTCGTTATCAGCGTGCGCCGCATCATGCCGGCAATCTGCGGGCTTTCGAGGACGACGCCCATTTCAGTGTTGAGGCGGGCGGAACGCGGGTCAAGGTTGAACGAACCGATAAAGATACGTTTTTCGTCGACGATAAAGGTTTTTGCGTGCAGGCTGGTGGCGGAGCTGCCGGTCAGCCCGCGGTCTTTGGTTTTGGGGACGGCATGGTTGGGCTTCAGTTCGTACAGTTCCACCCCTGCTTTCAGCAGCGGCTTGCGGTATTTGACGTAGCCGGAATGTACGGCGGCAACGTCGGTGGCTTGAAGTGAGTTGGTCAGTACGGTTACGTCCACGCCTGCTTTGGCGATTTCGCTTAATGCGTGCGCACCCGATTTGGTCGGCACGAAATACGGCGACACAAGATACATGCTCTTTTCCGGCGCCTGCATTGCTGCGAGCAGGCGTTGCAGAATCGGGGTTTTGTGGCGGTCGCGGTCAAGCCCTTTGGCGGGGTCGTCGCTGATGAGGCGGGTTTTGACTTTGTGCCACTGCACTTTGTTCTGCTTCAGCAAATTGAACAAATCCGAGGTTTCGATTTCGCGCCGGTATCGGTTCAATACGCCGTTTTTGTCGTCATCGTTATATGCCAGTTCTTCAAAGCCTTTTTCCACGCTGCCTCTTTTGATGATGCTTCTGGCCGGATAAGCCGAATTGCTCGCCCAATAGCGGTCGAAGTCTTCCGACACTTCGGTAACCACTTTGCCCGTTGCCAGTATATCCAGATCGGCGAAAACGGTATCTTCCCCGACCTTAAAATATTCGTCGCCGATATTGCGTCCGCCGACGATGGTGGCGCGGTTGTCGGCGGTCAGCGATTTGTTGTGCATACGGCGGTTGAGGCGCGGGAAGTCGGTCAGATAGCCCAACGCGCGCCATCTGCGCGAGACGAAGGGGTTGAACAGGCGTATTTCGATATTAGGATGGCTGTCGAGCGCCAATAGGATGTTGTCGAGGCCGTCGGTGTTGTTGTCGTCCAGCAGCAGCCGCACGCGCACGCCGCGCTCTGCCGCCCTGTGCACTAGGTTGAACAGCAGCTTGCCGGAAATGTCGTTGTGCCAGATATAGTATTGGATGTCGAGCGTGTGGTCGGCGGCGTCAATTAGTTCGGCACGCGCGACGAAGGCATCATGCGCATCGTTGAGCAGATAAACGTCCGACGTGTCCGCATCGCTGTCGGCAGGCTGCTTTTTGTGCGCAAGTTTCAACGACGCTTCCAAGCGGGGCGAGGAAGGCGTGTCGAGATAGCGGCTCTCCGTCCGTCCGTCCAACGGCGGCAGCGAAGCACAGCCTATGAGGAATGCGGGCATCATCAGTACGGTATATCTGAGGTTCATCACGGTAACAATCTTTTTTCAGACGGCATAGACGGTATTTTGTTCCTGAAAACTTCGAGGCCGTCTGAAAAACGGCAGCGGCAAATATAAACGGCGCACATTCTAACCTATTTTCTTGATTTATTCCGTCAGATTCTGCCCGTCGGAACGGTGCAGCCGGGCAAAGATAAATCCTGAGGCAAACGTAACCGCACCGATGCCGAGAAAGGTCAGCCTGAATGCGGTATGCAGGTTTTCCGCACCGAAGCTGCTTTTCGTCCAGCCCTGCAACATCAGTGCGCCGAGCGCAATGCCGAAGCTCATGGACAACTGCTGGTTGACCGCCATCAGACTGTTTCCGCTGCCCGCCTGATAAGGCCGCAAATCGGCCAAGGTCAACGTGTTCATAGCCGAAAACTGTATTGAGTTGCACAGCCCCATCGCCAGCAGCAGCGCCACCCACACTCCCAGCGGCGTATGCACATCCGGCAGCGCAACCAGCATAATCAATATCCCCAACAGCCGCGTGTTGGCCGTCAAAACACCACGGTAGCCGTAGTGCGCCATTATCGGCCTGACCAACGGCTTCGCCAGCAGCGAGGCAAAGGCCGCGGCAGCAACCAAGCCGCCGGACAGCCCCGCTCCGAAACCAAAAGCCACCTGAAACAGCAACGGCAATAAAAACGGTACGGAACTGATACCCAAACGGCTGAACAGATTGCCCGCAAGTCCCAGCCGGAAAGTGCGCACCTGAAACAGGTCGCCCGCATAAAGCGGCGTTTCGGTACGGCGCGCATGGCGGGCATAAAGCCACAGCGCAGCCGCACCGGCTACCGCCAGCCCCGCAGCAAAAGGTACGGCCTGCGGATGAGAGATAACCTCCACGGCCATTATCAGCGCGCATGCCGCCGAAGCGAACATCAAAAAGCCCGCCGTATCAAACGGCACGCGCACACCTTTGACATTCGGCATGATTTTCAGCGCCGCCGCGATACCGATTAGGCCGATGGGTACGTTCAGCAGAAAAATCCAATGCCACGAAGCATATTCCACCAGATAACCGCCCACCGGCGGCCCGAATATGGGCCCGATTAACGCCGGCATCACCGCATAATTGATAGCGTTCAGAAGCTGCGACTTCTCGTATACGCGAATAATGGTCAACCGCGGTACGGGTGCCAGCATCGAACCGCCCACTCCCTGCACCATCCTTGCCACCACCAGCATCGGCAGGTTTTGCGCCGCCGCACACAACAGCGAGCCGGCGATAAACACCGCCATCGAACCGACAAACACATTGCGCGTACCGAAACGGTCGGCCAGGTAGCCGCTCAAAGGAATCAGCAACGCGACAGTCAGCGTATAAACCACCACCGCAGAGTGCATATCCAGCGGCGATTCGTCCAAATCCGCAGCAATGTTCGGCAGCGCGGTATTGAGTATGGTCGCATCAAGCATTTGCATAAAAATCGCAATTGCCAGCAGCAACGGCAGCCAACGCGAAGGCTGCGGAGAAATTGGAAGCGTGATTTCCATCTTTAATTTCTTAAATCACAATCTCGAAATATCCGGTTTGACCGTTTCGACAAAGGGCCATTGTAACCTCTTCCCCCTCCGCCCATCCAGCGACAGGCCGTCTGAAACCACTTTAATTCATATGTATTTACGGTATTCTATCTGCCATCATCAAATCCAAGTAAATCCACCGTTCACCCTTAAGAAATGATATGCATTCTTTCCTATGTTAAGATAAACGCCTTTACAACCTCACACAAAGGACAAGAATCATGAAAAAAATCATCTTCGCCGCACTCGCAGCAGCAGCCATCGGTACTGCCTCCGCCGCCACCTACAAAGTGGACGAACACCACGCCAACGCCCGTTTCGCCATCGACCACTTCAACACCAGCACCAACGTCGGCGGTTTCTACGGTCTGACCGGCTCCGTCGATTTCGACCAAGCCAAGCGCCAAGGCAAAATCGACATCACCATCCCCGTTGCCAACCTGCAAAGCGGTTCGCAACACTTCACCGACCACCTGAAATCTGCCGACATTTTCGATGCCGCCAAATATCCGAACATCCGCTTCGTTTCCACCAAATTCAACTTCAACGGCAAAAAACTGCTCTCCGTTGACGGCAACCTGACCATGCACGGCAAAACCGCCCCCGTCAAACTCAAAGCCGAAAAATTCAACTGCTACCAAAGCCCGATGGCGAAAACCGAAGTCTGCGGCGGCGACTTCAGCACCACCATCGACCGCACCAAATGGGGCGTGAACTATCTGGTTGATGCAGGCATGACCAAAACCGTCCGCATCGACATCCAAATCGAAGCAGCCAAACAATAACGCTGCGTCTAAAATATTCGAGGCCGCCTGAAAGCATTGTTTCAGACGGCCTCGAATAACGGCTTCTTAACATTTCCTATTATCGCCTTCACATAAAAAACAGCGATAATGCCGGTTTTGCATTCACAGGAAACCCTCTCATGAAAACACTCAGCAAACTGGCTTTGGGCGCCCTCGTACTCGCCGCCTCGTTCACCGCTCAAGCCGAAACACGCGCCGTTATCGAAACCAATATGGGCAATATCGGCCTGTCGCTGGATGAAACCAAAGCGCCTAAAACCGTCGCCAACTTCGTCAGCTACGCCCGCAAAGGCTTTTACGACAACACCGTTTTCCACCGCGTCATCGACGGCTTCATGATTCAAGGCGGCGGATTCACACCCGACATGGTACAGAAAGCCACCGACAAAGCCATTGGCAACGAAGCCGACAACGGCCTGAAGAACACTGTCGGCACCATCGCCATGGCGCGTACCGGCAATCCTAATTCCGCTACCAGCCAGTTTTTCATCAACACCGCCGACAATGAGTTTCTGAACTTTAAAAACAAAACCGCGCAGGGCTACGGCTATGCGGTGTTCGGCAAAGTTACATCGGGTATGGAAGTGGTGGAGAAAATCGCCAAGGTACAGACTACCGACCGCGGCTACCATCAAAACGTACCGGTCAAACCCGTCGTTATCCGTAAAGTTACCATCGGCCAATAATTCTGCCGATACAGTCAAAAGGCCGTCTGAAAGCATGATGAAGCAGCTTTCAGACGGCCTTTTGACAATTTCGCATTCCCAATCAGGCAAGTTGCTTGGTAAACGCGACGAACTCGTCTTTCTTTGCCTTGGCTTTACCCGAATCAATGGCTTCCCCCGCCGCGTCGACGCCCTCGGCCAGCGACGGAACCACGTTGCCGGCATACAGGGCGGCGGCGGCATTCAGTAATACGATGTCCCGCGCCGCGCCGCGCTCACCGTCAAGCACGCCCTGTATTTTCAGTAAAGATTCCCTGCTGTCGGCAACCTTGATGTCGTCGAGGTTTCGACGGATTTCTATCCCGTAGTCCACAGGATTGAGATCGTATTCGCGTATCGTTCCGTCTTTCAGTTCGGCCACGCGGGTTTTGCCCGCAATAGTGATTTCGTCCAAACCGTCTTCACCGCAAACCACCAATACATGTTTGGAACCGAGTTGCTGCAACACGCGCGACAGGATGCCGCACAAATCGACATGAAATACGCCCAGCAACTGGTTCGGCGCACCGGCGGGATTGGTCAGCGGGCCGAGGATATTGAAAATACTGCGGAACCCGAGCGCACGGCGTACCGGAGCGACATAGCGCATGGCACTGTGGTGGTTGGGGGCAAACATAAAGCCGATACCGGTTTTGTCTATACTTTCGGCCACCTGTTTGGGCGTAACATCCAATACCGCTCCCATCTGCTCCATCACATCGGCCGCACCGCTGGAAGACGACACCGACCGGCCGCCGTGTTTTGCCACCTTCGCCCCCGCCGCCGCCGCGACAAACATGGCGGCGGTGGAAATATTAAACGTCTTGGCACCGTCTCCACCCGTGCCCACAATATCGACCAAACCGCTGCCGTCCCTAACAGGCACCTTGCTCGCAAACTCGCGCATCACTGCGGCGGCGGCGGTGATTTCCGATACGGTTTCCACCTTAATCCGCAGCCCCGTCAGGATGGCCGCGATTTGTTCCGGCATTACCTGGCCGCTCATAATCTGGCGCATCAAGTCGGTCATTTCGTCGTAAAAAAGCTCGTTGTTGCTGATTAGGCGCGCAATGGCCTGCTGGGGGGTAATCATTTCCAAGTTTCCTTTTCCTTCGTTGTTCACTGAATTTATCGGCTTTAGAGGCCGTCTGAAAATTTCCAGACGGCCTCTGCGACCTGATCCGCTACATATGTTTGTGCAAATCCAAAATAGCGGCACGGTTGGACGGCGAAAACACTTTTTCCGCCGCTTCCGCCACATCAAACCAACCGTAGGCGGTATGTTCGCCCTCTGCCAGCCTGACCGGCGTATTGCGCGGGATTTCGGCGGAAAAGACGTGTTCGCGGTTTTCGAATACGCCTTCAGGATAGCGGTGCCGCCAATGGTGGTAGATTTCGTAAACGCTGCTTTCATGCCAGTTGCAAAGCTGCCCGTCCGCAAGGCGGATGCCGGTTTCTTCCCAAACCTCCCGCCGCGCAGTCTGCTCAATACTCTCGCCCTGCTCTATGCTGCCGGTTACCGACTGCCAGAAGCCGGGCCGGTCTGCCCGCTCGATAAGCAGGATATGCCCTTGTCCGTCGTGCAATACCACCAGTGCGGACACGGGATACTTCAAAGGCTTCGCCATCAATCGTCTCCGGCAGCATCCATTGCCGGGTCGGATTTGGTGTCGCTGCGCGCCTGCATTCCCGCCTTAATCATGGCGATATTGCTCGGCGCCAGGCTTTCGTTCAAGATGCGGATTTCGCGCTGCGGATAGGGGAACTCGATGCCGTGTTCGTTAAACTGCCGCCAAATGTCCAGAAAAATCGCCGATTGCAGCGCGGCAAAACCGTTTTCCGGGTCTTTCACCCAATAAGTCGCGCGCAAATCGATACCGTTGTCGCCGAAATTGGTCACCACCGCCAAAGGCGCGGGATTGGCGGAAACTCGAGGCTGCGCGGCGGCCGCACTTTTTATGATGTCCAGCGCCTTAATCAAATCGGAATGATAGGCAACCTGTATATTAAACGCCTGCTGCAATTCGCGGCTGGTGTAGGATTCGTTGACCACCATCGAGGTAACGAAAGTCTCGTTCGGAATCAGCGCCTCCGTACCGTTGGCATTGCGCAGCACCACAAAACGCGAGGTGATTTTGGTGACATAGCCGGTAAAGTTATTGACCGTCAGGCGGTCGTTCATGCGGATGGAGCGGTCGCCCAAAATGATAAAACCAGAAATATAGTTGCTCGCCACTTTTTGCAGGCCGAAACCGATACCGACACCCAACGCACCGCCGAACACCGACAATACCGTCAAATCAATCCCCACCAGCGGCAGCGCAATCAATACCGCCAAAACCATCATCACCGTTTTGACGACTTTGGACAAAATCATGCTCAAATTGGTGTCTAAGCTGCTTTTCTCCAACCGCTCGCCGATAAAGCGCGCCAGCCATGACGCACCTATCATCAGGATACCGACCCACAGAATCCCGTTCAAAATCGTCAGCAGGCTCAATTTGCCCGAACCGACGGTAAAACGGATTGCCTCCAACGTTTCCAGAATTTTGTCATCAAATCCCGACAGCCACAGAACGAATCCCACCCACAAAACCATTGATACTACCCGCTCCAGCCAATCAGTCAGCCTGTTCTGCGGCAAAGCGGCATGGACCACCGCCACACTCGCCCGAATCAGAATCATCCAACGCGCCGCCAAAATCAGCAGATGCAGCCATACCGCGCGAAATTCCGTCAAATTACAGACAAATAAAGCCAGTGCCCCCGTTATCATCATCAACAGCGGCCACAGCAGGCGGCAGCCGATATGCCGCAGCAGCAAAAAATTTCTCCGATGCCCGGAAAAATATTTATTGATAAGGTATTCGGACAGAAAAAACGTCGCCGCCATCAATGCCAGCACGCCCGCCAGTTCGATCCAACCCGAAGTCTGACTGAAATTGCGCTCTAACAGGCTGGAAGTAAACGCTTGGCGCGCAAACAAATCATGAAGAATGGCATTCATAAGCAATATTTATTCAGAAAAATCAAATAGCGTCATTATATAGCGGGCATGGATGTTCGTCATTCCGGCGGGAGTCAGGCCGTCTGAAAGCAATATTCAAAGCCGCTTCAAACAGATACTCCCGATTAGGCCGGACGCGCTTGCCAAACCGATACAAAAAAATTATAATTCGCACCTTAATTAAGTCGGAGTGTGGCGCAGTCTGGTAGCGCACTTGCATGGGGTGCAAGGGGTCGAAGGTTCGAATCCTTTCACTCCGACCAAAAAATCTAACGGCCGGGCTAATTTAAATTAGCCCGGCCGTTTTTTCACTTTAATCTCAATTTATTCAATACGATGTATTATAAAATACTTTCCGAGGCTATGCCTTCAATACAATAGCTGCTTTGTAATGCTGTCCCGTTATTCATAGTAATAGTTATATCTCCTGACTTGATGTGCCTCCAATATGCGGATGACAGTGAGTGCAGTGTCTCCTTTTCGAAGTCCTTCAGGCTATATTTTGCGGTAAAATTTGCCGCTTAATATACAAGTATTGCCACGATATTCCGCCATTAGCCCTGCTGACTCTTCACTAAAAGACCTATAGCATATTGACTTTTCGATTATAGGAAGGCGCTACACTTGAAATATAAATACGCAATCGTCTGAAAAATCATATACCCTCATAACTTAGCTATACCAAATTCAGAAAATTCCCAGTTACGCTTTTGCCGATTTCAACACCTTCTTCGCCGCCTCCACGCCCCAATACAAAGCTTCTTCGAATACCGAATAACAGCTCAAATCACTGTGGGCAAACAGCAGTCCTGACGCTCGGTTTCTGATTTTTAACAAAGATTCGTCGTTCAGATAACCGGCTTTCGGTACGCTCATGCCGTGTCCGCGTACCGTAACATTGACGTGTGAAACGTGTTGCCAGAAGCCCTCTCCGTAGGCGGCGATCAAGTCTTTGGCGGCCAAGTCGCGCAGTTCTTCGTCGGAGGCTTCGAGCAGTTGGCGGCGGACGGTTTGCGGGGTGTCGTGGTTTAACGCGGCATAGGCGGTGAAGATTGTGCGCTCGGGGCGGGCGACGCGGATGAGCTGGTTGGTGGCGACGACGTAGCCGAGCCCCTGGCTGCCGTAGATGACGTTATCCCACGCCGTTTCGCTGTTGTTTTTTTCTTTCGGAAAGCTGTGCAGCTCGAAATTGGCGACCAACCACGGGGCGTATTCGGGAATGTTCAAACCGTATTGCGCGGGATTTTCGACGATGCGGGCGGCAACCATCAGCGGCATGGCGGAAATAACGTGTTGCGTGGTCAGGGCGACGGTTTCGCCGCTTGAATTGTCGCGCAGCCAAACTTCGATACGGTCGTCTGAAAGCGGTTTGATTTTGACGGCGGATGCGTTGACGGAAGCAGGTTTGTCGAGGTGGATGCGGTTTTCAGACGACCATTGCCAACCTTCCTGCAAACCGGCATGGCGGCGCAGGTTTTCAGAAAGATGCGCCAAACCTTCGGGCCAAGTGAGGACGGTTTCCGCGCTGTTGCGTGCGGCGAAGTAATGCAGTCCGGCAAAGGCGGATACTTGCGCTATGCCCTGTCCGTAATCATCACGGCAGCAGTAATCGAGATACCACAAGAGTTCGGGCGAGGTGTAGCCCTCTTGCGCAATCCATTGTTTGAACGTCAACTTATCAAGTTCGCGCCACGTTTCGTCCGCAGAAGATAGGGCTATCGGAATGGCAAAAATCTTCTTGCCGTCGCTTCCGTAAGCCTGTTTCAGACGACCGATTAAATCGAAAAAACGTTTGGAATCCGCATCTTCTTTCGGCAACAAGTGTTCCTGCCATTTATCCTGATACAAAAGGCGCGACTCGGGCGCGTAAACCAAATCAGTTTCCCTGAAACTGCCGTCCGATTGCAAGATACCAAAATCCGCCAGCATCTCGCGCACATACGCACTCTCTTTCGACGGCAACGCAAGATAATGCGCACCGCTCGGCGCTTTCAGGCCGTCTGAAGCGGCGTAGGCGGCATTGTTGCCGTTGCGCTCGAATCCTTCCGCCAGCAATACATCACGATGACCGTGTTTCGCCAAATACCACAACGCCCCCAAACCCGCCGCGCCGCCGCCGAGTATCAGCGTATTGCATTCGTAACGGCGGCTCGGCGGGCTGAGCAATTTCCCGTCGCGCAACAAATGCCCCAACGGCAGCCCTACGCGGTTGACGGAAACCGGCGGTTTGCGGTTGAGGCGTTGGTAAGTCAGCCAAGAGAAAGAGGACGCAGCGGCAAGCGCGGCGGTGTAACTGAGGAAACGGCGGCGGGTCGGCATGAAGTTTATGGAGACGGGTTTGTTCAATATTGGATTTCAGATTAAAGCGTTGCAACTTAAACGATGCCGCCCCCTCTTTCTACCACTGCCCAAGTGCTGCGTTCCGCCGCCAATTCCCTGCACAACACTTCCTTCACTTTTTCCAACTTCATGCCGCCGCAGATAAATGCGTCTATGGCGGCGAAGCGGTGTTCCGGCCAAGTGTGGATGCTGATGTGGGATTCGGCGAGCAGTAAAACGCCGGTTATGCCGCCTGCGCCGCCGAAGGTGTGGAAACGTTCGGCGAGGACGGTAGCTTCTGCGGCTTGGGCGGCGGCTTTTAGGGCGGTTTTCAGACGGCCTTGGTCTTTCAATATGGCTTCGTCGCAGCCGTATAAGTCCAAAAGGCCATGATTACCGGGGATATGGGTCATTTGTGGCCTCCGGAATAACCGCTGCCGCCGGAATAACTGCCGCCTCCGTAGTAGTAGCCGCCGGAGTGCGTGCGGCTGCCGTCGGATGAGGATGAGAGCGAGGCGTAGTTAAGCATGGTAGCCACAACGATAACTGCGGTGGCGCAAATGATATAGCCTATTCTCGACATGGTTTAATCCTCTTCTTCGTCTTTTTCACGCCCGATAACCCAGATGGCATAACCTGCAAAGAACAAGGTTATGATGATGCTTAAGTGGTCGCCGCCGCTCATCAGGAATGCCGGTATGTTGACGATAATCAAGATGCCGATCATCAGCAGCCGCAATTTGTTGTCGACGGCATCTTCGGTCATGTTTGCGGTGTAATGCGGTGCGCGGCTGCTCAGATTAAATGCCTCGGCAATTTCGCTGTAAGCAACCGGTACGCTTTTGCTCCATGCCATTTCGTGAGTGTTCAATTCGGCACAAAGTTTGCGGTTTTGTCCGTCGCGGTAGTCGCTGTAATAGTTCAAATCGCCGCTTCGGATGCGCCAGTAGAACGCGCCGGCAGCGACTTCGACCCTGCCGCCGTAGTCGTAAAGTTTGCTGCAGCCTTGCGGTTGGCGGTTGCGGTCGAGGCGCGGCCATGTGTTTTGGGTTTGGGAAAGGTTCCAGCCGTCATCGGATTCGACCAGCCACAGAAACCCCTGTGTCGGGTTGTAAAGCAGATATTCCGACCATTGGCCTTCGGGCGTGAGCGTGCGGTTGGCGCCGCTGAACAGGTTTTCAAATGTTTCCTGTGCGTCGGTTTCGGCGTATCTGACCGCACCCATAACGTAAAATTCGCGGTTTTTCAGACGGCCTTGTCTGCCGACGGGCAAGGTAAACAGGCTTTGCTGCGCCGTGCGCATGGCGTTGGCGGTAATGAGTTCGGCTTTGTCTTTGCCGATTGCCAATTCGCTGCCGCAGCTTGTGCAGTTGAGATGGGAGGTGAGGCCGCTGACCCAGTGGACAGACGAGCCGCAGTTGGGACAGTTCTCAGAGGCGATGCTGCCTTTCAGACGACCTGCGCTTTCTTTGATTTCGTCTTCGCTGCGAGTATTTTCCAGCTTCAAATCATCCAAGTTCACCATGCGGCCGAAGAAGGTTTCAGGGGTGTCGTCGCTGTAGTCGAGCGTGATGAAAAGGTCTTCGCAACGCCAGTCGGCAACTTTGTTCTGACTATCTTCGTTCAAAACAAACGGCAGCTCGCCCTGCGCGGCAGCGCGTTTCAGGCTGATGTGGCGCACGTCTGAGGCGACATAGCGTTTGTTTTGGAAAGTCAGCTCGCTAAATCCCGCCCGAATGTCCTCAAAGCGCGGCGGGTTGTCGGTTTCGACGGGCATAGTCATCACATACAAATCGCCTGCTTCCGAAAGCCAGCCCGTCCTGCCGTCGTCAAACAGCGCGTACCATTCGTTCCATGCGCCGTCGTCGTATTGCACCTGAAGCCGTCCGACCAAGGTGAAGCGTTGCGTAACGAATGTGCCGGTCGTACCGATTTGCAGCGGGCTGAAATCTTCCAGCAATGCGGAATCGCGGCCGGAATCGACGATGCCGTCATCCTGCCGCACCAGCATGCTGTTGCAGTAGCCGCACAC
This sequence comes from Neisseria oralis, assembly GCF_045062685.1. Taxonomy (NCBI): domain Bacteria; kingdom Pseudomonadati; phylum Pseudomonadota; class Betaproteobacteria; order Neisseriales; family Neisseriaceae; genus Neisseria; species Neisseria oralis. The sequence continues at coordinate 254,091 of NZ_JBJGEB010000002.1, forward strand.
CAGCGTAACGGCGGAGGCGGAATGCGCTTCGACAGGCGCGCCGCAGCTCGGGCAGTCGGTTTTAAAGAAGGGGGTGTTTGACATGTTTGCTTTTCGGAAGTGGGTTGGAAGTTTCAGACGACCTTGCAATAGTGTGGGACGGATTGTTTTTTAAAAATCGAAATATCGACGGCTGGATTTTACCGTATAGACTGACCGAACAGGTAAAGGCCGTCTGAAACCGTTTTCAGACGGCCTATTTCCTCAGCCGATCAACTGCTTCAACACTTCCGCTTTGGCTTTATCGTAATCCTCTTGAGCAATCAAACCGCCGTCCAGCAAAGATTTGAGTTTCGCCAATTTTGCCTGCGGGTCTTCGGAGGTCGTCTGAATGCTTTGCGCGGGTTGGGCTGCCGGTTGAGCCGCGGGCTGCATCATGCCCGCCATCGCGCCAGCCATTGCCTGACCGACGCCTGCGCCCACGCCCAAGCCTGCGCCGATTCCGGCAAGCCCGCCTTCGTTTTGCGCGGCAAGCGGGATAGCTTCGGCGGTTTGGTATTGGGTGTAGCGTCCCAAATCGCCAATGACGCCCATGGAAATTTTCTTATCCAACGCTTCTTGGATGGCGGCAGGCAGAGTGATGCTTTCGACAGTGAAGTTTTCCAGCGTCAAGCCGAGTTTGGCAAATTCCGCGCCGAGCAATTCGCCGATTTTTTGCGACAGCAAAACTTGGTTTGCCGCCATGTCCAAAAACGGAATGCCTGAGCTGCCGAACGCCGCCGCGAGTTGGGTGACGGCAATATTGCGCAACTGGGCTTCCAACTCGACGCCGCTGTATTCTGCCGCTACACCGCTGACTTCTTTAAAGAATTTTGCCGGATCGCTGATGCGGTAGGCGTACATACCGAACGAGCGCAACTGCACCGCGCCGAACTCGGCATCGCGCACGGTAACGGGTTGCGACGTACCCCATTTCCGCGCAATCTGTTGTTTGGTATTGAAAAAGTAAACGTCGGATTTAAACGGGGATTCAAAGAGTTTGTCCCAGTTTTTCAGGTTGGTCAGCAGCGGCAGCGTTTGCGTGCTGAGCGTGTAACGCCCCGGTCCGAACACGTCGGCGGTTACGCCCTCGTCAACAAACATCGCCATCTGCGCCTCGCGCACGGTCAGGCTCGCGCCGTTTTGGATTTCCTCATCGGCAATCGGGAAACGCCACATCAACAGGCTGTCGTCGGGATTCGGCCATTGGATGACGTCGATAAACTGTTTCTTGATAAAGTTGAACATTGCGGTTCCTTATTTTGAAGAATGGGATAACACGGAGCGGGGCAGAAATGCAGGCAGCCGTATATTTTGCAAACTGTTTATATAAATCAGGTCAAACAAGCGGCATTCAAGATACCGATGGACACGGACACCGCGCCAAAAAGCGCACCGACAGCGACGTTGTTGCCGATGCGTTCTTCCGTTGCGCCTTCATCGACAAACATCGCCATCCGAACTCACACCGTTTCGGATTTCATCATCGACAATCGAAAAACGTCACATCAACAGGCTATCGTCAGGATTCGGCCATTGATGACATCCTAAACGGTAAATATCTCAATTTAACGGTAATTGCTTAGTTTCCGCCAAATCTTATAGAATGACCCACGCAACGTCGTTAATTTATCATATTGATTTTACAAAGAAAAGGAATTTACATGCAAAATACTATCCGCTTCTGCTTTGCCGCACTGGCACTGTCGGCCGCAGTAGGCGCACAGGCCGCCCGTCCCCTTGAATTTACCGTCGGTACGGAATATTACAATGAGACTTATCGGGAATATGAAGGAAGCGAACGCTTGATGCAACAAACCGGCAACCTGTGGTCTCTCACCGGCGGCGTTAAATATCGTTTTAATGATCGCCATGCGGCAAAAGTAGAAGGTCGCTATTCCCGCGGTAAGTCAGATTACACGGGAGGCGTACAAGATGCAGACGACAACTTCTCAGGTTATGGTTCTGCCACGCTCAATGGTTCTCCGCGCCGCGTACATGATATTCGGGCTTTATATGAATATACACATCCGATTAATGACCGCTTCAGCGTAACTGCCGGCGCAGGTTTGGGACACCGGGTTCTGAGAGACTTGAACAGCCGTGTCCAAGCAGATGATTATGACCGCAAAAACCAAACTACATATGCGCAGATCAACGCAGGTGTAAATATTGCTCTTCCTGCAAATTTTGAAGTTTCCCCCCGCATTGCTTACAATCATGCCTTGAGAGGCCGGCAATACTCTTACCATCCCGGTCGGGAAGCGACTGAAATGAAACAATCGGGAGGACGTGGCGTCGAAATCGAGGTACCTGTATCTAAAAAATTCGCCAACGAATCCAAAATAAGCGTCGCTCCGTTTTACCGCGGCTGGAAAGTCAAAAAATCGGATATGGCAATTGTCTATCTGCCTCAAGGGATGTATGGTTACACCGAACCCAAAAACTATACCCACGAAGCAGGTGTGAAAGTCCAATACTCGTTCTAATCCGACGGACAAAGCACTCAAACCATTTCAGACGGCCTTGCAGTACAATAGGCCGTCTGAAATTTTTGACGCTCCCGAAATCCTGCACCTGCTCAAATACCTGCAAACCCAAGGCCATGCTGCGGCGGAAACCGGAACCTTCCGTCATCGGGAACATTTAAATATCACGGGATACCGACGTTTTGGATTCCCGCATGTGCGGGAATAACGGTAACCGTATATTTTTCACTGTTAAGCTGGTTATAAAAATCAGGTCAGACAAGCAGCATTCAAGATACCGATAGATACGGACACCGCGCCAAACAGCGCGCCGACGGCGACGTTGTTGCCGATGAGTTCTTCAGTTGCGCCTTTAATCATCATCGTGGCGACAAAATACACCAAAATCTGAATCACCGCCGCCGCAAGACCCCACAGGATAAAATCGACGAAACTGACGCTGTGGGCAATGCTGGATGCAAGCGTCAAACAAAATCCGACCAGCGCGCCGCCAAATGACAAGGCGCAGGCAAGGTTGCCGTTTTTAATCAGCCGCAATTCTTCCGCAGGCGTAATCCGCAGATACACCGCGCCGAAAACGGCAGTCATCGCCACCCCCGCAAGCATATATTGCAGGTAAAGCAGGTATTGGGGCAGGGAAATACTCACGATATGAAGTCCTTAGGATTTGATATAATGGATTATGCCATAATTTGCGCACCGCTTGAAATTCAAGAGCTTGCAGTATCGGCGGCAAGCATTTTTTCAGACGGCCTCAAACCCACTCCCCAATACCATGACCGCCAACCGCACCCTCATCATCTCCGTCTTCATCGTCGCCAGTTGCGGCCTCGCCTACGAACTCATCATCGCCGCGCTGGCGAGCTATCTTTTGGGCGACAGCATTTTGCAGTTTTCCTCCGTCATCGGACTTTATCTTTTCTCGATGGGCATCGGCGCACACCTGACCCGCTACATCAAAGATGAAGACGTGTTGCACCGCTTCATCGAAATCGAACTTTTGGTTGGCATCATCGGCGGCATTTCCGCACTGGCGTTGTTCGTCGCCTTCGGGCTTTCCGCCGCCCCGTTCCGCACCCTGCTCTACGCCTTCGTACTGATTGTCGGCGCAGTCGTCGGCATGGAAATCCCGTTGGTGATGCGCGTGTTAAACCGCAAAGGCGCAGAGTTTAAAGAACTCGTTGCCAAAGTCCTGACCTTCGACTATTTGGGCGCACTCGCCGTTTCCTTGCTCTTCCCGCTTCTTCTCGCTCCCAAACTCGGCATGGCGCGTTCCGCCCTCTTGTTCGGCATCCTCAACGCCGCCGTCGCCTACCTGACCGCACGCGTCTTCAAAACCGAACTGCCCCGCTACCGCGCCATCCGCCTGCGCGCGCTGATTGTCTTGTCCGTCCTCGCCGCCGCCTTCGCCTACGCCGACCGCATCTCCTTCAAAGCCGAACAAAGCTATTTCGGCGATCCTATCGTCTATCAAAGCCACTCGCCCTACCAGCGGCTCGTCGTTACCCGCTGGAAAAACGACACCCGCCTCTACATCAACGGCAACCTGCAATTCTCCTCGCGCGACGAAGCCCGTTACCACGAAGCCCTCGTCCTACCCGCCATGCAGATGGTTCAAAACGCTGCCCGCATCCTCATCCTCGGCGGCGGCGACGGTCTGGCAGCGCGCGAAGTCTTGAAATACCCGCAGGTCAAACACGTTACCCTGGTCGATTTAGACCCCGACATGACCGCCACTTTTAAAACCTCCGCCACCTTAAGCGCGCTCAACCAAGGCTCGCTGTCCCATCCCAAAATGCACGTCGTCAACGACGATGCCGCCAAATGGCTGGAGGGGGCGTCTGAAAAATTCGACGTCATCATCATCGACCTGCCCGACCCGTCCAATTTCTCGCTGGGCAAACTCTACTCCGTCCCCATGTACCGCCTCGTCGCCCGCCATCTTCAGCCGCAGGGCAAAATCGTCGTCCAATCCACCTCGCCCTACTTCGCCCCCAACGCCTACTGGTCGGTTGTCGCCACCCTCGAAGCCGCCGGCCTTTCCACCGCCCCTTATCACGTTTACGTCCCCTCCTTCGGCGAATGGGGATTCGTGTTGGCAGGCTTCGATAAGCAATTCCCCGTCCCGCAGAAATTCGACGTCCCCACACGTTATCTGAACGCCCAAACCGCCGCCGAAATGTTCCGCTTCCCGCCGGACATGGCAAGGCGCAAGGTCGAGCCAAACTATCTGAACAACCAAATCCTTGTCAGCTATTTCGAAAGCGACTGGCACAACGCAATACGCTGAAACTGCCAATGAGGCCGTCTGAAACCATATTTTCAGACGGCCTTTGTTATAATCCTAATCCGCCCGAACCAACACTTCCCCACTCATGAACGCACCCAAAGCCTTCGTCATCCTCGGCCCCACCGCCGGCGGCAAAACCGGCCTTGCACTGGACATCGCCGCCAAACTGCCAGTGGAAATCATCAGCCTCGATTCCGCCCTGGTCTACCGCGACATGGACATAGGCACCGCCAAACCCAGCGCCACCGAGCGTCAGGCCGTACCGCACCACCTCATCGACATCATCACCCCGCTGGAAACATACAGCGCTGCCGACTTCGTCGCCGACTGCGTCCGGCTGGTCGGCGACATCCACCGGCGCGGACGGCTGCCGCTTATCGTCGGCGGCACCATGATGTATTTCCAAGCCCTCAGCGGCGGCCTGAACAACCTGCCCGAAGCCGACCCTGCCGTGCGCGCCGCACTTCAGGCCGAAAAAAACGCACACGGACTGGCCCGTCTCTACCGCCGCCTGCAAGCCGCCGACCCCGTTACCGCCGCACGTCTGAAACCCAACGACAGCCAACGCATCGAACGCGCGTTAGAAGTATTCGAGCTGACCGGAAAACCCCTCAGCCGCCACTTCGACGAACAACAGACAACCCCGCCGCCGCTGGACTTGCACACCATCGCCCTGATTCCGGAAAACCGCGCCCTGCTTCACGCTCGAATCGCCGAACGCTTCGGCCAAATGCTCCGGCAGGGATTTCTCGACGAAATGGCCGCACTGCGCCGCAAATACCCCGCCCTGACCGCCGGACACACCTCCATGCGCTGCGTCGGCTACCGTCAGGCGTGGGACTACATCGAAGGCGGATACGGCTACGAAACCTTTGTCGAAAAAGGCACCGCCGCCACCCGCCAGCTTGCCAAACGGCAGTTGACTTGGCTGAGGAAAATCCCGCTGGCACAAAGTCTCGATCCGTTCGCCGCACAAAATTATCTTCAGACGGCATCCGAATCGGTCAAACGCCATTTCGGAATATAAACCCGAAACCTTTTTTCAGACGGCCTCAAGGGCAAACCGGCGTAAGCCGCAGGTCGGGCAGTGATGCCCGACATCTGCCTCTATAAAGTCAAAAGAAACATATACACCATGCTGACCACCCCGCCCCTCACTACCGGCGTCCTCGCCACCTTACAAGACCTAGGCATAACCACCCGGCAAGACCTGCGGCAAATCGGAGCAATCAAAACCTTCCTGCTGCTTAAAGCCGCCGGACGCACCATCACACGCAGCACACTGTGGCAGCTCGAAGCCCTGTCGCACGGCATCCGTCCGCAGGATTTAAGCGAAGCTGAAAAAACAGCCCTGCTGAAGCAACTCGCCGACCATCCGCCCGTAGCCGTATTTCCGAGGCCGTCTGAAATGGAAAATTTTATGCGGATTGCACTCGAACAGGCCGCGCAGTCTGCCGCCGCCGGAGAAATCCCCGTCGGCGCAGCCGTCGTCAAAAACGGTTCCGTCATCGCCGCCGCACACAACACCTGCATACAGAGCCGCGATGTCAGCCGCCATGCCGAAATCAGCGCACTGGCGCAGGCCGGAGCCGCACTGGGCAACTACCGCCTTGACGGTTGCGACGTATACGTTACGCTCGAACCATGCGCCATGTGTGCATCCGCCCTTATACAGGCGCGTGTTGCCCGCGTCATCTTCGGCGCGGACGAACCCAAAACCGGTGCGGCAGGCAGCATAATCGATTTATTTGCCGCCCACGGCATCAACAAACATACCGCCGTAACAGGTGGCATACTGGAAAAAGAATGCCGCACCCTGCTACAGCAGTTTTTCCGCGAAAAACGCCGATTTCAGCCCTAACTCCCTATCACAAATACAAAAAAACAAATTTCAGACGGCCCCGCAACACAGGCCGTCTGAAACAAAAATAAAATAAAACTATACTTTTTCTTAATTTATGCGATAATAGCTAAACAAATTCTTAGCTACTTTGATAACATTCCTTACGAGAACAACACCATGTCAGACGAAAAAAGCAAAGCCCTAGCCGCCGCCCTTGCCCAAATCGAAAAAAACTTCGGCAAAGGCTCCATCATGAAAATGGACGGCAGCCAGCAAGAAGAAAACCTTGACGTCATCTCTACCGGCTCGCTCGGCGTGGACTTGGCACTCGGTGTCGGCGGTCTGCCGCGCGGCCGCGTCGTAGAAATCTTCGGCCCCGAATCCTCCGGTAAAACCACGCTCTGTCTCGAAGCCATCGCCCAATGCCAGAAAAACGGCGGTATCTGCGCCTTTATCGACGCCGAACACGCCTTCGACCCGATTTACGCCCGCAAACTCGGCGTTAAAGTAGAAGAACTCTACCTCTCCCAACCCGACACCGGCGAACAGGCCCTGGAAATCTGCGACACGCTGGTACGTTCCGGCGGCGTGGACATGGTTGTCGTCGACTCCGTAGCCGCCCTCGTGCCCAAAGCCGAAATCGAAGGCGAAATGGGCGACAGCCACGTCGGCCTGCAAGCCCGCCTGATGAGCCAAGCCTTGCGCAAGCTCACCGGCCACATCAAACGCACTAACACACTGGTCGTCTTCATCAACCAAATCCGCATGAAAATCGGCGTGATGTTCGGCAGCCCCGAAACCACCACCGGCGGCAACGCCCTCAAATTCTACGCCTCCGTCCGCCTCGACATCCGCCGCACCGGACAAATCAAAAAAGGCGACGACGTTATCGGCAACGAAACCAAAGTCAAAGTCATCAAAAACAAAGTCGCCCCTCCGTTCCGCCAAGCCGAATTCGATATCCTGTACGGTGAAGGCGTAAGCTGGGAAGGCGAACTGATCGACCTCGGCGTCAAATACGACATCGTTGAAAAATCAGGCGCATGGTACAGCTACAACGGCGCCAAAATCGGACAAGGTAAAGACAACGTCCGCGTATGGCTGAAAGAAAACCCCGAAATCGCCAACGAAATCGACGCCAAAATCCGTGCCGCCGTGGGCATCAACGTTGATATTACCGAAGGCAAACTGGACGACACCGACGGCGAACGTCCGGAAGAATAAGCCTCTGTTTGACTTCCAATTAAAAATATATAAGGTCGTCTGAAAACGAATATAGCGTGTTCCGCTAAAAAGTTTTCAGACGGCCTTTCCGCACTCAACAGAAACATAGCCTTAAAAATAATAGAAATGCCTACATCGTCATCCCTATAAAGATAGGAATCTAGAAATTAGAAATTACGGCAATTTTTAAATGTTACTGAAACAAACATCCAAGGTCTGGATTTCCGCCATGCCCCTCCCTCACGCGGGTACAGAAGACAATGACGACTTTGAGATTCATCTACTGTAATTTTAAAAATTTCAGAAATCCTGCTCGCTGTAACTTTTAATCTCCCTACACCTTCACCCGGCACCCCGATTTCGCGCTTTCATATACTTTCTCCAATAACCCCAGCACCTCCGCCACTTGGCGCGGCTGCACCGCTGCGGGAGATTTGCCTTGCAGCGCGTCACAAAGGTTTTCATAAAACGCCGCATAATTTCCGCTGACGCTTTCGATTTTCTTGCGGACAACCACCCCGTCTATTTCGGTATGCAAGATGCCCCATTCGTCTTCCGGCTCACGGTTCCACGCTCCGACAGGTTGCGCGCCGCCGCTCAGCAGAGCTTCTTGGTTATCGGCATTTTGTTTGACGTATGAACCGCGTTTGCCGTGCAAGGTCATGAATGGCAAAGGTTCGCGGGCATATTTGCTTGCGGTCAGGGCGACTTTTTTGCCGTCGGCGTAATAAAGCGCGATATAGAAATTGTCGTCGCTGACCGCTCCTTCATGCTGATAGCGCACGTCGGCATAAAGCTCGTCGGGCATCCCGAAAACATCGACCGCCATATCCATGAGGTGCGAACCCAAATCGTACACCAGCCCTACACCCGCCTCGCCGGTTTCCTTCCAGCGTTTTTTGTTCAATGCAGCCGCATAACGCTCGAAACGAAACTCCGCATCCACAATTTCGCCCAAAAGGTCGTCTGAAAGCAGTTTTTTGGCGGTCAGTGGCGCGCTGTCCCAGCGGCGGTTTTGGTAAACGGTCAGCAATACGCCCTGCCGCTCGGCAAGTTCCGCCAATTCACGAGCTTGCGCCGCCGTGGCGCACAACGGTTTTTCCACCACCACATTTTTACCCGCACGCAAAGCCTGAGCGGCAAAATCAAAATGCGTCTGGTTCGGCGTGGTAACGACCACCAAATCCATACCATCGGTAAGCAATTCCTCAAACGAACGCACGGTCTGCGCCTGCGGCAGGACTTCCTGTGCCCTATTGCCGCTGCGTTCAAACACGCGCACGACTTCAAACCGCGCATCCGCACGCCAAAACGGCAGATGGAACACCTGCGCCGACATGCCGAACCCCGCCAATCCGATTTTGATTTTCTGCATAGCCAAACTCCTTTTCAGACGGCCTCAAATTGCCGTATATCCGTTATAATACCGCACTTATTTCACACAGGCCGTCTGAAAACAAAGTTGAAACGGCCGCCGCCGTTTAAGGAAAACCATGAGAAAACTGCAACGCGGCTATGCCCGCCAAGACCGTGTCAAAGAACAAATCATGCGCGAACTGGCCGAGCTGGTCCGCACCGGCCTGAAAGACCCGCGCGCAGGCTTCATCACCATCAACGAAGTCGAAGTCACCCGCGATTACAGCCACGCCACCGTGTTCTACACCGTCCTCGACGACAGCACCCGCGACATCACCGAAGAAGCCTTGGAACACGCCAAAGGCCACTTGCGCAGCGAATTGGCCAAACGCATCAAACTCTTCAAAACGCCCGAACTACACTTCAAATACGACGAATCGCTCGAACGCGGCATGAGCATTTCCAGCCTCATCGACCAAGTAGCGGCGGAAAAGCCGGTGGAAGATTAAAGGTAAAGGTCGTCTGAAAACGCCGCAGTCAAAGCGCGAACCTGTTTTCAGACGGCCTTTTGCAATCATTTCCCGCCCAAACACCCGCCACTTACCCTTCCCCACCATCATGACCGCCAAACCTGCCAAACGCCCCGTCAACGGCGTCCTTCTGCTCGACAAGCCCGAAGGACTTTCCAGCAACACCGCCCTGCAAAAAGCCCGCCGCCTCTACAACGCCGAAAAAGCGGGGCATACCGGCGTACTCGATCCTTTGGCGACCGGACTTTTGCCCGTCTGCTTCGGCGAAGCGACCAAGTTCGCCCAATACCTGCTGGATGCCGACAAAGCCTACACCGCCACGCTGAAACTCGGCGAAGCCAGTAGCACGGGGGACGTCGAAGGCGAAATCATCGCCACCGCCCGCGCCGATATTTCCTTAGCCGAATTTCAGACGGCCTGCCAAGCCCTGACAGGCAACATCCGCCAAGTGCCGCCGATGTTTTCCGCCCTCAAACACGAAGGCAAACCGCTGTACGAATACGCCCGCAAAGGCATCGTCATCGAACGCAAACCGCGCGACATCACCATTTACGCCATTGATATTACCGAGTTTGACGCGCCCAAATCCGTCATCGACGTACGTTGCAGCAAAGGCACCTACATCCGCACCCTCAGCGAAGACATCGCCAAACACATCGGCACATTCGCCCACCTGACCGCCCTGCGCCGCACCGAAACCGCCGGTTTCACCATCCGCGAAAGCCACACGCTCGAAGCCTTGGCAGCATTAAACGAAACCGAACGCGACGCCCTGCTCCTGCCCTGCGACGTTTTAGTGCGGCACCTCCCCAAAATCGAACTGAACGACCGCGCCGTAACCATGCTCAAATGCGGCCAGCGCCCTCAGTTTACCGAAGACATCCCCGCCGACCAGCCCATCCGCGTTTACGACAGGAGCGGAACATTTATCGGCCTGGTGGAATACCAAACAGAAATCGGCCGCCTCAAAGCCCTGCGGCTGATGAATACGGACAACGGCAAACGGTTGCAATAAACCTTATCCTGAAGTATTCAAAAAGGCCGTCTGAAAACCTGATTACGGGTTTTCAGACGGCCTCTTGATTTTATACCGCTCTTCATCAGTGCATCATGGGGCGCGCCAGACTGCTGTTGCCGATTTTGGCTGAGTTGACTTTCTGTTCTGCTGCTTTGACCGCATTTTCCAAATTCTGTACGCGGTCTAGATAACGGGCGTAGTTGCGCTCGTTGCCGTAGCGTACTTTCTTGCCATCCTCCAAGTTTTTCTGCGCCTGTTCCAATTCGTTTTGCGCCGCCTGCAATGCGGCGGAATCGGCAGCAGGCGGAGGGGGGGCATTATCGGCTGCCGTTTGAGGCTGCTGCGGTGCGGAATAAACCGGCGCAGACGTGTAAACCGACGCCCTGCCCAAATTGCTGGCTTTGCAGTTTTTACCTTTGTCCTGCGTATAAATCTTATGGCCCGAGCCGTCGGTGCATTCATAAATCGGCGCGGCGGTGGCAAAAAGCGGCAGGGTTGCAAGCAAAGCGGTCAATATTTTGATTGTATTCATGTTCTTTCTCTCGGATTTAAAGCCATTTCCACCAAACAAACAGCAGCACGGCGATCATCAGCAGGTTGGAAACGGCTATCACCTTCCACTGCCTGCGGCGGCGGACTGGCGTGACGGCGCGTGTGCGGCGGACATAAAAAAACGGGCTGAGCAGCATGGATGCGGCGCAAACCAAAACAACAACGGCATAGTAGATTTTTTCGGGTTCCATGCTCTCCCGTCCTCCTGTGCATACCGCTACCGCGCCGGTTTCGGGCCGCCGCAGCGGCTTTCGCGCCGGAAATATGTTACAATTGCGCGCTTATAATACTCTATTTATAAAGGTTTTACGAATAATGATTTCTACCAACGGCATTACCATGCAGTTCGGCGCGAAGCCGCTGTTTGAAAACGTATCCGTCAAGTTCGGCGAAGGCAACCGCTACGGCTTGATCGGCGCGAACGGTTCAGGCAAATCCACCTTCATGAAAATCCTCGGCGGCGATTTGGAACAGACTGCGGGCGAAGTCGCGATTGAAAACGGCGTGCGTTTGGGTAAATTGCGCCAAGACCAGTTTGCCTACGAAGACATGCGCGTGCTGGACGTGGTGATGATGGGGCACACCGAAATGTGGGCGGCGATGACCGAACGCGACGCGATTTACGCCAACCCCGAAGCCACCGAAGACGACTACATGAAAGCCGCCGAACTGGAAGCCAAGTTCGCCGAATACGACGGCTACACCGCCGAAGCGCGCGCCGCCGAACTGTTGAGCGGCGTGGGCATTTCCGAAGATTTGCACAATGCGACCATGGCCGAAGTCGCCCCGGGCTTCAAGCTGCGCGTATTGCTGGCGCAAGCCCTGTTCTCCAAACCTGATGTGCTGTTGCTTGACGAGCCGACCAACAACTTGGACATCAATACCATCCGCTGGCTGGAGGGCGTGTTGAACCAATACGACTCCACCATGATCATCATCTCGCACGACCGTCACTTCTTGAACGAAGTCTGCACCCACATGGCGGATTTGGACTACAACACCATCACCATCTACCCGGGCAACTACGACGACTACATGCTCGCCTCCGCCCAATCGCGCGAACGCGCCCTGAAAGACAACGCCAAGGCAAAAGAGAAACTGCAAGAGCTGCAAGAGTTCGTCGCCCGCTTCTCCGCCAACAAATCCAAAGCCCGCCAGGCAACCAGCCGTCTGAAACAGGCAGACAAAATCAAAGCCGAGATGGTCGAAGTCAAGCCTTCCACCCGCCAAAACCCGTATATCCGCTTTGAAGCCGATGAAAAAGCCAAGCTGCACCGTCAGGCGGTGGAAGTCGAAAATCTGGCCAAACGCTTTGAAACCCAGTTGTTCAAAAACCTGAGCTTCATCCTCGAAGCAGGCCAGCGCCTCGCCATCATCGGCCCCAACGGCGCGGGTAAATCCACCCTGCTGAAACTCCTTGCCGGCGCGTTCAACCCCGAATATTCAGACGGCCTCACCCCCGACACAGGCACCATCAAATGGGCGGAAAAAGCCAGCGTCGGCTATTATCCGCAAGACCATGAAAACGACTTCGATGTCGATATGAACCTGAGCGAATGGATGCGCCAATGGGGACAGGAAGGCGACGACGAACAAGTCATCCGCGGCACTTTGGGGCGTTTGCTCTTCGGCAGCAACGACGTGGTGAAAAAAGTGCAGGTTCTCTCCGGCGGTGAAAAAGGCCGTATGCTCTACGGCAAACTCCTGCTACTGAAACCCAATGTGCTGATTATGGACGAACCCACCAACCACATGGACATGGAAAGCATCGAATCGCTGAACATGGCGCTGGAAAAATACAACGGCACGCTGATTTTCGTGTCACACGACCGCCAGTTCGTCTCCTCGCTCGCCACCCAGATTATCGAGCTGGATGGCAAGGGCGGTTACGAGCACTATCTGGGCGATTACGAAAGCTATCTGGAGAAAAAAGGCTTGGCTTAATGCGCGGGCTTGATTGAAATGAAAAGGCCGTCTGAAATTTTGGTTTCAGACGGCCTTTTCATATCACATTATCCGATGAGCGGCCTAACGCCCCTTCACATCGATAATCCATACTTCCGACTGCGAACCGAGACGCAGCGGAATACCCCAGAAACCGTAGCCGGAGGTAACGAAAAAATGTCCTTTGTCAAACTGCCGGTAGCCGTAGTGCAGGCGGTAGAGTGCGCGGACGATAAGGTTGGCGGGAGCGACTTGTCCGTTGTGGACGTGGCCGGATACCTGGATGTCTACCGGCAGGTGCCGGTGGATGTCGATTTCCGTCGGGCGGTGGTCAAGCAGCAACACAGGCAGATTGGTGTTTTTACCGTTAAGCAGTTGCGCCGTACTCGGACGGGACGAGTCCAAATCATCGTTGCGGCCGACAATGAGCAGATTATCCGTTTCTACGGCCTCATTGGTCAGCACCCGGATGCCTGCCTTGGTTACTTCATCATAGATTTCCTTTTGGTCGCCGAAAAGGTCGTGATTGCCCAAAGTGGCGTATACCCCCAGCGGCGCCCTGAGTTTCGCCAAATGCGGCTGCATGTTTTCTTTACGGTAGGCTTCGACGTTATCGTCCATCAAATCGCCCGGCAGCAGGATGATGTCAGCTTTTTCCTGCCGCATGATTTCGGCAAGCCGGTCGAGGCTGCGGCCGCCGAACAGAATACCCAGATGCATGTCGCTGGCCATACCGATACGCAGCGGTTTGTCGAGTTTCTTATTGATGGTTACGGTCTGACGGTGCACCACGGGCGTGTAGGCATTGTAAACGCCGAGGCCGAGCAACCCCGCTACGAACAACGGCGCAAACAGCCGCAGGCTGCGCGACAAGTGCAGTTGCGGCAGAACTTTGCGCAGCAGCAGATACAGCAGGAAGGTCGCCAGCGCCGCATACATGACGAACAACATAATCACCATCCAGAACGCCATGATGCGGAACACAAAATGCCCCAGTTGCAGCAGCAGACCTGCCAGCAGCCCGTCGGTAACGAAAAAAGCGGCCGCCATCAGCCAGCGGCGGCCTTTGCCGCCGATAACGGGGGCAAACAGCCATTGCAACGACCGCCCCAATCCGAAAGTGAACACCTGAAGCAAGGCGACTACGGCAATAAAAACACCAATATTCATAAAATAACTCTATCAAAAACAGCAAAAAACAGTTTTCAGACGGCCTGTCTTTACTTAAAAAACAGAAACAGGCCGTCTGAAACCGCTTATCCGATTTTTTTAAATACCAAATCCCACACGCCGTGCCCCAAACGTTTGCCCCGCGCTTCAAACTTGGTTTCCGGACGGTAATCGGGCGTGGGCGCATAACCGTCGGCCGTATTTTGCAATTCGGCAAAACCGCCCAACACTTCCAGCATTTGTGCGGCGTATTCCTCCCAGTCGGTCGCCATATGGATATAGCCGCCGGATTTCAGTTTGGGCAGCAGTTTTGCCACAAACGGCGCCTGTACCAAGCGTCGTTTGTTGTGGCGCTTCTTGTGCCACGGGTCGGGGAAAAAAATGTGGATGCCGTCAAGCGAAGCGTCCGGCAGCATGTCCTCCACCACTTCCACCGCATCATGCCGCATAACGCGGATGTTGCCGAGTTGCCCTTCCTCAATCAATTTGAGCAGGTTGCCGACGCCCGGCCCGTGCACGTCGACGGCCAGAAAATCGGTATCCGGCAGGCGTTTGGCGATTTCGGCGGTGGCCGTACCCATGCCGAAACCGATTTCCAATACTTTGGGATTGCTGCGGCCGAAACAGGCGTTCAAATCAACCGTCTGCCGGCAATAATCCATGCCGAACCGCGGCCACAGTGTATCAATCGCGCGCTGTTGCGCCGCCGTCATATGCCCCTGCCGCAGGACAAAACTGCGGATGGAGCGTTTGCGTTCTTCGGGAACAGGATTTTTTTCGTCGTGTTGTTGTTCGGTCATGTTGTAAACCAATCGTCGGAATAGAAAGGCCGTCTGAAAACTTCCAAACGGCGCGGGATGAGGCGATTATATCATTTCACGGCGTTTCAGACGGCCTAAACGGGCCGCCGTTTTCCGTTTTGCCAGCATCATTCGCCGACGGTTTTGCGAATCAGCGTTTCGGCATTGGCCAGCGTGTTCTCCACTTCCCCATATCCGATT
The DNA here is from genome assembly GCF_045062685.1 of Neisseria oralis. Classification (NCBI taxonomy): domain Bacteria; kingdom Pseudomonadati; phylum Pseudomonadota; class Betaproteobacteria; order Neisseriales; family Neisseriaceae; genus Neisseria; species Neisseria oralis. The sequence continues at coordinate 269,526 of NZ_JBJGEB010000002.1, forward strand.
CGGCTGCCGCGAATCAATTGGCGGGTGTCGTTGAACACGGCTTTGACTTCCCCGCCGGTTTCCGTAACCAAAACCTTCAGCGGAAGCTGCAACGCAAATTCAGGGTCTTTAACCATCAGCGGCGTACCCGCTTTCGGCGTGCCGAACACGATAACCTTTGCCGGCTGCATCGACAACCCGCTCTGTTTGGCCGCGGCTTGATGGTCGATAACGGCAAACACGGTCATGCCCTTGGCCTTGACGGCGTGTTCCAAACGGGAAACCGTTTCATCGAAACTGTATTTGCTGACGACGGATTGCGTGTACGGCATATCTTGCCCCTTATTGACGGATGGTTCGGACGCGGTTTGCGGCACATGGGCACACCCCGCCAAAACGGCCGCCACGAAAAGCGGCAGCAGGATTCTCGGCATCTTCATCTGTATTCCTCCGAAATTGTATCGGGTTTCTGACAAACAGGCCGTCTGAACTTTTCAGACGGCCTGAACACATCATTTCAACCCTTTTTGCAGCAGGTCTTGATAACCGCCGTGGTTGGTTACGTTGGTATAGCCCATTTTTTTCAGTTCCTGCAAGGCTGCTTCGGAACGGCGGCCGCTGCGGCAGTAAAGGTTTACCGGCGCGCTTTTATCGGGGCTGACGCTGCCGATACGCGCCCCTATTTGGTCGACGGGGATATTGACCGCATCTTTCAGATGGCCTTCCTTAAATTCTTCGGGTGTGCGCACGTCGATCCATATGCCTTTGGCTTTGGTAGGCTGCGCGGCGGTTTTTTCAGCAGGTTTCGCCGCGGCGGCCTGTGCGGCGACAGGAACGGCAAAAGCGGCGGCAAGGCACACAACGGTCAGTAGTTTTCTCATTACGGTTTCTCCAATCGGTTGAAAATCCAAAGTTCAATCTAAACGGTTTATCGGCAAAATGCAATCTTCCGACTGAGGCCGTCTGAAACGAACGTTGTTTTCAGACGGCCTCTCCCACCATTAAACGGCTTAACGCTGCGCGTCAACCGCTTCCAAAGCGCGCAGAGCATAAGTGTAGGCTGCGCCTGCGTTCAGAGAGATGGCGGTCGCCAGCGCACCGGCGATTTCGCTTTCAGTCGCGCCCGCTTTGGCGGCGGCGGCGGCGTGTACGCTGATGCAGCTTTCGCAACGGGTAGTGATGGCGACGGCGATGGCAATCAGTTCACGGGTTTTCGCATCCAATGCTTCGGCTGCGGCGGCTTGTTCCAGCGCGCCGTAGGCTTGCAGCATTTTCGGGTGGTTTTTACCCAGCTCGCCGAATGATTTTTTAACGTGTGCGGTGTGTTCGGGCCAATTTTGGAACATTTTGATTTCCTTTCCAATGTGTTTGCAAATGAAGGATGTTGCACTTTTTTACATCCGATGAATGGCATTATTGCAATAATCTGACTATTATAATCGTCAAATCATCTCATTCACTTACAAAAAATACTTATGGACACTTTAGACAAACTCATCGAACTGGCGCAAATCACCGGCAGCGTGGACATACAATGCCTGTTCCGCGACAAATGGTACGCCCCGCACGGACGCAGGCGCGCACACGGCATCGCGCACCTTGTCGTCGCCGGAGAAAGCTACATCAAAATCGAAGGCGAACCCGAAGCGCGGCTGTTGAAAACCGGCGACCTTATCTTTTTCCCGCGCAGCGCGGAACACATCATCAGCAGCGAAGCGGACTGCAACAACTGCGGCGATACACCGCATATCGGCAACGGCGGCGCATTCACGGTCGCTTCTTCCGGCAGCGGCGGCGAAAAAAGCCTCGATTTGTTCTGCGCCCGCTTCGAATACGACGAACACGCCGACATCATGCACGACCTGCCCGAAACCGTCCTCATCAAGATGGACCATCCCTCGCTGCAATGCCTTGTTTCCATGTTGCAATACGAAAGCGCGCACACGCTTTCCGGCTCGCGCGCCATCGTCAACGCCCTTTCCTCCGTACTCCTCGTCCTCATCGTCCGCGCCCATCTCGAACAAGGCGGAGAAGCGCCTTTGGGCGGCATACTCAACGGCCTGCGCGACAAACGCCTGCGCCAGCTCATCCAAACCGTCGTCAGCCGCCCCGAAGACGAATGGAACATCGAAAAAATGACCGCTCTTGCCAACCTCTCCCGCGCCCAACTGATGCGCCTGTTCAAGCAACAAACCGGCATCAGCCCCCACGCCTTCGTCAACCTCATCCGCCTGCGCCAAGCCGCCCTTCTGCTGCGGCAAACCGCCGATTCCGTCTTGTCTGTCGCGCTGAACGTCGGCTTCCAATCCGAAACCCACTTCGGCAAAGCGTTTAAAAAACAATACGGGATTTCGCCGGGGCAGTATCGGAAACATGTGGAAACCGATGAAACCGCCATCAAATCATTCGACGGTGTTTGAATTGAGAGAGACAAAAAGGCCGTCTGAAAACCTTAAATCAGGTTTTCAGACGGCCTTTCATTCTAGCAGACCGATTAGGTCAACCCATCAAGCCTGTTTCAACTTCGCATCGGCATCACGCAAGGCGGTGCGCAGACCTTCCTCGATAACGGGATGGTAGAACGGCATGTCCAGCATTTGCGGAACGGTCATCTTCATTTGATGCGCCCATACCAACAGGTGCGCCAAATGTTCAGCGGCCGGGCCTAAGATTTCCGCGCCGATGAAGCGGCCGGTGGCTTTTTCGGCATACAGGCGCATATGGCCTTTGTTTACCAGCATCACGCGGCTGCGGCCTTGGTTTTTAAACGATACTTCGCCGATAACAAATTCGTCAGGTTGGTATTGCGCGGCAACCTGCGCGTATTTCAAACCGACAAAGCCGATTTGCGGATTGGTGAACACCACGCCGATGGTGCTGCGGCGCAAACCGCTGCCGATATTCGGATAGCGGCCCGCGTTGTCGCCGGCAATCTTGCCTTGGTCGGCGGCTTCGTGCAGCAGAGGCAGTTGGTTGGACGCATCGCCCGCGATGAAGATATGCGGAATGCTGGTCTGCATGGTCTGCGGATCGGCAACGGGTACGCCACGCGCGTCTTTTTCGATATTGATGTTTTCCAAACCGATATTGTCAACGTTCGGACGGCGGCCTACGGCTGCCAGCATATATTCGGCAACAAATACGCCTTTTTCGCCGTCCTGCTCCCAATGGACTTCTACATTGCCGTCTGCGTCAAGTTTGACCTCGGTTTTAGCATCCAAATGCAGTTTCAATTCTTCGCCGAACACGGCTTTCGCCTCGTCTGAAACGACGGGGTCGGAAATGCCGCCGATGATGCCGCCCAAACCGAAAATTTCAACTTTCACGCCCAAACGGTGCAATGCCTGACCCAGTTCCAAACCGATAACGCCCGGTCCGAACACGGCAACGCTCTTAGGCAGCGTATCCCAGGAGAAAACGTCGTCGTTGATAATCAAACGGTCGCCCAAAGACTGCCATTGCGGCAGGATAACGGGACGCGAACCGGTAGCAATCACGAAACTTTTTGCCGTGATTTGGGTATGGTCGTCGATTTGGACGGTATTCTCGTCGATAAATTTAGCCGAACCCATAATGCGCTTGTCGGCAGGCCATTCTTCCACATCGGCAACGACAAAGCCGACAAAACGGTCACGCTCGGATTTGACGCGCTGCATCACTTCTTCGCCGTTGACGACGATGCTGTCTTTGTCCAAATGCACGCCAAACGGGTCGGTATGCAATGCGTGATGGCGCGCTTCTGCGGCGGCAATCAAGAGTTTAGAAGGCATACAGCCCACGCGCGCGCAGGTCGTGCCGAATACGTTGTTTTCAATCAGGTAAACATTATCCGAATGTAAACGGGCATTGCGAAACGCGCCCATGCCGGCAGTACCGCCGCCGATTACGACGACATCTGCTTGAATTTTTTTCATAATCTTTGTCCTTTTTTGTTGAGCGTCCGAAGCGGTATCAGCGTGAAGCGTATCAGGTTTTCAGACGACCTATTTAATAAACTATCAAAAATAAAAAATCGATAACTATTTTTAAAATCTCGATTTAAAACAATAATCTCAAATTCCACTTGTAAATATAGAGTTATTCAGAACAACCGTGTAGCGTATCGTCTGAATAACTCTATTTTTCTGTTCAGACGGCTTTTTCAAACCGTCCCAAGCACCAGGCAATTAGTTTTTAGCCAAATAAGCTTCCAAATCTTCGCTGCCGCCGATGTATTTGCCGCCGATGAAGACTTGAGGAGCAGTCATCTTGCCGGTAATGGCGCGAACGGAAGTAACGGTTGCATCTTTGCCCAATACGATTTCTTCGTAAGACAGACCTTTGTCTTGCAAAGCTTTTTTAGCTTTAGCGCAGAATTGGCAGCCGGGTTTGGTGAAGATGGCAACAGACTCTTGAGCTTTCCAGTCAGGAGCGATGAATTTCAACATAGTGTCAGCGTCAGACACTTTGAAAGGATCGCCCGGCTCTTCAGGCTCGATGAACATTTTTTCAACCACGCCGTCGTTAACCAGCATGGAGTAACGCCAAGAGCGTTTACCAAAGCCCAAGTCTTCTTTGCCGACCAGCATACCCATGCCTTCGGTAAATTCGCCGTTGCCATCAGGAATCATGTAGATGTTGTCAGCTTCTTCTTCGGCAGCCCAAGCGTTCATCACGAAAGTATCGTTTACAGACACGCAGTAAATTGCGTCAACGCCGTTTTCTTTAAACGCGCCGAACAATTCGTTGTAACGCGGCAGGTGGGAAGAAGAACAAGTCGGAGTAAATGCGCCGGGCAGAGAGAATACGACTACTTTTTTGCCTTTGAACAAATCATCGGTGGAAACATCTTTCCAAGTGTCGCCCACGCGGGTACGGAATACGACGGAAGGTACTTTTTGACCGGTACGATCTTGCAAAGCCATTTTGAAGCTCCTTATCTGTGTTTTGTTTGTAAGAGTGTTGAAAATCAATGCAGAGATTTTAATCCCTGCCGGTCGATTTGTATAATTTATAGTTCAAATAATATTAATTACAGAAAACTATAAATACCCAATCAAACGCTCTGAAACAGATAGGGCCGTCTGAAAAGAAAACAAGCCCTATCCGTTAAATATCAAATATCCTCCGCCACTTTTTTGCGGACAAAAGATTCAGCAACATCTTTCAGCCCGTATCGGTCTTTATCGGGAAATTCGGCCGTTTTGAACAACGGTGCAAAATCCAAAGTAATGCGGATTTTTTTCATGGAAACAATGCGCCACAACGATGTCGGCAAACTGACATCGGCATATGAAGGTATAGGCGAACGCCGTCCATCACCGTCATAGTAACGCAGTGCTAATACTTGGATAGGCGCATCCGCGTCCATCGCCGATTGAAACAGCGCCGCTTTAAACGGCAGCACGTCCAGTCCCGACGAAGTGCGTGCCTCAGGAAAAAAACTGACGTTCTGTCCCGCTTTCAAAGCCTCACAAATCGCCTGATTGATCGGCTCGATATCACGTCGGGAATTGCGGTTGATGAAAACTGTACCTGCATTTTTACCCATCCTCCCCAAAACCGGCCAACTGCCGATTTCCTGTTTGGCAATAAAACTGCACGGGTAAACTGAACTAATAGCAAAAATATCCAGCCATGACACATGATTTGCCACCACGAGTGTACCGCAGGAATCTCCATGTTCAGGCTGTATTCCCGCCTCCAATTCTATATCCAACGCTTCTAACGCTCCCTTTCCCAGTTTAACCAGCACACGGTTACGTTCCTCGGAATTGGAACCGTTTAGAGAATTTAGGTCGCGGCCCGTCCGCCACAACCAACAGGCCAAACGGCCCAGACGACGGAAACGGGTGGCAATAGTGGCTTTTTGTTGAGACATATTATATTTTGGTTTTCTATAAAGAATTTAATATCCAGATGTAGGCTTTGCCGATTTTCAGACGGCCTCATTTTTGACAATAACTGCAATAAAACGTCCCGCGCTGGCCAAGCACTTCCTTCAAAATCGGCCTGCCGCATTTTACGCATGGTTTGCCCTGCCTGCCATAGACCGCGTATTCCTGCTGAAAATAACCGCTTTGACCGTCACTATTGACGAAATCCCGCAATGTACTTCCCCCCGTCTCAATAGCCCGCTTCAATACGGTTTTAACAGTTTCAACCAGTGTGGTACATTCCTGTCTGCTAAGCGTATAAGCTGGTCTATGGGGAACAATACCCGCCTTAAAGAGACTTTCATTGGCGTAAATATTCCCCACTCCGACCACAACGGCGTTATCCATCAGTACCAGTTTGACCGCCCGTTTCAACACTTTCATTTTCCGATACAAATAATCCGCATCAAATTCATCGGAGAGCGGTTCCGGACCAAGTTTCGCCAGTAACGGATGATACTCGGCTATACCTTCAAACCATAAAAACGCACCAAATTTACGCGGGTCATGATAACGCAATACCGTACCGTCTGAGAACTCAATATCAATATGATCATGCTTATCAGGTTTCCCAATACGGTCATCTCCCATCGTGAAAACCCGCAGACTGCCCGACATGCCCAAATGAATCAGCAACACACCGGTTTGGAAACGAATAATCAAATATTTGGCCCTACGCGAGCATTCTTCGACAAGCAATCCCTGCAAAATCTGTGGCAAATCCGGATTCACCGGCCAGCGCAGTTTGGATTGGCGCAGTATGACGCCGCTAACAGCCTTACCGGTGATATGCGGACCAACACCGTGTAAAGTCGTTTCTACTTCGGGTAACTCAGGCATAACGTTTCTACTTCGATTTATATTTTTGAAACAACACAAGTATAACCTTGGATCTCGTATTCATTCTAAATATAACACTTCTGTCATTACTCATGAATTAGACCAGTTTCCTACCAACCCAGCCTTCCACGCTTCCCAGCATTTCAGGCAGTTTCGCAGCATCCGTTCCCCCGGCCTGTGCCAAATCCGGTCTGCCGCCGCCTTTGCCGCCGACTTGTTCGGCTGCAAATTTGACCAAATCGCCGGCTTTCACTTTGCCGGTCAGAGCCTTGGATACGCCGGCGCACAGCGAGACTTTGCCGTCGTTTACTGCCGCTAAAAGAATCACGGCGTTGTCGGATTTGCCGGTTAAATCGGTAACGATTTCGCGCAGGGCGGCTGCGTCGGCTTCGATTTGGGCGGCAACGAGTTTGGCTGCGCCCAAATCTTTGGCGTTATCCAAGAGTTTTGCGCCTGCGTGGACGGCGAGTTCGGCTTTGGCTTTTGCCAACTCTTTTTCCAAGGCTTTGGTGTTTGCGGCGTTGGCTTGGATTTTGGCGAGTACGTCTTTTTCGGTTTGGGCTTTGACTTCGGCGATGATGTTTTTCATCAGGCTTTCTTGGTTTTGCGCCCATACGAGTGCGGCAAGGCCGGTGATGGCTTCTACACGGCGGATGCCTGCGGCGATGCCGCCTTCGCTGATGATTTTGAAGAAGCCGATGTCGCCGGTGCGGGCGACATGGGTGCCGCCGCACAGTTCGGTGGAGTATTCGCCCATGGTGATGACGCGGACGAAATCGCCGTATTTTTCGCCGAAGAGCATCATGGCACCGGATTTTTGCGCGTCTTCAATGGACATGGTTTCGACTTTGACGGGCACGTTGGCGATAATCGCGGCGTTGACGCGGCGTTCGACTTCGGCGATTTCTTCCGCGCTGATGCCTTGCGGGTGGGAGATGTCGAAGCGGGTCAGCTCGGCGTTTTGCAGGCTGCCTTTTTGTTCGACGTGCGTGCCCAAAACATCGCGCAGGGCTTTGTGCATCAGGTGGGTCACGCTGTGGTTGCGCATGATGCTGTCGCGGATGTCGTTGTCGATTTCGGCGGATACGGCATCGCTCACTTTCAGACGACCTGATACGACTGCGCCGAATTGTCCGTGTACGGCGGCTTTGATTTTCTGCGTGTCTTCGACACGGAAGCGGTTTTCGCCTGCGAAGATAAAGCCTACGTCGCCGACTTGGCCGCCGCTTTCAGCGTAAAACGGGGTTTGCTCCAAAACGACCACGCCTGCTTCGCCTGCTTGGAGTTCGTCCACGGCTTCGCTGCCTTTATATAAAGCGATGATTTTGGTGTCTTGGCTGCGTTTTTCGTAGCCGGTGAACTCGGTGTCCGCGCCTGTATATTCAAGCTGGGAGTTGGCTTTGAAGTTTTGCGCGGCGCGGGCGCGGGCGCGTTGGGCTTCCATTTCGCGGTTGAAGCCGTCTTCGTCCAAATCGATACCCAATTCGCGCGCCATGTCGGCGGTCAGGTCGTAGGGGAAGCCGTAGGTGTCGTAGAGTTTGAAGATGTGTTCACCGCCAATAACGAGTTTGCTGTTGGCGATATTGTCCATCAAATAGGCATTCAAGGCTTCGGCAAACGGTTTTTCCGCGTCGGGAATATGGGCAGTTTCCAAAGCAGCCTGCAAATCGATATACATGCCTTCGTTCAGGCTACCTGAAACTTGGGGACGGATAACGATTTGCTTTTTGCCTGGAGCGGCACGGGAAGCGGCGGTAAATTCCACACCGTCTGCGGTTTTCAATGCCAGTGGTTTGCCCGCACCATCTTTCGGCAGCAGGCTTTCCAGTTTCAGAAATTTCATGCCGTTGAGCACTTGGTTGAACAAGCCCATACCTTTTTCCAGCGTTTCGCCGAAGCGGCTTTCTTCCGCGCGCAGGGCTTCCATAATCTGCGTCTGTTTCTCTTTCAACTCAGGATACGCATCGCCCATCGCTTTCACCAAATCGGGCACGAGTTTGTAGAAAAACGCCTGTTTCTGACCGAGTTTGTAACCGTGGCGCACGGCGCGGCGGATGATGCGGCGCAGGACATAGCCGCGGCCTTCGTTGGACGGCATCACGCCGTCGGCAATCAGGAAGGAGCAGGAGCGGATGTGGTCGGCAACGACTTTCAGGCTCGGCTCATCCATGCTGAACGGCGCGCCAGTTTCGCGGGCAACGGCTTTGAGCAGATCTTGGAACAGGTCGATTTCGTAGTTGCTGTGGACGTGCTGCATCACAGCCGCCATGCGCTCCAAGCCCATGCCGGTATCGACGGACGGTTTGGGCAGCGGGTTCATATTGCCTTGCTCGTCGCGGTTGAACTGCATGAACACGCAGTTCCAAATTTCAATCCAGCGGTCGCCGTCTTCTTCGGGGCTACCGGGAATGCCGCCCCAGATTTCTTCGCCGTGGTCGTAGAAAATTTCGGAACACGGGCCGCATGGGCCGGTGTCGCCCATTTGCCAGAAGTTGTCGGACGCGTATTTCGCGCCTTTGTTGTCGCCGATGCGGACGATACGCTCGGCAGGCATACCGATTTCGTTCAGCCAGATGTTGTAGGCTTCGTCGTCTTCGGCATATACGGTCGCCAAGAGTTTTTCTTTGGGGATGTTCAGCCATTCGGGGGAAGTGAGGAACTCCCAGGCGAAGTGGATCGCGTCGCGTTTGAAGTAGTCGCCGAAGGAGAAGTTGCCCATCATTTCAAAGAAGGTGTGGTGGCGGGCGGTGTAGCCGACGTTTTCCAAGTCGTTGTGTTTGCCGCCGGCGCGTACGCATTTTTGCGCGGTGGTGGCGCGGGTGTATGGGCGTTTATCAAAGCCGAGGAATACGTCTTTAAACTGGTTCATACCGGCGTTGGTAAACAGCAGCGTCGGGTCGTCGTGCGGCACGAGCGAGGAAGAGCGGACGATGGTGTGGCCTTTGGATTCGAAGAATTTTAGGAATTTTTGGCGTAGTTCTGAAGTTTTCATAGCGCATTCGATGTCAGGTTAAACGGCTTCAGACGGCCTTTCGGAGGTAGTTCGGGCCGTCTGAAAAATCTGCGTTATCTTACCGCAAAACGGTATTTCAGGCTATCAAAGCCACACGGCTTTCAGACGGCCTGTCATCGTTTCAACCCGATGGCTCGAAGGCCGTCTGAAAGCATATAACCAAACACCATAAGGTAAGCAACATCGATTCTTTCCACTTTCTTTCAGACGGCCTTAAGATACTCCGCCAAGATAACGACAATACGGACATGCCATGAGCCATTACCCCATTTTTGCCGATCTGCGCGGCCGCCCCGTCCTGCTGGCGGGCGCGGGCCATATTGCCGAACGCAAAGCCGAAAGCCTGTTACAGGCCGGAGCGGAGGTCCGTGTGGTGGCGGACGCGCTTAATCCTGCCTTCCAAACATGGCTGAACCAAGGGAAAATCACATGGCTCGGCACTGGATTCCATGATTCTTATCTGGATGATGTGTTTCTGGCCGTTGCCGCCACCGACGACCACAAACTCAACCGCCGCGTCTACGAGGCTGCCGAAGCGCGCGGGAAACTGTGCAATACAGTGGACAACGCCGAACTCTGTTCGTTTATCGTTCCCGCCGTTATCGACCGGAATCCGATAAAAATCGCCATCTCCAGCGGCGGCACGTCTCCGGTTTTGGCGCGCAAATGGCGGCAGATTATTGAAACGCTGGTTCCGCTGCACACCGGCAAAATGGCGCAAACCGCCGGCCGCTGGCGCAACCGTGTCAAAGCAGCCATTCACGGCACGGAACAGCGGCGGCGGTTTTGGGAAAACCTGTTCGACAGCCGCTTCAGTACACTGATCGCACAAGGCAGCCACAAAGAAGCCGAAGCGGAGCTGGCCGCCCAGTTGGCCGGCTATCGGCCGTCGCGGGGAGGAGTGGCTTTGGTAGGTGCGGGGCCGGGAGATGCTGGATTGCTGACGATACATGCGTTACAAGCGATTCAGGCCGCAGACGTGGTCTTATACGATGCGCTGGTTTCAGACGAAATTATGGCGGCCGTACGCAAAGATGCCGAAAAAATCAGCGTCGGCAAACGGGCCGGCGCGCACCATGTCCAACAGGAAGAAACCAACCGCCTGCTGGTGCGTTACGCGCGGGAAGGCAGGCGCGTCGTACGGCTTAAAGGCGGCGATCCCTTTGTTTTCGGACGCGGCGGAGAAGAGGCACAGGTATTGCGGCAGGCCAAAATCCCTTACCGCATCATACCGGGCGTAACCGCCGCACTGGGCGCGACAGCCTATGCGGGGATTCCGCTGACCCACCGAGATTGTGCTCAAAGCGCGTTGTTCGTTACCGGCCACAGCAGACACGACGGCAGCGAACCCGACTGGCACACGTTGGCTTTGAGCCGCCAGACGCTGGTCGTTTATATGGGAACGCTCAAAGCGGTTGAAATTACCGCCCAACTTATCCGCCACGGACGCAGCGAAAACACGCCGGTTGCCGTTATCTCCAACGGTACGCTGCCCAATCAGAAGGTACGGACAGGCCGTCTGAAAGATCTGCCTGATATAGCGGGAAAGGCCCCGCGTCCCGCATTGATGGTTATCGGCGAAGTTGCCGCCCTGAGGGACGAGTTGGCATGGTTCGGCGGTCATCAGGTTGAAACTGCGTCGGAACTTGCCGAGGCCGTCTGAAAACGGATAATAAAAAAGCTGCCCGAAATCATGGTTCGGGCAGTTTTTTTATTTCTCAGTCAATCTCTTATTCGCATTTCAACTCTTTAGCGATATCGTCGAACGACTGGTTCGCGCTCATACACTGGCGAACCTGCTCGTCCGCCGGCAGAGAAGAAAACGAGCGTACAATATTGCCGTATTCGACTTTATGTTCAGCCAGCCGCTTCTTGTCTTTTTTAGCAAAACACGTAGCGCGACGCTCTAAATACGCTTTGCAAGCCTCATGCAGCGTGCCCGTACCTATCTGGGCAGCCGCCGGTTGCACGCCCGAATGGTTGCTTTCCTCATTCGGATTTTGGCTGTTGCCGCAGGCGGCCAATACCGCAGCTGTCGTCAAAGCGAAAAATAATTTGCTGGTCAGTTTCATAATCGTTCCTCGTTGGCAGAAAGGAAAAAATCCTGATAAAAAGCGGTTTGATTATACTAACGTGGAAACGCATGTGAAATCGAAATGCCGCATTTGAACAGGATTTTCCTCAAATGCAGCAAATGCTAAGAAACAGACAAATCATGTTTGACTCTATCATCCCGCTTGTCATGGACACTATCCGGCCGAACGGTTTTGATTTTTCTGAATTTCCGAATATACGGAACATCAAAATAAAAAAATTTCCGCAACTTTGCGGAATTATGATTATTTGAAAACAGGATTTTTAAATTGGAAGAATTCAGAAAATATGGTTGGCTGGGGAGGAAGGATTCGAACCTTCGCATGCTGGAATCAAAATCCAGTGTCTTAACCGCTTGACGACTCCCCAAACAGGGTATTGAAAATTAAAATTGGCTGGGGAGGAAGGATTCGAACCTTCGCATGCTGGATTCAGAATCCAGAGTCTTAACCGCTTGACGACTCCCCAAGAATAGGGATTGCTGATTGGCTGGGGAGGAAGGATTCGAACCTTCGCATGCTGGAATCAAAATCCAGTGTCTTAACCGCTTGACGACTCCCCAAACAGGGTATTGAAAATTAAAATTGGCTGGGGAGGAAGGATTCGAACCTTCGCATGCTGGATTCAGAATCCAGAGTCTTAACCGCTTGACGACTCCCCAAGAATAGGGATTGCTGATTGGCTGGGGAGGAAGGATTCGAACCTTCGCATGCTGGAATCAAAATCCAGTGTCTTAACCGCTTGACGACTCCCCAACTGATCCAGCTACATATGAAGCAACGGGTGGATATCCAACCCTTCGACACAATATGCTTCATATATCTCTGAAACTTGCTGGTAAATATTTTCGGCCTTATCCAAACCATCACATGCAAGGAACACGCACGAACCGGAACCGGTCATCAATGCCTCTCCATACTTGGATAATTCCAAATAAGCATCCCGTACTTCGGGATATTCCTGAAAAACCACGGCTTGCATATCGTTTCTGAAAGGCCGCAGCATCTGGAAAGATGGGATTATGCTGGGTTCGGAATTTCGTGTCAAGTCCTTGTGGGAAAAAATTTTGGCGGTTACCACATGCACCGGCGGCCTGACAATAACGTACCATTGTTTCGGTATGTCTGTCTCCGTTAGCTGCTCGCCTATGCCCTTGGCAAAAGCATTGCGCCCGAAAATGAAAAACGGCACATCCGCACCGAGTTTCAACCCCAAATCAATTAGTTCCCGCCGGTTCAGACGGCATTGCCACAGGCTGTTTAACGCGATGAGTACGGTTGCAGCATCCGAACTTCCGCCGCCCAGCCCTCCGCCGGTCGGTATCCGCTTGTCCAGCCAGATATCCGCACCTTTGCCGCAGCGGGTATACGTTTGCAAGGTCTTGGCCGCACGATAGGTCAAATCTTGTTCGGCGGAAATTCCTTCCACCGGCGTATGCAGCACGATTTGCACGTCTTCGCGTGCGGCCAGATAAACCGTGTCGTACAGCCCTACCAAGCAAAAAATGCTTTCCAAATTATGGTAGCCGTCTTTGCGCCTGCCGGTGATGCGCAGGTCGAGATTCAGCTTGGCCGGCGCGGAAAACGCTTGTGCACGGGAAGGTATCTTCATTCAGACGGCCTTATCGGAAACGTGCGGCGCATTGTTTCGGTGCTGATGCGTCTTTGGCGAAATTCATTTCGTCAAACACCAGCCGCAGGGTCAGTTTAGGGCTTTCCAGCAGCAGAACGCGCGGTTTGCCGTCGCTCTTGAGTGTGCGCGAAATCGTCCATTGGAATTGTTGCAGCCGCCCCTCCGAATCGATTTGATAAGGTGCGCCTGCCACTCGCTTGCCGTTCGCCCAGATGTGCAGATACTGCACGGGCAGGTTGTAACCCAGCAGCCGTCCGCTTAATTCCTCCGCCGTGGGCGCCTGATATTTTTTGCCTTTGCTGTCTACGGCCAATACGCCCTCCCCGTCTTGGCAGAGCTGGCCCAACGTGCTGCCCAAAGGGGTGTTGATGCTGATGGTCTGGACTTGGTTTTGGTACGTCCAGTCGAAATTGGCATACGAACCTTTTTCTTCAACCTTTACGGACAGCCTGCCGTCGGCGGTAAAATCGGGGACTTGGACGGATTCCGACCAGTCTGCCTGTTCGGGCAGCTTGGGTTGGGAACACGCCGCCAGTACGGTAACGGCGGCTGCGGACAGCCATAATTTGAATTTCATGTTCACTCCTGACGCAAAGGCCGTCTGAAACGGGACATCCTGTTTTCAGACGGCCTCGGGTTGGTTATTTGGCAGGTTTCTTGGCGGGTTTGGATGCAGGCAGCGCCACACCGAAACGCCGCATGGTTTTTTTCAGTACGGCGACGTCGCCGCCTTTGGCCAAACTGTCGAACCATACTTTTTTCGCTTCTTCCTTCTGCCCCAACTGCCACAACACTTCACCCAGGTGGGCGGCGACTTCGGAATCGGGATACCGTCCGAACGCGTATTGCAGGTACGGCAGCGCGGTTTGCGCATCGCCTTTACGGTAATACGCCCAACCCATGCTGTCGTTAATGGCCGGAGACTCCGGATCGAGGTTGTAGGCCGTCTGAATCAGTTTGAACGCTTCGTCTGTATCGGATATGCCGGACTGGCGCGAAATCAGCATGGTATAGCCGAGCGCGTTCATGCCGGCCGCGCTGTTGGGATTCAGCTTCAGATAGCGGCGCAGGTCGGCAATGGCTTTATCGGGCTGATGCAGCAGATCGGCGTAAACCAGCGCGCGTTGGTAGAGGATGTCGGGCAGCAGTTTGTCCGCATCGGGCTTTTTGGCGGCTTTGGCGGCCAGCGCGTTCAGTTCGGACAATACTTCCTGCGCGTTGCCGTGTTTCGACAGGGCGAACAGATATGCGCGCTGCAAATCGCTGCTGCCGAAGAAACGCCCCTGCTGTTCGGGAAGTTTTTGCGCTTTTCTGGCTTCGGCCAGTGCCGCTTTGCCGTTGCCCTGCTCCGCTTGGAGCGAGGCTTTCAGTACGGCTTTGTCAAACACATATTCCGGCGAGGTAATCCGGTTTACCCAGCGTTCGGCTTTTTTAAACTCGCGTTTGTCGCCGTAACCCATCGCGCCGATAACGGCGGCGCGGCTTTTCTGCTCGTCGGTGCCGGTGCGGTAGGCTTTTTCCAAATAACCGTTGACGACCGATATGTCTTCCCTGCGGCTGCCTGCAAGATAGGCCGCCTGAATGTATAAGTCGGCGTTCGGATTGTCGGCCAGAAGTTCGTGCAGCCGTTTGTAGGCCTTGTCCTGCTGCTTGTTGGCAATCAGGGTGGCGATTTCCAGTTCCTGCCACACGGACGAGAGTTTTTTAGAATCCGTATCCCTGAAGAAACGGCTCAATATTTCGGGGTTGCGCTGAGCCACCAGGCGCAGCGTCAGAGCGGTCGGCGGCAGAATTTCCGAATCGAGTTTCGCCAGATTTTGCAGTGCCGACACCGCATGGCGGTCGCTGCCGCTTTGCGCGCTGTAAATCGCGTCGGCTATCGACGCTTCGGGCATATCGGGGTATTTCTGCGCCGCTTTGTGCACTTGGGACGCGCCCTTGGCAGCCAAGTCGGGCTGCTGCACCGCCGCTTGGGACAACAGCAGGAAAATCTGCTTGGCGTGTTCTTCTTCGGCGCGGGACAGTATCTCGTCCAAACCTTTGAGCGATTTGTCCGCCCGGCCCATCATCAAATTGCGCACCCAGCCCATGCGCTTCTGTGCCTCGCCCGGCACCGGCTCGATTTGCCGCCATTTCTGGTAAATCATTTCCGCCGGTTCAAACGCGTTCAGCGACACCGCCATTTCCAGCGCACGTTCCGCGACGACCGGGTCTTTGGTACGTTCGAGCGTTACCATATAGGTAGCCAGCGCCGTACCCGCATCGCCCTTTTGCAGTGCCATTTCGCCGCCGAGCAAGGTAAATACCGTATTGGCGCGTTCGATTACGCCCATGCGCCGGCGTTGCTCCACTTCCCTTTCTTCCGGGGTATAGCGGCTTTTTTTCTGCACGATTTTCTTGATGTCCTGCGGCGTCTTGATTTTGGCGACGGAATCGTTGGACGCGCAGGCCGTGGCGGTAAACAGCATCAGCACGGCGGCGGCAACGGAACGGATGCGGGCATTGGCGAAAAACATAAAACTTTCCTTTGTTTGAAGGCCGCCTTCTGTTTTCAGACGGCCTGAAGTCCAGCCGCTACTTTATCACATGAAGCGCGGTTTGTTGATTCATGCGACAGTAAACCTGTTGTAATATTATATTCAAACCGTTTTCCGCCGTTTTATACCCATGATGAACCAGACCGAGCTTGCCGGATTCCTGAGCCGCGCCGCGCTTTATCCGTGCGAAGAAGAAAAACTGAGAAATCAAATCCTTGCCGCCGACGGCTATACGGAAGCAGCCGTATTGCTGCCGGTGGTGTTCCATGAGCGGCAGTGGCAGATTATCCTGACCAGGCGTTCCGCCAACCTGCGCCGGCACACGGGGCAGATTTCGTTTGCCGGCGGTAAAAAAGAACCGCACGACGTAACGCCGGCACAGACCGCCCTGCGCGAAGCCGAGGAAGAAATCGGCACCCATCCCGCCGTCTGGCAGACTTTCCCCGCCCTGCCGCCGCATTATTCGCCTTCGGGCTACGAAGTCCGTCCCGTTCCCGCGTTGAATGCGGGCAGCCCGAATCTGACCGCCAATCCGGACGAAGTGGCCGAAATCATTTATCTGCCGCTGGAAACCGCGCTGAACCCGCAAAACTACCGTCCGCGCACGCTGCAATACCGCGGCCAAACCATCCGCCCGCCTGCACTGCCATACCTGCACCACGACATTTGGGGGCTGACCGCGATGATTCTTTACGGATTGGCCGAACGCTACCGCCACCATATGGCACAACGCTGAAAGGCCGTCTGAAAACCTGTTTCAGACGGCCTCTGCCCTTAATAGCGCCTATCAAGCGGGGCGGTTAAACACGGTTTGCCTGCGCGGAAATAATGTTTGACCGAATGCCGATTATCTTTTCGCCGGTCGGGAGGCTTTGCCGAATCCGCCCTTGCCGCCGCTTCCGCTGCCGGATTTGCGTTTGGCTTTGAATCCCTCGCCGCCTTTCTTAAATCCGCCGCCTTTCGCTTTAAAACCGGTTTTCTTACCGTCGCCCCAGCCGCCTTTGCCTTTCGGCTTGCCGCCTGCGGATTTGCGCTTGCGGGTCGGTTCCATGCCTTCGACGGTCAGCTCAGGCAATTTACGGCCGATGTATTTTTCGATTTTGTGTACTTTGACGTATTCGTTCACTTCGGCGAAGGTAATCGCAATACCCGTGCGCCCTGCCCGTCCGGTACGGCCGATGCGGTGAACGTAGTCTTCCGCCTGTTTCGGCAGATCGTAGTTGATAACGTGGGTAATGGTCGGCACGTCGATACCGCGTGCGGCAACGTCGGTGGCAACCAAAATTTTACAGCGGCCTTTGCGCAAATCCATCAGCGTGCGGTTGCGCCAGCCTTGCGGCATGTCGCCGTGCAGGCAGTTGGCGGCGAAACCTTTTTCATACAAATCATCGGCGATGACTTCGGTCATGGCTTTGGTGGACGTGAAAATCACGCATTGGTCGATGTTGGCGTCGCGCAGGATGTGGTCGAGCAGGCGGTTTTTGTGGCGCATATCGTCGCAGTACAGCAGCTGCTCTTCGATTTTGCCTTGGTCGTCCACGCGCTCGACTTCGATAATTTCAGGGTTTTTCGTCAGTTTGCGCGCCAGTTTGCCGACTGCGCCGTCCCAAGTGGCGGAGAACAATAAAGTCTGTCTGTCGGTCGGGGTGGCTTCGACGATGGTTTCAATGTCGTCGATAAAGCCCATGTCCAGCATACGGTCGGCTTCGTCCAAAATCAGCACTTCCAAACGGTCAAAATCGACTTTGCCGCTTTGCATCAAGTCCATCAGACGGCCCGGCGTGGCGACAATCAGGTCAACCGGTTTGCTCAGGGCGCGGGTTTGGTAGCCGAAAGATGCGCCGCCGACGATGCTGACGGTGCGGAACCAGCGCATATTTTTGGCGTACGCCAGCGCGTTTTTCTCAACTTGCGCCGCCAATTCGCGGGTCGGCGTCAACACCAACGCGCGCGGGCCTTTGCCCGGTTTTTCGCTGCGTTTGGTCAGCCGCTGCAAAGTCGGCAGCAGGAAGGCGGCGGTTTTGCCGGAACCGGTTTGCGCCGAAGCCATGATGTCGCGGCCTTCCAAAGCAAACGGAATGGCTTGCGCCTGAATCGGCGTCGGGCTTTCGTAACCCTCGCTGCGAACGGCGGACAAGATGTTTTTATCAAGGTTCAAATCGGCAAATTTAATAGACATGGCTATCCTAAAGAGACAACAACGCGCACGTCTGAACGGTTTTCAGACGACCTGAAGCAAAGGAAAGTAACGATACGGGAAATGTGAAGTTACAGGGTTGTCGCAAGCATCTTGCTTGTGGTTAACATCGACGACAACCTGCATAGAAAGGCTTGACAAATCAGCAAGCAATAAAAGAAACGCACCCGAAACGGCGGTTTAGGTTGGAAGACGATGGCTTCGTATAAAAAGGCGAACGGCGGATAATATAGATTTTATGGATAACGGTCAAGCAAAAAGGCATCAAGTGCGTTAAAATTCAAACCCTTCCCAATCCTCATTCAGGCCGTCTGAAACCATGACCGACATCACCCCCTTCGCCAACCGCATGGGCAAAAACATCAAACACCTCATGAAATGGGCGAAACGCAACGGCATCGAAGCCTGGCGTATTTACGACCGCGACATCCCCCAATTCCCCTTCGCCGTCGATGTTTACGGCGACCAAATCCACCTTCAGGAATACGATACCGGCTGGCTGATGCAGCCCGAAGAATACGAAGCGTGGCTTGCCGAAGTATTGGAAGCCGTCGCCTTCGTTACCGGTTTTGCGCCCGAACAAATCCACCTCAAGCGCCGCGAACGCCAAAAAGGCTTGCAGCAATACGAGAAAACCGGCAAAACCGGCGACGATTTCGTCATCACCGAAAACGGCCGCAAATTTTGGGTCAACCTCGACAAATACCTCGACACCGGCCTCTTTCTCGACCACCGCAACACGCGCAAAAAAGTCGGCGAAACCGCAGCGGGCAAACGCTTCCTCAACCTGTTTTCCTACACCGGCAGCTTCACCGTCTATGCAGCCACCGGCGGCGCAACGTCCAGCGAAACCGTTGATTTATCGAATACTTATCTCGATTGGGCGAAACGCAATTTCGAACTCAACGGCATCAGCCCCGAACAACACAAAATCGTCCGCGCCGACGTGTTCCAATACCTGCAAAACGCCGCCGCCGAAGGCAAACAGTTCGATCTTATCGTCATGGATCCGCCCAGCTTCTCCAACAGCAAAAAGATGCTCGACATCCTCGACATCCAGCGCGACCACCAAAAACTCATAGTCGGCGCGATGAATCTGCTCGCTTCAGACGGCCTTTTGTACTTCTCCAACAACTTGCGCAGCTTCGTCTTGGACGATTCGGTATCGGAACAATACGCCGTCAAAGACATTTCCAAACAATCCGTTCCCGACGATTTCCGCAACAAGAAAATCCATCAGTGTTGGGAAATCAGGCACAAACCGTCATGAACGATACTACCGGCGATCCGGCACATTATCCCCTTCCTTTTCAGACGGCCTCAATCGACATACGGAAATAAAAATATCCCCAACCGGCAAGGGCCAGCTGCGGAATATGCAAGAGGGACAAACGTAGAAATGCACAGCAACAAAAGCCAATCCGACCGGAACGCCACGACCGGCCGCCGCAAATTACGGCACGAACGCCTGCACCACCCGCCGTTCTGGCAGGCCGACCGGCCTTATCTGCACGAACACCATATCTCCGATGCGAGGTTCCGCCGCTTGGGCTATATCATGGCACTGCTGGCCGGAGCGATTAACGCGGGCGGCTTTTTCGCATTCGCACGTTATACGTCGCATGTTACCGGTTCGATGTCGCTGCTGGCCGATACGCTGTATCTGCACCAATGGACGACGGCCGCCGTGGCTTTGGTAAGCGTCTTTTGCTTTGTGGCCGGTGCGGCGCATTCGGGATGGGTGATTTTGTGGACGCAGCAGAAGCGCTTTCGCGGCAGCTTCGGATTTTCCATGTGGCTGGAAGCGCTTTATCTGCTGGTATTCGGCCTGTTCGGCATAACGGCCTTGCAGTGGGATTTCGGCAAAGCCGATTTGATCATTCCGTCTTTGGCGTTGTTTCTACTGTGTTTCATCATGGGGATGCACAATACCGTCATCACGCTTTTGTCGGGCGGGGCGATTCGTTCGACACACATGACCGGCTCAGCAACCGATTTGGGCATC
Source organism: Neisseria oralis (assembly GCF_045062685.1). Lineage (NCBI taxonomy): Bacteria > Pseudomonadati > Pseudomonadota > Betaproteobacteria > Neisseriales > Neisseriaceae > Neisseria > Neisseria oralis. Next base: position 289,738 of record NZ_JBJGEB010000002.1, read on the forward strand.
GAAATTTCCCGCGCCCTCTACTATTCACGCACGCACCATCCGCATCTGCCGCATGTGCATGTAAACAAACCCAAAATGTGGCTGTTGAGCGGCTTGATGTGGGCGTTTTTGCTCGGCGGCGTCATCGGCGCATGGGGTTATCACAAAATAGGGCACCACTTCGCCCTGCCCGTAGCGGCGGTATTGTTCATATTGGGGGCGGGTTCCGTCGGCTACGACGTCAAACTGCGGCTGAAATTCGCCCTGGTACGCTGGTACCAGCGCAAACAGGCGCTCAAACGCCATACCGACGGAAAAAACGGTTCGTAAAAATCCAAGGCCCGTTCCAAAAGAAAAAAAGAAAAGGCGGGAATTTTCAATCCCGCCCTTCTCGAGAGGCCGTCTGAAACCGAACCGTCAAATATTGCGGCGGCGAAAGAAAAACAGCCCGTCGCTGTCCAATTCCAGAATATAACGCCCGTTCTGCACGGCCGCATAACCCGAGCGCCCTGCCTGATAAGGCAGCAGCCCCGCATGAACGACCAGATAATCGGTCAGCTTGTCCGCATCGTCCGCCACGTTCGCAACCAGTTTCGTAAACAGCGCACGGCAGCGCCCGTCCCGCGTCCAACCGATTTTCCCGCCCTGCCCGTCAGTCTGCATACATCTGCCGCTGACCACTTCCAAATCTTCGGGACGGTTGCCGATGACTTCCAAAACATTCTGCGCATCCATGCCCTCAATCGCGTAACTCAGCCGCTTTTTCCCGTCGTTGGTCTTATCCTCGGACGCCTTACCCAAAGGCAGCCCCTGCGTTACCGTCGAATCGATAAACTTCACCTTAAACGACGGCTTGGGCGGCAGCCCCGTATCGGCCTGAGACGCGGCAGTGTCGGATTTCCCTCCGCAGGCCGCCAGCAGCACGGCCAACATCAGCACCGGAATTTTCTTCTTCATCGCCTTCTTCCTTATAAAATTACTTTCAGACGGCCTTATTATAGCCAAACGGTATTGGAATTCATACGTTGTTTGTCTTACATAATCGCCGGGCGGCGCCTGCCATCCGGCACCGTTACGGCAAAATCACGCCCATCCCGCCGCAACGCTTCATTTATTGCCCGATAACCATTATCATGTAAATCTGCATTCTGAATTACACCAACGCAAGGAGACGCTATGACCATTTGGTTTATCGCAGCAGCAGCCGTATTGATTGTCGAACTGTTTACCGGTACGGTTTACCTGCTGGTCGTCAGCGCGGCTTTGTTCGGTGCGGGACTGGCGGACCGACTGACGGACAGCACGGGAATCTCCATCATGACGGCGGCAGTGTTGTCCGCACTGGGTATCTGGCTGGTGCACGGCAGGCTGAAGCAGCGCAGCCGTTTGCGCGCGCAAGAAGCCGCGGCGGACGATTTGGACATCGGGCAAAGCGTTCAAGTCGTGCGCCATCTGCACGGCGATATGTACGAAGTGTCCTACCGCGGTACGCGCTGGCAGGCGCAGGCTTCGCAGCAGCCCGTTCAGACGGCCTCAACCGCAGTGATTACCGGTAAAAACGGCAATATCCTGTTGATCCAACCGCATTAATCTCAAACAAGGAAGACAAAATGGAACTTTTATACAGCTTTCCCTTTCTGATTCTCATCGCCGTTATCGTGTTCGGCTTCAAATCGTTTATCGTCGTACCGCAGCAGGAAGCCTATATCGTCGAGCGGCTGGGGCGTTTCCACAAAATCCTCAACCCCGGCCTGAACATCCTGATTCCCTTTATCGACCGCCTGGCCTACAAACACACGCTCAAAGAAATCCCGCTGGACGTGCCCAGCCAGGTCTGCATCACCCGCGACAACACCCAGCTTACCGTCGACGGCATCATCTATTTTCAAGTAACCGACCCGAAACTCGCTTCCTACGGTTCCAGCAACTACATCATGGCCATCACCCAGCTTGCGCAAACCACGCTGCGTTCGGTCATCGGCCGCATGGAACTGGACAAAACTTTTGAAGAACGCGACGAAATCAACAGCATCGTCGTCGCCGCGCTGGACGAAGCCGCCGTGTCGTGGGGTGTGAAAGTGTTGCGCTACGAAATCAAAGACTTGGTTCCGCCGCAGGAAATCCTGCGCGCCATGCAGGCGCAGATTACCGCCGAACGCGAAAAACGCGCCCGCATCGCCGAATCGGAAGGCCGCAAAATCGAGCAGATTAACCTGGCCAGCGGTCAGCGCGAAGCGGAAATCCAGCAGTCGGAAGGTGAAGCGCAGGCCGCCATCAATGCGTCCAACGGTGAAAAAGTCGCCCGCATCAACCGCGCGCAAGGCGAAGCCGAGGCCCTGCGGCTGGTGGCCGAAGCCAACGCCGACGCCATCCGCCAAATCGCAACCGCGCTGCAAACGCCGGGCGGCAACGAAGCCGTCAACCTGAAAGTGGCCGAACAATACGTGGCCGCGTTCAGCAACCTGGCCAAAGAAGGCAATACGCTGATTATGCCCGCCAACGTCGCCGAAATCGGCAGCCTGGTGGCAGCGGGGCTGAAAATTGTGGAAGGCAACAAAGCCGCGAAGTAGGCATGTATCTTTAAAAAATAAAAGCCAAGGCCGTCTGAAACCGATTTTTCAGACGGCTTTTTAATACTTACAAATCAAACGACTGAATCACATTCACATGCAGGCGCACATCCACATTGCCGCGCGTGGCGTTGGAGTATGGGCAGACTTCGTGCGCGCGGGTGATGAGCTTGCGTGCGTCTTCTTCAGACAAGCCGGCGACAGTGATGGTGATATCCAAATCCAAACCGAATGCGCCATCTGCTTTCTGACCGATGCCCACGCCGACAGTGGTGGAAGATGTTGTTGGTTTCAAGCCGAGTGTCGGTGCTACATGGTTCATCGCGCTATCAAAGCAGGCAGCATAGCCCATGGCAAAAAGCTGCTCGGGGTTTGTACCGTGCTTGCCGCTTTCGTTTTGGAATGAAACCAAATCAAAGCCGATTGAACCGTCGTCCACTTGGGTGCGACCATCACGTCCGCCGGTTGCTGTTGCTGATGTTTTGTAGAAAATTTTCATAATATTGTCCTCAATTCAATATTGGTTAAATGTTTTGGCGTACTGCCGTTGAAAGTGAGTTCATTATATTGAACGGCAGGAGGAAGTGTTATATGATTCCTCCAAATTACTTGCCTATTTCTACAAATTTATGTTTTCAGCTGAAACGCTAGATCGCTTATTAAAGGTTATTCCGCATAACGAACTCTATTCATCTCCGATTGAAGGCTTGGTGATTCGCCATGCCGATCGGCCGTTTTGCTACGAAGGTGTTATTCAAGAACCGAGCATTTGCATCGTGTTAAGCGGCGAACGTGAAATACAGCTGGGCGAACAATGTTACCGTTTTGACAGCCAACATTTTATGTTCTGCCCCGTCAATGTACCGATGCGCGGCGAAATTAAACATGCCGAGCCGCAAAATCCTTTTGTCGTGATGTCGATGAAGATTGATGTTCAGGCTGTCGGCATGATTTTGTTGGCAAATCTAAGCTTGGCTGCCGATGCCAAGCAAAGCGATGAAGGTTTTGCGCAATGGCAGTTGGACGAATCACTTAAAAATGCTGTGGAGCGTTTGTTGTTCTTGCACGAAAATCCAAAAGATATTGCATTCCTTGCACCGCTTATCCAACAAGAAATCTACTATCGACTGCTTACAGGCGAGCAAGGAGGCAAACTTAAAGCTATGGTAAGCCTTGGATCGCATACGCAAAAAATCGCCCAAGCGACTCATTATCTGCAACAGCATTTCAGCGAAACTATTTCCGTAGAAACGTTGGCAAATCTGAGCGGCATGTCATTATCTGGCTTTCACAGCCATTTTAAAAAAATCACCAGCCTTTCACCGCTGCAATATCAAAAATCCCTGCGTCTGATGGAAGCCAAGCGCTTGATTTCCCAAGAAGACTTCGCCGTAACCGATGCTGCCTATCAAGTCGGCTACGAATCGCCCAGCCAGTTCAGCCGCGAGTACAAACGCTATTTCGGACATGCACCGAAAGGAACACGACAGATCAAGGCAGAACAATAAACGTAGTTCGGTTTGATGAATCTGATAATCTGAAAACCGCACCAAGCGAAAAACGCCTGTTTGAATATCCGTTCAAACAGGCGTTTTTTATAGTTTGCCGTTTTCAGACGGCCTTATCTTTGTCCGATCCTGTCAAAGCGGCGGTTAAGGCAACGTAGAACTTTTCCGTGCCTTCCACCAGTTTCCGCCCCAATTCTTCGCCCAGCGATTGGAAAGCGGCGGTTTCGGCGGTGCGGACGGGTTCGACGAACGGGCGGGCGTAGGCGCGGCCTTGTTCGGTCAGGGTCAGGATTTTGCGGCGGCGGTTGCCGTCGTCCTGCACGATGCTGAGTATGCCCTTGTCCAACAGTTCGTTGCACTGGGTGGAGACGGTTTGTTTGGCGAAGCCCCAAAAGGCGCAGATGTCGCTTTGGGTGCAGTGTTCGCGGTAGTACACGAAATACAGGATGGCAAATACGGTGTAGTTGAGGCCTTTGCTTTTTGCCCAGTTTTCATACTGATCATAAATGCCGGTCAGTAAGCTGCCGAGTTGGTCGATGCCTTGGGACGGGTCGAATCGGCTGTTTGCGTTTTCCATGATGTTCCTTGTTTTTGGGATATGCCGTAATTGTAGCACGGGGTTTTATTGTCCTGTTGATTAACAGTCCTAAATAGGACTATAATCGGGTTTCTTACTTTTCAGACGACCTATACGCTTTTTTGGGAGACTCTATGAAACATATCGTTCGAACCGGAGTGTTATCTTCTTTATACCTGTGCCTGCTGCACGCGCCATCCGTGTATGCGGAAGATTTTCGGCAGGAGCCGCAGAAAACGGAATTCTCGGTCGGTGTGGCGGGCGGTTATGCCGACAGCGGCTATCGGGGCAAATCCGCCGACTGGACGGTTGCGCCGCTGGTTCAGCTTGAAACGAAGCGGTTTTACATACGCGGACTGTCGGCCGGCGTGAAACTCTACACTTCCGCCGACCAGTCGCAGGAAGTGCTGCTGGGGGCGACCTACCTGCGCGATTACGGCTTGAAACCGGGCGATTCGGACGATGCGCGCCTAAAGCGGCTCGACCGCCGCAAAAACGCGGTGATGGCGGATATTTCCTACAACCTGTACAGCCCCTACGGCAATCTGGAAACGCAGGTGTCGCACGATGTTTCGGGTACGAACAAGGGAATGCAGGCGCAGGCGCAATACAGCTATTTCTGGCAGCCCACGCCTAAATTACTCGTCAAACCCGCCGTCGGCGTGTCTTATTCGGATAAAAAATTCAACCGCTACTACTACGGCATCAACGCCGACGAAGCCCGCCGCAGCGGCTTGAACGCCTATCAGCCCAAATCTTCTGTCAATCCTTATATCGGTTTGGAAACGCAATACAGCTTCACGCCGAAATTCAGCGCGTTTACCGGCGTACTGGCCGAAGCGCTGCCTTCCACCGTGAAAAACAGCCCGATGAACGACGGCAAATACCGCGTCGAAGGCACGGCGGGGTTGATGTACCGCTTCTGAATATTTCCGCAGAGGTCGTCTGAAAGGCATAAGACCTACGGCCTTGTTGCCGTTGTTCCCGACCAAATGGGAATAACGGTGGTTGAAAGGTCCTATTTATAGTTAGAATCAACCATAAGCAGGTCCGACCATGATGTCCGTTACCCTTTTCCGTTATCTGATTTGTCCGCGCTGCTGTTTTCTGTATTGCCGCCATGTTGTCGAATACCGCCTGTGTTGCTGGCAATGCAGCTACGAATGGAACGAACAGGCCGTCTGAAACCGTTTTCTAAGGAAACACAAATGTCCCTCAATCCGATGCTTTTGCGTTTGCTGATGATTAGCCCCCTCCTGCTGATTGCCGCCTGCGGCGGCGCGCCGGAAGACAAGAAGGAAGAACCGCTACGCGTTACCGTCGTCCGCGCCGCGCCTGCCGATATGGCGCAGACGCTGCGTTTGTCCGGCACGCTTTCGGCGCGCGAAGACATTGCCGTGTCCACTCCCCTGCAAGGTTTGAAGATTGTCGCGGTGTATGCTGACGCAGGCGATACGGTGAAGCGCGGGCAGGTGTTGGCGCAACTGGAAGACGTGAACGCGGATTCGCAACTGCGCCAAACCGAAGCGCAACTGGCACGGGCAAAAGCGCAACTGCGTTCGCAACAGGCCGCGGCGGCGGAAGCGGCGGCAACGCTGAAACGCTACCGGCCGCTGGCGGAAGCGGACGCGCTGAGCCGTCAGGAACTCGACCAGCAAAAATCGGCGGCGGCCACGGCGGCGGCGAATGTGGAAGCTGCAAAGGCAGACATTGCCCAGTTGCAGGCGCAGCTTAAAGACAGCCGCAACCAGCGCGGCAAAACGCAAATCGTTGCGCCCGCCGACGGCGTGATTGCCAAACGCAACGCCGAAGCGGGCGCGCTCACCGGCCCGGACGCGCTGTTCCACATCATTAAAGACGGCACGGTCGAGCTGGCGGCGGACGCGGGCGCGGATGAACTGCCGCTGCTACAAAACGGCGCGCGGGCGCAAGTGTCCGTGCGCGGCCGAAACGAGGCGGTCGGCGGCACGGTGCGGCTGGTGCCGCCCGAAATCGACAGTTCGACCCGTTTGGGCAAAGTACGGATTACGCTGGCGCGTTCAGACGGCCTTTATACCGGTACCTACGGCGAAGCGAATATCCGCCTGCCTTCCTATCGTGCCGCCGCAGCCCTGCCCGAAACGGCGGTTTCGTTCGACAGCGAGGGCAAGGCTTCGGTGCTGGCGGTAGACGGCAACGGGCGCGTGTCGCGCGTGGCGGTAACGGCGGGGCGCAAACAGGGCGGCATGGTGGAAATCGTGTCGGGGCTGGCAAACGGCCGCGCGGTGGTGCGCCGCGCTTCGGCGTTTGTGAACGAGGGCGACACCGTCAAAGCGGTTGAAGAAAAAGGAAAATAACCATGCAGCTGTCTTCTTGGGCGATACGCCGCCCGATTCCGACCATCGTCCTGTTCCTGCTGCTGACCGTGATGGGCATCTTTTCCTTCCTGCGGCTGCCGGTGAATGCCACTCCAAATGTGAGCTTCCCGATTGTTACCGTTTCCGTCAGCCGCGCCGGCGCGTCGCCCGACGAAATGGAAAACTCGGTAACGCGGCAGGTGGAAACCGCCGTAGCGGGTATGGCGGGCGTGCGCCACATCACTTCCGAAATTTCAGACGGCATCTCCGTGACCACGGTGGAATTCCGTCTCGGCACCGACACCGACCGCGCCGTCAATGATGTACGCAACGCCGTTACCCAAATACGCGCAGATTTGCCGCAGGGCATAGACGAGCCGCTGGTGGAACGCGTGGAGGTGGAAGGCGGCGCGTTGAGCTACTACACGCTGGAATCGCCAGAAATGGATGCGGCGGCCCTGTCGTGGTTTGTCGACGACACCGTCAGCCGCCGTCTGCTGGCGGTGCCGGGGGTGCAGAAAGTGGTGCGCAGCGGCGGCAGCAAACGCGAAATCACCGTACAACTGCGCCCCGACCGCTTGGAAGCCTTGGGCATCACCGCCGACCAGGTGAACAGCCAACTGACGCAGACCAATGCCAACATTCCGGCAGGACGCACCATGCAGGGCGGTTCGGAACTGAACCTGCGCGTGCTGGCAAGTGCCAAAGGCGTGGACGCGCTGGCGGATACGCCGATTGCGCTTTCAGACGGCCGCCGCGCCAAACTTTCCGAATTGGCCTATGTTTCAGACGGCCACGCCGAAATCCGCAGCCGCGCACGGCTCGACGGCCGCGAGGTGGTCGGGTTCAACGTGTTCCGCGCCAAAGGTTCGAGCGATACCGAAGTGGCCAAAGGCGTGGAAGCGGCAGTGGCGGAATTGCAGAAGCAGCATCCCGAAATCCGCATCCGAAACGTGTTCAGCACGGTAGAAAGTACGCGCGAAAGCTACGACACCGCGATTGATACCCTGTTGGAAGGCGCATTACTGACCGTATTGGTAGTGTTCCTGTTTTTACGCAACTGGCGTTCCACCTTGGTAGCGGCGGTGGCGCTGCCCCTGTCTATCCTGCCCGCCTTTGTCGTGATGTATGCCTTCGACTACACGCTCAACAACGTTACCCTGCTCGGTTTGACCTTGGTCGTCGGCATTCTGGTGGACGATGCGATTGTCGAAATCGAAAACATCGAAAACCATCTGGCGACGGGCAAACGCCCGTTTCTGGCTGCTATCGACGCCGCCGACGCCATCGGTTTCGCGGTGGTGGCGATTACGGGAACCATCGTCGCCGTGTTCCTGCCCGTGAGCTTTATCAGCGGCGTGGTGGGGCAGTATTTCAGCCAGTTCGGCATCACCGTGTCCGCCGCCGTCCTGTCTTCGCTGCTGACCGCGCGGCTGGCCACGCCCCTGTTGGCGGCATACCTGCTGCAACCGCACAAAGGCGCAACGTCCGATGAAAGGACACACGGCTTCTTTATGGGCAGCTACCTGAAACTTCTAACCTGGGCATTGCAGCATCGCAAAACCACCATGCTGGCGGGCGGTTTGGTGCTGGCGGCATCCTTTGCCATGCTGCCGCTGCTGCCAACGGGTTTCATACCTAAAAGCGACGTAGGTTACAGCCAGGTTACCGTCAGCCTGCCGCCCGGCAGCACGCTGGCGGAAACCGACCGCACGCTGCACGCGCTTTCAGACGGCATCCGCCGCCATCCCGAAGTGGACGCCGTTTACGCCGCCGCAGGCAGCGACAGCGACACCGCCAAAGGCGAACTGCTGGTGCGCCTGAAAGCGCACGGCGAGCGCGACATCAGCCAGAGCGCGTTCGAGCAGAAACTGCGCGGCGAGCTGGCACAAACGCCCGACATCCGCTTCTTCTTCAAAAACGAAAACGCCCAGCGCGACATCAACATCATCCTGACCGGCGACGACGCGGCCAAACTGTCGGAAACCGCCCGCAAACTGAAAACCCAGATGCAGGGCATCGCAGGCGCGGCAAACGTGCAGATTAACGAGCCGCTGCCCAAGCCCGAGCTGCAAATCCGCCTGCTGCCAGACGAAGCCGCCCGCGCAGGCGTTACCCCGCAGGCAGTGGGCAACCTGCTGCGTATCGCGTCCATCGGCGGGCAGGATGCCGAATCCGCACGCTACAACCTGAGCGACCGCCAAATCAGCATCCGCACCGCCCTGCCCGAAAACGCGCGCAACGACATCCAAACCCTGAAAAACCTGCGCGTTCCGTCCAGTAACGGCGGCAGCGTCCCCCTGCACACCGTCGCCGACATCCGCTACGCCGCAGGCAGCGCGACCATCACCCGCTTCGACCGCGAACGGCGCATCAGCGTCGAAGCCGACCTGAACAGCGGCCACACTATCGGCGAAGTTTTGACGCAAATAAACGCGCTGCCCGTTATGCAAAACCTGCCCGCAGGCGTCCGTACGCCCGAATACGGCGACGCGGAATACATGAACGAAATGTTCAGTCGGTTCGGCATGGCGATGGGCTTCGGCGTATTGATGGTGCTGGTGGTATTGGTTTTGCTGTTCCGCGACTTCCTGCAACCCGTTACCATCATCACCGCGCTGCCCCTGTCGCTCGGCGGCGCGCTGGGCGGGCTGCTGCTTTACGGCGCGGCGCTGGATTTGTCGTCCGTTATCGGCATCCTGATGCTGATGGGCATCGTAACCAAAAACTCCATCCTGCTGGTTGATTTCATTATCGAAAAACGCCGCCACGGCACGGCGCGCGCGCGGGCGATTTACCGGTCGGGAGCCGAACGCGCCCGCCCCATCATCATGACCACCATCGCCATGGCCGCCGGTATGCTGCCCTCCGTCTTTGCAGGCGGCAGTGGCGCCGCCTTCCGCGCCCCGATGGCCGTCGTCGTTATCTGCGGCCTCATCGTCTCCACCGCCCTGAGCCTCGTATTCGTCCCCGTCTTTTACAGCCTGGCAGACGACCTGCGCCAATGGCTCACCCCCCGCCTCGCCCGCCTGACTTCGGTTACGGCAGAAGACAGGGAAGCGGCGGAACGGGGAAAATGATGGCTGACGGTAAGTGATGTATCGATATAAATGAATCAGCTATCTGCAATCAGAGGCCGTCTGAAAAGTTCGGCTTCATAAAAACTTTTCAGACGGCCTTTATCGATGAATCCCGTTCATAAACCCTAACAAGTAAAAACGGTTTATCCCGCCTATTCCAAAAGGGACAATGCCTTCATTCGGTTTAATCAGGCAAAAGGAGCTTCGTCATGAGCAGACCGATATTGCATGCCTGCAATACCTGTGCCTTTACCGTTAATCTGCCAACAAATTCGCTTATACATTACTTCCGCTATAATTGAGGCCGTCTGAAAACAGATTTTCAGACGGCCTTTTACCGTCCCAAGAAGGGAAACCCGATGAAACCGATGACCGCATTAATGACCGCTGCCGTATTTTCAGTCCTCAGCCTGAATGCCTGCGGCGGTTCGGAGAAAAGCATGAGTATTCAGGAACAAACCGAAGCAAGATTCCAGCTAAACCCCCATCCCAAGCAGGCATACCGCCTCAGGATTAAAATCAACGACGCGCCGGGGCCGTTGAAATTGATGGGGAGCATGAGTGTAGGTTATGGAGCAAGGAATTGCTCGTATATTATTAATCGCATTGAAGGAGTGGCTGCCAATCCGGAAAAAGATTTGGAAATTGAAGTTCGCCAGCTAGGGGAGTTTGAATACGAAGCCATTGTCTATACTGATGCAATGCAGGATGAAAATTACTTTAATGAAGGTGTCTGCCATTGGCAGATAGAGGGATTCGGCTTGGGTTTTAAAGCAACAGGAGAGCCATCAGAGACTAGATTTAGTTTTGGAGATATTTTCAATGATTTGATAGAGAAAAAAACGTTGACTAAATATTATTGGAAATGGGCATATCCTTACTCTAAAAAAGAAGATGGCACTCTTTACACTGACTCCGTTGATTCCGGCATTGTATCTCCTGAAATTTATGATGCTGAGAAACATAAAGAAATGTTCACTATTACCGTAACCCTTGAGGAGATTCAACCATGAGTAATATTACCAGACAGCAGCAGGCTGATCTTGCCGCAGATGCCTATAATACTCGTCCCGTTACAAAACCTAATGATAAACCTATTTTTATTGAAGGAAACTATTACAAAGTTCTAGCCGTACATAACAACCGTTCGACAGGTTACCAAGGAACGGTGTACCAAGATGTCCGAACCAACGAAATCATCGTTGCCCACAGAGGAACGGAATCTCCGACAACAGATTGGTTTGATGCCTATACCGACTGGAACATGGTTGCTAAAAGTACCAACCATCAAGCTGCCGATTCGGAAAAACTGACGCGTATAGCAATAGAAAAAGCAGAAGAATTTCATCGAAAAAACCCTGAGTTGCCTAAACCTGCCATCACCCACGTTGGCCATTCCCTCGGCGGCGCACACGTCGAAATTCAGGCATACCGCTTCGGGCATGAAGGTGCAACCTTTAACGGATACGGCGCGGTCGGAATGCACGGGGTACGCAAGGGCGGCGGCGATGTAACCAATTACGTCAAAGCCGCCGATGTCGTTTCTGCTGCCAATGCCCATTACGGCAAGGTTGTCGTGTTGGCGACCGAGGGCGACCTTGGCCCGCTGAGGAAATACGGCTACAACAACCAACAGAACACGATGGCGATTCAAGCCGTCAGAGCTGCCGCAGCCTCCGTGGGTTCCGCGCATTCCTCGCTGAATTTCGTCGGTAAAGATTCCATCCTTTCCGACCGCAATTACGACCGCGCCCGCCGTCTTGCCGATGAAAACAAGTTTATGATTCAGGATTACCGCGGTGATGTGGAAACTTCGAAAAACGTGATTGCCGCCGCAAAATTTGCCACTTCCAATCCGATAGAGAAAATCGAAATCCTCCGCAACCGTCTGGAGAAGTACGACAGAGAGCAGGAACGGATTAAGGAGATTATCAACAGCGTACCGCCGCCGAAATCCCTGTTCGACAGCAGGATGCTGCACCTGATGCAAAACGACGGCACGCGTCCCGATGCAGGGAAGGAAGCCTATACCGACGCAGGCAAACCCGACATCACCCGCCCCTTGGCCAAAAACGCATCTCTCGAAGAGTACAACGATTATGCTTTCGCCGCCCTGCTGTCGGATGACGACGACAAAATGCACGCCGCATTGGACAGCCTGCTCACTTCCGACATCGGGCGCAGCACGCAGCAGGAAGCCGCCGCACTGTATGAACGGCAGGAGTGGGAGGAAATCGCGCGGCTGGAACAGATGCAGCACGATGCGCCCGTGATGCGGATGACGCGCAGTTAGGAGGGAAGGATGAACGGTTCGGAACAGAAAATCGACCGTCTGGCAGCCAATGTGCTGACCTTGGCGGGACAAACGGAAAAGCGGGCGAAAAATGCCGAACAGCTAGCGGTGCAGGCACAGCGGGTATTGGATTCTTCGTCAAACCGTTTGGATGGTTCTGCCGAAAGAATCAGGCAGGAAGC